>SVIE01000009.1 GCA_015069625.1 Clostridiales bacterium | reverse complement strand
GATCGCCTTGACGACCACTACGTCCTCTTAACTGATTGTCGATACGGCGTGATTCGTGTCTTTCCGTACCTAAAATGTGCAAACCACCAACTGCCATAACTTTTTCTTTCTCAACGTCAGTTTGCGCTTTGAATTTTTTATAAATTTCTTGATAGTGCGTTCTAATTTCTTGAACATCTTCAGGAATATCTGAAACGAAAGAAGTTGCGAGTTCAATTTTTTCATCATCAACGCCTTCTTCTCTGAGTTTTCTTTTTGCAAGGAATTCAGGGTTACCGCCTAGCAAAATGTCTGTACCACGACCTGCCATATTGGTTGCGATTGTAACTGCACCAAATCTACCTGCTTGAGCAACGATATCTGCTTCTCTAGCGTGGTTTTTAGCATTTAATACGTTGTGCTTTATTCCTTCTTTGATAAGAAGTTTTGCAATTTCTTCTGATTTTTCAACTGTTACCGTACCAACGAGTACAGGCTGACCTTTCTTATGTTTTTCTACAATTTCACGAACAATTGCCCTATTTTTGCCTTTTATAGTCTTATAAATGATGTCAGGCATATCCACACGGGCAACTGGTCTATTCGTAGGAATTTCGAGAACGTCTAAATCGTAAATTGAACGGAATTCTTCTTCTTCGGTTTTTGCCGTACCAGTCATGCCTGAAAGTTTTTTATAAATTCTAAAATAATTTTGGAAGGTGATGGTTGCAAACGTTTTGTTTTCGTTGCGAACTTTTACACCTTCTTTTGCTTCAATTGCTTGATGAAGTCCGTCAGAATAACGCCTTCCTATCATTAAACGACCAGTAAATTCGTCAACGATAAGTACTTCACCGTCAGAAACAACGTAATCGTTATCTTTTTTAAATATGTGGTGCGCTTTTAACGCTTGTTGAATATGATGAGATAAACTTGCGTTTTCAATATCTGAAAAGTTTGCAAGACCAAAGAAATTTTCTGCCTTTTTTGCGCCACTTTCAGTTATTTGCACGCTTTTTTCTTTGATGTCAATAGTGAAGTCTTTATCTAAAACAAGTGTTTTAACAAATCTGTTAGCAGAAATATATTTTTCACTAGATTCTTGTCCTCTACCTGAAATAATAAGCGGTGTTCTTGCTTCGTCGATTAAAATTGAGTCCACTTCGTCCACGATTGCAAAAACGTGACCACGTTGAACCATTGAATTAAGGTCGGTTTTAAGGTTATCTCTTAAATAATCAAAACCCATTTCGTTGTTTGTTCCATAGGTAATATCACAAGCATACGCCTTTTTCTTTTCGTCATCTTTCATTCCTGAAATTGCAACGCCAACCGTTAACCCTAAAAATTTATGAACTTTTCCCATCCATTCAGCGTCACGTGATGCAAGATAATCGTTTACCGTAACGATATGAACGCCTAAACCTGTTAAAGCGTTTAAGTATGCAGGAAGGGTTGAAACAAGGGTTTTACCTTCACCCGTTTTCATTTCTGCAACTCTGCCTTGGTGTAAACAAATACCACCGATTATTTGCACTTTATAATGCTTCATACCAAGCACTCTAAACGCTGCTTCTCTTACTACCGCAAAAGCGTCGTATAAAATATCGTCAAGCGTTTTGCCTGATGCAAGTTGTTCTTTGAAAATATTCGTTTGGTTGCGAAGTTGTTCGTCGGTAAAAGTTGCATATTTAGGTTCTAAAGCTAAAACTTTATCCGCCATTTTATCAAGTCTTTTAAGACTTTTACGTCCTTCACTTCCAAGAATGTATCTAATGAGTCCCATATATATCTCCTTAAATTAACAACAAATTGAAACGTTTGCTAGTGTTAATAAATAAACTTTTTTAGCGCCTGCTTTCTTTAATCGTTCGGCTATAATTTCAGAAGTTGCGCCAGTTGTTGTTACGTCGTCAATAAGTAAAACGGATTTATCTTTTACCAACGCTTTGTCAACAACCTTAAACGCCCCTATTAAATTAATTTGTCTTTCTTTACCCTTTAATTTTGCTTGCCTTTCAGTTTCTTTTATCTTTTCTAAGCATTTTACGATAGGCAAATTAGACTTTTCACTAAATTTATCCGCTAAAATTTCTGCATGGTTATATTTGCGTCTCTTTTGAGCCTTTCTGCTCATAGGCACGAAAGTTATAACGTCTGCATCAAAATCGCTTTTTAGATATATAGCGTACAGAAAATCTATTAGTGTTTCCGCAATATATTTTCTTCCACCGTATTTTAGTTGCATTATCAACCCATCTATCGGTTTATCGTATCTAAATAAACTTCTTGCCTTGTCAACGTGTACTAATTTATTTTCGCAGTTTAAACAAGACGACGTTGGAAATGGTGTTGCCCTACCGCAATGAGAACAGATGTTTTCGGTGTGAAAAGGAAATTGATTTACGCAGTCTTCACAAAAATATCCATCCTTAAATATTTCCTTTCCGCAAACGTTACATCTCCATTTTACGTTAAAGAAATATTTATCGAAAAATTTAGTGATTTTATTAAAAAATTTCATGTTAAAAATACTTTCTTAAATCATCAACCTTGTCGATTTTTTCCCAAGAGAAAGTAGAATTTCCAAAATGGCCATATGATGACGTTGGTGTAAAAACAGGGTTTCTTAACTGTAATTTATTAATAATTGCTTCAGGACGAAGGTCAAACTCTTTCAAAATAATGTCTGCAATTTGACCGTCCGAAAGTTTACCTGTCCCAAATGTGTCAACCATAACAGAAAGTGGACGAGCAACACCGATTGCATAAGATACTTGAATTTCGCACCTGTCCGCAAGTCCCGACGCAACGATATTTTTACAAATATAGCGTGCCATATAAGTTGCGCTTCTATCAACTTTTGTTGGGTCTTTACCGCTAAATGCGCCACCACCGTGAGCGCACATTCCACCATACGTATCAACGATAATTTTTCTTCCTGTTAAACCAGAATCACCGTTAGGTCCACCTATTTCAAATCTACCTGTTGGATTGATAAAATATTTAGTATTTTCATCTAAATATTCTACGGGCAACACTTCGTCAATAACGTATTTTTTAACGTCTAGCCTTAACTGTTCGGTTGAAATACTTTCATCATGTTGCGTAGATAATACAACGGCTTCAATTCTTAATGGATTATTGTTGTCGTCATATTCAACGGTTACTTGTCCTTTTCCGTCTGGTCTTAAATATTTAAGTGTGCCGTTTTTTCTAACGTCTTCCAACTTTTTGCACATTTTATGTGCTAGTTGAATGGGCATAGGCATGAGTTCAGCCGTTTCGTTACAAGCGTAACCAAACATAATGCCTTGATCTCCTGCACCTGTTTTATCAAATATATCTCCACTATCCGATTCTGTTGAATTATCAACGCCAAGCGCAATATCGGCACTTTGCTTGTTAATTTTTTGAACAATTTGAACTGTATCAGCATTAAAACCGAGCACGTCATCTGTGTAACCTATATCACGTATTGCTTTGCGAGCAATAGCATCAATATCGATTTTTGCCTTAGACGTTATTTCGCCCATAACTAGTAAAAAATTGGTTGTTACGGAACATTCGCAAGCAACCCTAGAATTTGGATCAATAGCTAAAAGTGCATCTAAAACAGAATCTGAAATTCTATCGCAAACTTTATCGGGGTGTCCTGACGTAACGCTTTCACTAGTAAAATATTTTTTCATCCGTATCACTTCCTAAGCATAATTATCGCATTTTAAATATTAAAATCTATTATACTCTTTAATATAATTAATGTCAATCTTAAATTCGAAAAACGTGAGCATTTTTCCATTCAAAATCGACATAAAATTTAAGTTTTTTGTAGCCGTGTGTTTTTATCAACTTGATTTGAATTTTATTAACTAATTCGTTGACAAGAAATTTTTAGAAGTTTATAATGTATTTTATGCGTATTTATGCAATGCATAAATATAATTTGAAAAAATAGTTGTTGAGATAAGTGGAATTTTTCTAAGGAGTTTTTAGCTAGATAATGAAAAGTGCAAAAAAGGAGCAAAAGCAAGGGGTTATACCTATTGTTAAAACGCTTAGTAAATCTATTCGAGAGTATAAAAAGCCTTCTATTTTAACACCGATTATGGTTATGCTGGAAGTTATTTTTGAATGCTTAATTCCTTTCGTAATGACAATGTTGCTAGATAGAATTGATAAAATATCCAAAGGTGAGAGCGGAGATTTAATGTCGGAAATATTAACGTACGGCTTAATTTTACTTGCTCTCGCTTTCGTTGCGCTTGTTTTTGGGGCATTGAGTGGTAAATTTTGCGCAACTGCTTCAAGTGGGTTTGCAAAAAATTTAAGAAAAGATCTTTATTATAAAATTCAAGGTTTCTCATTTGTGAATATAGATAAGTTTTCCACGTCAAGTTTGGTTACTCGTTTAACAACAGACATAACCAACGTTGAAATGTCATACATGATGTTAATAAGAATTGCCGTTCGTGCACCGTTCATGCTTATCTTCTCACTTACAATGGCATTTACGATTAACTGGACAATGGCATTAATTTTCTTATGTACTTCCCCTATCTTAATCGTAGGCTTATTCATTATTATTAGAAAGGCAGTTCCTTTCTTCAACCGCATATTCCACAAATACGATAAGCTTAACGAATCGGTTGAAGAAAACGTTCGTGGTATGCGTGTTGTTAAATCTTACGTTAGAGAAGATTATGAAAAAGAAAAATTTGAAAAAGCTTCAAACGAAGTTAAAAGTGATTTTACAAAAGCAGAAAAACTTATCGCTTTCAATACTCCGTTAATGAATTTCTGTATTTACGCTGGAATAATTTTAATCTTCGTTGTAGGTTCGTTGCTAATCATAAACTCAAATGAAACGGTTTTAGCAATTGCAGAATTACAAAGTTTTATGACCTATTCATTCCAAATTCTTATGAGT
Source organism: Clostridiales bacterium (assembly GCA_015069625.1). Taxonomy (GTDB): domain Bacteria; phylum Bacillota; class Clostridia; order Christensenellales; family Borkfalkiaceae; genus UBA1259. The sequence continues at coordinate 25,799 of SVIE01000009.1, read as the reverse complement.
TTGATGATGCTTTCAATGATTTTGGTTATGATTGTTATGAGTTCGGCTTCTGCTAAACGTATAACCGAAGTGCTTAACGAATCAAGTACCATCTATTCGCCTGAAAATTCAGTAACTGAAATTGCAGACGGTAGCATTGAATTTAACGACGTTTGCTTCCGCTATTCGGAAAAGGCAGACCGTTATGCCTTGTCTGACGTTGATTTGAAAATCAATTCGGGCGAAACGGTTGGCATTATCGGAAGCACAGGCAGTAGTAAAACTACACTTGTACAATTAATTCCTAGACTTTACGATACAACGTCGGGTTCGGTTAAGGTCGCAAACGTTAACGTTAAAGATTATGATCTTACTGCTCTTCGTGATTCTGTCGCCATGGTATTGCAGAAGAATACTTTATTCTCTGGCACCATCAAAGAAAATTTGCGTTGGGGAAATAAATTTGCAACTGACGAAGAACTCATTAAGGCGTGTCAACTTGCGCAAGCAGACGAATTTATTCAGGCTTTCCCTGACGGTTATGATACTTATATTGAACAAGGTGGCGTGAACGTTTCCGGTGGGCAAAAGCAACGTTTATGTATCGCAAGAGCGTTACTTAAAAAACCTAAAATACTTATATTAGACGACTCTACTAGCGCAGTCGACACTAAGACGGATGCGTTAATTAGAAAAGCGTTTAAAGAATATATCCCAGAAACGACCAAAATTATTATTGCGCAACGCATAAACTCGGTTATGGATGCCGATAAAATTATAATTATGGACGGTGGCACTATCACGGCTATCGGCACACACGAACAATTGCTTGCTAGCAACGATATTTATCAAGAACTCTATTATTCTCAGAATAAGGAGGAAGCAAGAAATGCGTAGTAAATCAGTTAAAATGGCAAAACGTCCTGCACCTAAAAAAGGTACGCTTGGAAGACTATTAAAACTACTCTTTAAGCAAAACAAGGCACTACTTATAACAGTGTTTATTTGTTTGACAATTAGTGCGGTTGTATCTGTTGCATCATCTGTATTCTTAAAGAATTTAATCGACGTTATTCGTGTTGGGCTCAAAGACGGATTAGATTCCGTTTGGCTATCCCTTGTTACGATTTTTGTTACAATGGGTGGTGTTTATGGAATTGGTGTTTTAGGTTCGTTTACGTACACCAGATTGATGGCAATTTTAACACAGAAATTTTTACATCAAATTCGTACCGGTGTATTTAATAAGATGCAATCTTATCCTATTCGTTTCTTTGATACTCATAAGACGGGCGATATTATGAGTACTTTCACAAATGATACTGATGCGTTAAGACAACTTGTATCACAGAGTATTCCACAATTGTTTACCACAATGATTAGCACTACTACTCTTCTTGTTATTATGTTTACAAGCAGTTTATGGCTAACACTTGTTATTTTTGTGGGCGTTATCGCAATGTTTTCAGTAACAAAAATCGTTGGCGGCAATTCTGCAAAATATTTTATCAAACAACAACAATCCATCGGTAAAACTGAAGGCTATATTCAGGAAATGATGCAAGGTCAAAAAGTTATTAAAGTATTCTGTCATGAAGACGAATCAAAAGAAGGTTTTGATAAAAATAACGAGCAGTTATATGAAGATGCTAAAAATGCACACACGTTTGCAAATATTTTAATGCCTATTATGGGCAACCTTGGAAATATATTATACGTCCTTGTTGCTTTCGTAGGCGGAATTCTTGTTTTAAATAGCATACCTAACGTTACCGTTCTCGGAATTCAAGAAGTTAATCCTGCTGCATTCTTATCTATTATTATCGCATTTTTACCGATAAGTAAACAATTTACAGGTAACGTTGCACAGTCATCACAACAAATTAACTCTGTCGTTATGGGGCTTGCTGGTGCAAGCAGAATATTTGAACTTTTAGACGTTGAACCTGAAACTGATGAAGGTTACGTTACGCTAGTACGTTGCAGGATAGCAGACGACGGCACTATTACCGAGTGCGAAGAAAGAACTGGACATTGGGCTTGGAAACACCCGCATAAAGCAGACGGAACGGTTACTTACACGGAACTTAAAGGTGATATCGAAATGATTGACGTGGACTTTGGGTACGTGCCTGAAAAAATTGTTCTTCACAATATTTCTCTATATGCGCATGAAGGACAAAAAGTTGCGTTTGTAGGTGCAACGGGCGCAGGTAAGACCACTATTACTAACCTTATTAATCGTTTCTATGATATTGCAGACGGAAAAATCCGTTACGACGGAATAAACATTAATAAGATTAAAAAACAAGATTTACGCCGTTCTTTAGGTATTGTTTTACAAGATACTAATCTGTTTACTGGAACGGTTATGGAAAACATTAGATATGGTAGACTTTCCGCAAGCGACGAAGATTGTATAAATGCTGCAAAACTTGCTTATGCGCACGATTTTGTAACTAGACTTCCAGACGGATATAATACTATGCTTACTGCTGACGGTGCAAACCTTTCACAAGGTCAACGACAGTTATTATCAATCGCTAGAGCGGCGGTTAAAGACGCTCCTGTTATGATTTTAGACGAAGCAACGTCTTCTATTGACACTAGAACCGAAGCACTTGTTCAAAAGGGCACGGATAGGCTTATGGACGGTAGAACGGTATTTGTTATTGCTCACCGTTTATCCACCGTTCAAAACTCCAACGTTATAATGGTGCTAGAATTTGGTAACATTATTGAACGTGGCACGCATGATGAACTTATTGCTAAACGTGGAAAATACTATCAACTCTACACAGGTGCATTTGAATTAGAATAATTATGAATTGTAAACTTTGTCCTAACAATTGCGGTGTTGACCGCTCAAATAAAGTTGGTTTTTGCGGTACGGATGATAATATCCGTATCGCAAAATTTTATTTACATAAGGGCGAAGAACCTATTATTAGTGGTAAAAACGGCTCAGGTACGGTGTTTTTTTGTGGTTGTTCACTCAAATGTGTATTCTGCCAGAACTATGAACTATCTAGAAATTTAAGGGGTAAAGTTTTTTCGGTTTATGAACTTGCCGAAATATTTAGAACGCTTGAAAAACAAGGGGCTCACAATATAAATCTCGTTAACCCCACCCACTATTCTCACCAAATTATTAAAGCACTTGAAATATACAAACCGAATATACCTATCGTTTATAATACGCATGGCTACGAACACGTTGACGTGCTAAAAGAAATGAATAACTACGTTGACGTATTTTTGCCCGATATGAAATACTTTTCTCCCGCTATTTCTGATAGATATTGCGGAAAAAAAGACTATTTTGATAAAGCTAGCAAAGCGATTGAGTTTATGGCTAATAAACCGTTTATAATCGGTGAAGACGGCATGCTGAAAAGTGGTACTATAGTTCGTCATCTAGTGCTTCCGCTAGGCGTTTCAGATAGCAAAAAAATACTTGACTGGTTTAACACTATAAAAGAAAAAGCGTATATAAACGTTATGAGTCAATATACGCCCTTTGGTAATATTGATAAGTTCCCCGAACTTCAACGAAAGGTTACAAAGCGTGAATATGAATCGGTTATTGATTATGCAATTTCACTAAATATAACTAATATGTATTATCAAGAATTTCAATCAGCTTCGGAAGAATATATTCCAAAGTGGGATTATTAAAAAAATAAAACCCCTAGTAATTTACTAGGGGTTTTTAATGTTAATTATCTAATTTCTTCTTTGCTTATAACCTTAAATTCGTTAGGTTTAGCGGTGGACTTTTTCTTAGGTATTTTCGTTTTGAAAATTTTATCCTTATATTTATACACAATAATTAATGCTACGCAAAGAACTATTGCAACAACAATTAAAATAATTGCAAGCGGGGACAAAGTTATCAACTTAACCCTGCTCCACATAGCGTTCATGGTAACTAGTGTATCGTTCCCAAAATTTTCCATAACCGCACAACGTTGAATAACTTTCCAGTCCGCATATTGAGCAGAGAACATCCTTCCGATTTCATCAGTCTTTACAACGTATTGAGCGTTGCTAACACCTGTTTCCATGAAGTTATCATCAAAGAAATAACTTAAATCTACTGAATATTCACCGTCTTCTACTGCATAGCTTTCGCAAACGTAATCAAATACTTCATCGCCACGAATACAGCTAACGTATCCGATATAATCCATATTTCTAATAGCGATATCTGGTCTGCAAATAAAATCAATGAATTCAAGTGAATTTTCGGTGTCTGCTTCTTTAGTTAAAACAAAGCCATCAAACCAAACGTTGCTTCCTTCTTCAGGAACGGCATAGCCAAGTGTTTTTCCTACGCCATCACCTTCATCAATAGCGGCAACGGCATCTCCACTCCAAGCAAAGTTAACGTCGATTTTGCCAGTAACAATGTCACTTTTACCACTATCAACTTCAAATCCATAAAGATTACCTCTAATTTCTTGAAGTTTAGATTCAACTTTTAAGATGTCATCAGGTTCTGCACGATTAAAGATTTCTTGAACCTTAGCCGTATAATCTGGCGCAGTTTTATCTAAAGATAATAGTTCATCTTCATACACCATAGCAATTGCCATAATATAGGTATCACGAATACTATCTTTAATAGTAACTTTACCCTTAAATTTATCATCTAAAATGCTTGACCAGTGTTTTAAATCTTCTTCGGTGTGCTTTTCCATATTATATATGTAGCCCATTGTTCCCCACATATATCCTACGGCATAAGTTGTTCCATCATCTAAATTTAATCCTATATCGTCAAACACACTCTTAATATACGGAGAACCGTACTTAACGTAATTTGCAGGTGCCTGATAAGGTTTAATTAAGCCTTCATCACGCATTTTCATGATCATATATTCTGAAGGGCAAATTATATCGCAAGCGGTTGGATCTTTTTTGATTTCATTATACATTTCTTCATTAGTCGCAAACGTTTGATAATTTACGTGAATTCCTGTTTTTTGTTCAAAAATATCCAAAATGCTTTCTTTTAGATAATCTTCTTCTGCTTCTTCGTCGCCTAAATCAATATAATCTTCCCAACTGAAAACGGTTATTGTTTTAGTTGTTTCTGCACTTGCTTCTACCACGCCGTTAAGCAACGGGAAAATAGTGATTATGGCGAAAATGCTTACAAGCATGGTAATTAAAAATCTTAGTTTTTTACTAATGGTTTTCATTATAATCCTGCCTCCGCACGTTTTTTCGCAATTCTATTTGCCCTAACGTTAATGAACACAACGACCGCTACTGTTAAAATAAAGATAATCGTGGTTAGCGCACGGTATATCGGAACTTGTTCGCTCGCTTTATCTGTGGTAAGTGCGATAGCTTTATAAACTGCCGTACTTATGGTATCATAGCCAAGTGGTGCAAGTGTTGCCGTTACAATATAATCATCTAACGATAAAGTAATTGCAAGCATAAAACCGGTAAAAATTCCTGGTAAAATTTCAGGTAAAACAACCTTAAATAATGCTTGCGTCGGCGTTGCGCCTAAATCTAATGCGGCTTCATATAAACTTGAATCCATTTGCTTTAATTTAGGCATAACGGATAACATAACAAATGGCGCAGTTATTACGATATGTCCGACGTAAAGTCCGAATAACGTTCTGTGTGCCAACCCTGCAATCATAAATAGCATTACTAATGCGCAAGCAGTAACGACTTCGGAGTTAACGACAGGAACCTGTGAAATCCCGTTAACAGCCTTGCCAAGTTTACCTTTTGAATAATAAATTCCGATTGCCCCAAGCGTACCTAAAATGGTTGCAATAACGGCAGAAATTACCGCAAGTAGCACCGTGTTTAATACAACGTCCCCTATTTCTCCAAGTTTTCCATACCACTTAAAAGAGAACATTTCCCATGCGCCAATAGTTTTGCCTGAGTTAAAACTGTATATAACAAGGATAAAAATCGGAATATAAATAAACGCCAAAACAAGGAAAATATATCCACGTGTAAAGAACTTTTTAATCATAAGTTAGTCCCCCTAGCGTTATTATTATTCTTAAACCCACCTGTTAAGAGCATAGTTAAGAACATTATTACAAGCATTACAAGTGCGATTGTTGCCCCACCATTAACGTTTGTAAGCGTTCCGTTTTCCCCAAGGAAACTCCATGCAATAAGTTTTCCGATTACAGAAAAACCTGTGCTACCACTAAACGTATCGGTGATTACGTAACAACTCATAACTGGCAAGAATACCATCATTGCTCCGCTTATAATTCCCGGCATTGACATAGGAAGCGTAACGTCCTTAAATACTTGGAATTTATTTGCGCCAAGATCGGCTGCCGCTTCTTCTAAACTCTTATCCATTTTAATAAGGGTTGAATATATCGGCATAATCATAAATGGTAAGAAATCGTAAGTTAAACCGATAATATTTGCAAACGAGCCTAACGGGATACCTATTAAAGAAAGCAACTCCTTCATTGCCATTGCCCTTAATACGAAGTTAATCCACATAGGCGTAATGAAAAGCAATAATAACACGAACGCCGTGCTTTGTTTCATTTTAGAAAGAATATATGCAACGGGGTATGCTATCAATAGGCAAATAACCGTAACTAAAAGTGCAACTAAAATACTAATTAAAAGTGTGCTAATTTTAGTTGTATCAGTAAAAAATTCCGCAAAGTTATTAAACGTAAACGAACCGTCAGAGCCTGTAAATGCATAATAAACCACAAGCAAAAGCGGAAAAATAACAAACATTATTAGAAAGAGCGCATATGGAATACAAAGTTGTTGCCTACTGAAAGTGAATTTCAACTTTCTTGGCTTGTATTCCCGAATAAAAGGCTCTTTTTTAATTACCTTTTCTTCAGGTTTCATCTTTTAACCTCCTCTTTCAAGGTAAGTTTGATTTTATCTTTTGGAATTATAACTGAAACTCTATCGTTTTCGTTCCACGTGTATTCGGTATCAAGAACGAAATCTTCTTCATTTTCATCAGTTCTTACGATAAGTTGATAGTGATCGCCCTTATAAATTATTGAAACGATATTTCCGATTGCGCCACCCGCTTCTGCATCGTCACTAATTTCAATATCTTTTAGTCCTACTTCTACGTTAACGTCAACGTCGGTAAGGTCAAGTCTTTCGCCTTCTGCGGTAACGAGATATCCTTCTTCATCAACGATTGAACCTGGGTAAAGGGTTGTAACGTCGCATTCAAATTCGCCATCGCCAAAGCAAACGGTGTTGTGTTTTGTTATATATCCTTCATACTTATTTGAAGTGAATTCTTTCGCCATGATATGAATCGAATCTGGCATTATATTAAGGCTTACCTTTTCGCCCACTTTCTTTTCAACAGTATCTTGAATAATGATTTCACTTTTGCCTACTTTCATTACCATTTCGTAGTGAACGCCCTTAAATATAGAACTAATTATCGTACCGTTAACCTTTCCTTCGCCTTCAGGCAAAAGTTCAACGTCTTCAGGACGAACTACAACGTCAACCTTTTCATTTTTAGCAAAATCATCAACACAGTCAAAGGTAGAATTGATAAATCTAACCTTTTTATCACCAACCATTGTACCGCTAAATATGTTGCTTTCACCTATAAAGTTTGCAACGAACGAGTTGTTTGGTTCGTTATAAATGTCGGTTGGCGTGCCGATTTGTTGAATTACACCGTCTTTCATAACTACGATTGTATCGCTCATTGTAAGCGCTTCTTCTTGATCGTGAGTAACGTAAATAAATGTTATACCAAGTTTACGGTGCATTTCTTTAAGTTCTAATTGCATATCCTTACGCATTTTAAGGTCTAATGCGCCAAGTGGTTCGTCTAAAAGCAAGATTTCCGGTTCGTTAACGATTGCCCTTGCTATTGCTACACGCTGTTGTTGACCACCGGAAAGTGTTAATACACTACGTTTTTCAAACCCTTCAAGGTCAACCATTTTAAGCGCTTTTGCTACCTTTTCTGCAACTTCCCACTTCTTTAATTTTTCAATCTTTTCCTTGCGTTCACCCTTTTCGTTTTCATAGGTAACTTTAAGTTTTTTTAGTTTTAATCCAAACGCTATATTATCATAAACGTTTAGATGAGGAAATAACGCATAGCGTTGGAATACCGTGTTTATAGGACGCTTGTTCGGGGGCAATTTACTGATATCTTCACCGTTTAATAATATTTTGCCCGACGTAGGCTTATCAAACCCTGCAATCATACGTAGAGTTGTAGTTTTACCGCACCCAGAAGGCCCTAAAAAGGTAATAAATTCACCCTTACGCACGTTAAGGTTAACGTTGTCAACGGCAACCACACCGTCTTCAAAACGGCGCATAAGGTCAATCAATTCAATAATGTGTTCTTTTCTTTTGATTTGTTCTGCCATAGTTTTTTCCTCTCAAAACCAAGTCTTTTTCTTAAAATGCAGGTGGGGATGAAACCCATATAAATTCTGCATCTTTATTTGTATTATTAACGATTTTGTGCACTTTTTGCGCTGAAAAATAAAAACTTTCTCCCTTTCTTACTTTTACACGCTTTTTGCCTAAAACCAAAATAATTTCGCCTTTAATAACGTACCCGAATTCTTCACCTTCGTGTGGCACGTCTTCTTCCGTACTTGCATTTGCCTTCAATAACATATGTACGGGCTCCATTGCGTTCTTGTGCGCGTTTGGCGCTAACCAGTTTAACACGTAATCATCAGTAATTTTTTCAATAAATTCACTTTTAGTGAAGGTGATTTTTTCTTCACTACCCATGTCTGAGAAAAATTCTTTTAAATCCGTGCCTAGTGCGGATAATATATCGATTAAGGTTGCAATCGAAGGGCTAGTTAAGTCGTTTTCTAGTTGCGATATGTAACCTTTCGTTAATTCACATCTATCCGCTAGTTCTTCTTGCGTAAGATCGCACGCTAGACGTAAATCTTTAATTTTTTCACCGATTACCATCATTCTCCTTCATGTGAGTTTAGAGATTTCTAACAAAAAGTTTAATAAAACTAAACTCGCATAACGATATACATTATATTTATTTTATACATAGGTGTCAACGATTTTTATATACATTTTTTCAATTTGAAAAAAATTTTTATTTCCTTAAAAAATATCGAATTTATTACAAACAAAAATCGCCAGTAAATTACTGACGATTTTAATTGCTAAATATTGGATGAAAAAAACTGAAAATTTAAGTTAAATTTCTTCGTTTTTTTATTTAAGATTTTCCTTCGTCTCTTGTGCTAAATTTTCAGCATCACTTGAAGCGATTTCTTCGTCGGCATCAACTGTCACTTCGGTTAAATCGACGTTTATTTCTTCTACTTCTGCCACGTCTGATTTTTTCTCTTTTTTGGTTGCTGTATCACATGAATTTCTATATACAACGTATCTAGTAAATAAGAATTCAAGCACGAAATTTAATACCATTGTAACAGCAAGAACTATGTACTCGTTCACGCCAGAGTTTTCGGCTAGATCGCCAAGCACGGTTGAAACAGGTGTGAAAACGGCATAAAAAGCAAGTACTAAAAGCATTGCTATTTTTACGTTATTAGCCGACTTAAAGGTGAACTTTCTATTTATCGTAAAATTCCAAATAATTGAAAGCAACAACGAAATCAAATATCCTACCCAGTAATTCCATTTAAGAACTTCGTTAAAAAGTGTAAACGAACCTATTTGAATAACGCCTGCGCTAATTGAAATTACTAAAAATTTCAATGCACGAAAAAACTCTTTATATTTTTCATTTATTGCCATAATCTTTCTCCTGTTGCTTATTATAATAATTTTGCACTTTTTGTCAAGAAATTGAACTAAGTTGCAAAATATACGATAAAACTATAATTTAATTATTTTAGCACTACTTCCGCCCTGTTTATTCTTTTCTACAATGATTTGCTTATCAATTCTATTTTTAAGTTCGTCTACGTGAGAAATTATACCAACCAAGCGGTTTCCTTCTGTTAAATCTTGCAATGTTGATATTGCCAAACTTAACGATTCCCCGTCAAGCGAGCCAAACCCTTCGTCAACGAACATTGTATCAAGGCGAACACCACCCGCAGAAGACTGTATTTCGTCTGCAAGCCCCAAAGCAAGCGCAAGCGAAGCCTTAAATTGTTCCCCACCAGAAAGTGTGTTGACAGGCCTTGTAGAGCCGTTATGGTGGTCTAACACGTCAATATCTAACCCAACTTGCGAACGCTTGCCGAGTTCATCTTTTCTACGAATTAAATCATACTGTCCGCCTGTCATTTTTTGAAGACGAATATTCGCACGGCGCAATATTCTTTCAAAATAACTCATTTGAACGTACGTTTCAAACGAAATTTTTTCTTTTTCATTAATACCACCATTTGCGGTGTTAGACAGCGAGTTCATCCACTTATAATGCTCTTCGATTTCGCTACTTTCATTTGACGTTTTTTGAATATTAATTAGGCACGCCTTATTAGAATTGATATTGGAAACAACCCTTTCTTTTTGTAACGTAAGTTGTTGTTTTTCGGTTAAAAGTTCGTTTTTATGCTCAATTTCTACCGCTAGATCAATTTCACATGCATTTTTAACAACTTTTTTAAGGGCGGAAATTTCCCCTTCAAGTTTAATAAGTTCTTCTTTTCTAACGTTATATTCTTTATCTGCCTGCTCTATTGCATCTTTTAAAGCTTTTGATTTAATAGATAGGTTGCTTATTGCATTGTTCGCATCAAGTTTGCTTGCAAATTTAAGCATTTTTGAAATTTTTTCTACTTGGTCAGTCTTTTGATTTAAGGTTGCCGTGTCTGTTGCGATAGATTTTTCGAGCGTGGCAACAGTTGATTTTAAATCGTCTAATGCCTTTTCTTCATTTGGGAGTTTATCTTCAAGTTCGAGTTTAAGCTTTACGTTGCATTCTGCAATTTGTATCTTACTTAAAACGTCGTTAAGACTATTCGCCACTTCTTTGCCTTTATTTATTGTTTCTTCTTCTGCATTTGCAATATCAACGTTTCCAAGATGATCTTTTAGTTTTTTATTAACGGAAATTGCTAATTCTTCAATTTTACCTTTGATTTTAGCACACTCAACACTCTTATTCTCTGCTTTTTTGCTCTCTTCTTCACTTAGTTTTTTCACTTCATTTAGATGGGCTTCGGTTGGAACGTCGGTTGATGCCTTGGCTTTGTTCGGGTGTGAAATTGAACCACATACAGGACAAGGTTCACCAGAAATGAGCGAACTTGCCATAATTCCCGCTTGTCCATCTAAAAAGCGCTTGTTTAATAGGTTAAATTCTTCCGTGAGCCTTGTTGCATTATCGCTTAAAACTAAATACTCATCCTGCATTTTTTTAAGCTCAACCGTATTTTTATTAAGCGTTTTTATAGCCTTATATAACGCAAGTAAATCATCTTTGAGCGTGGTTAAACGGTCTTTTTCCGTTTCTAATTTTGCTTTTTCTAAACTTGCGTTTTCTAATAATTTTAGTTGTTCTTTAATAGCAATAATTTCTTCTTGCTTTTTACTTAAAAGTTCGATGGAATCACTTTTTGCTTTTTCATGCTGATCGATAGTGCTTTTAAGCGACAGAGTATCGTTATGAAGTGAATCAAGCGCATCATATTCTGAAAGTTTATTTTCTATTAACGTTATTTCTCTTTCTGCACTTTCAATTTCGTGCGTTTTACTAGATAGCTCTTTTAATTTTGCGTCGGCTTCGTCATGTTCTTGCATTTTTTTAGTTGCAAGTTCTGATTTTAATTTAAGGTCTTCAACGTTCTTCGCATACTCTTCCGCTTTACCTATAGTTGCATTAACATTATCTATTTTTTCTCCAACTGCGGTTAACTTTTGAGCAAGTTTTACGTTTAATTCTTCGTCTTCTTTTATTAACAGAGTTAATAAATCAATGATTTCACCTGTTGTTAATTGGTCGTTTTTTGCCTTAATTGCAAGTTCATAATGATCGCTATTTGAATCACAAATAATACTGCTAGTATAGGTCGCAATATTTTGTTGTGCTACCTTTAACTTAGAATATAGGGCGTTTGTTTCACTTTTAATTTGCTCTTGTATGGCTTCAAATTTATGCGTCTTAAAGATTTGACGAAAAATCTCCTTACGGTTTTCCGTTTTATCTAAAAGAATTTTTCTAAATTCCCCCTGCGCAATCATTGCAATTTTAGTAAATTGATCATAATCCACGCCGATAATTTCAGTTATTGCTTTTGTTACTTCCCTTTTACTTTTATCAACGATTCTACCGTCCGGATAATGCAATTCTGCCTTTGCAACTTGTTTGGTTGTTCCTTCACCACGTGCTTTTTGTCTTGTATATTCAGGATTTCGCCTTACACGATAGATTTTATCGTTACACATAAATTCAAGTTCAACGTATGTTTCCGTGCTATCGTTAGCATATTTTGAACGGAGCATTGAATCATCACGAGAATCACCGCTTGGGGAATCGTACAATGCGTATGCAATGGCGTCGAATATAGAAGTTTTACCCGCACCCGTCGTACCTGTTATGAGATATAAACCGTTTTCGCCGAGTTTATCTAGTTCAAGCGTTTCCTTGCCTGCATATGGGCCAAACGCAGATATTGTTAGTTTTATAGGTCTCACGATTGTCCCCCTTCTATTTTTTCTATAAGCGATTTTACGTATTCGCTCTGCTTTTCGTTCATCTCTGCATTATTTCTTTCCTTAAAAAAGTCGGAAAATAATTCAAATGCAGACTTATTTTCCACGTCTTCTGCGCTTAATATTTCCATATTAGTTCTAGTTCTCGTATTGTCGTATCTAAGTTCTAATGCGTTTTTATAAACGTTTTGAAGTCTACTCATTGCGTTAGGAATATCTTCTTCATCCGTTAAGGTTATCTGCACATAATCTTCCGTCCTATCGGCAATATTTATTAAATCGTTAAATTCGCCACGGATTTTTTTCATATCTCTTATAGGTTTTAACTCAACAGTTTTAACGTCAAGATTTGTTCCTTTTTCTTTCAATTCTATAACGGTAACCGATTTAGTATCATTTGCTTCTGCAAACGAATATTTTAGCGGAGTGCCTGAATATCTAATTTTAATATCGCCACAATTTTGTGGCCCGTGTAAATGCCCCAACGCTACGTAATCAAAATTAGCAAATACGCTTGCATCAACGTTATCCGTTCCGCCCACCGATTCTTCAGACTCAGAGCGGGTTGCCCCCGTAACGAATTGATGGGTTATTAACACGTTGCGATTGTTACTATTTAAGTTCATCTTTTCTATTGCAACCTTTATTGCGTCGGTGTACGATTCAATATTTTCGTCTTCATAAAATCTGCGAACGTGGGAAGGTTTAACAAACGGCAACATATAAACGTCAATTTCACCGTATTTATCAGTTAATTTTGTTGGTAAAATTTCGCCATTATATACGGGGGATAAATGAATCCCCGTTGCATCTAATATTTTTGAACCAAACGCAATGCGTTCGGCAGAATCATGGTTACCACTTATTATAAAAACATGCAAGCGTCTTTTTGCGAGTTCTGAAATAAAAAAGTCAAAAAGCGCCACCGCTTCTGCGCTTGGCGAACTTTTATCGTAAATATCCCCAGCGATAAATACACCACTAGGGTTTTCAGAATCGATAATATTTAGTATTTGATTTAATATTGCCTGTTGATCTTCAATCAATGAAGTTTCGTGCAATCTTTTGCCTAAATGCAAATCTGAAACATGTACAAATTTCATTTTTTCCTCTTAATTGAATCGATAAAATACAAATTTATTATATCATAAAGATATAATACAAATCAATAGCAAATGAAATTTAATAATCTAAATTTCACCTATTATCAAAACATATTTTTTATTCATTAAAGCCCTATAACTTTCTTAAATCTGTAATAAACCAGAAAAAACGATTACTTTTTATATAAAACGCCAAAAAGTTCTTTGCTCAAAATATTATTTGACTTTATTGGATTGTTGTATCATAATAAAGATATTAAACGTTGTTAGGAGGATAGTATGAAAAAGAAACTTGCTTTAATCATGCTTTTGTTATTTACAACAGTAATATTTGTATTTTCGGGGTGCTTTGGTGGAGATTCTACCATATACTCAATTACAAGTAAATATAGTTCAAACGGCACTTTTACATGTAGTCATACTGAGGCCCGTGCGGATACAGACATAACTATATCTTGCACTCCAGATGAGGGATATAGATTTGACTATGTATCTATCAATGGCAGAATCGGATATTCTACTTCATTTGATATGCCAAAAGAAAATACTACCATTGAAGTGTTCTTTGCTCCTATTGAATATCAAATAGACTACGTCTTGGGCGAAAATACATTTTTTAGTTCACCACAACGCCGTACGTATACAGTAGAAGATAACGCAATTACTCTTCCTTCCCCTATCAGATACGGCTACACTTTTACCGGTTGGTACAAAGATGAAGGACTTACGCAAAGCATCACCCAAATAGATGCACATAGCACGGGAAACATATCTCTTTATCCAACATTTACGCTTAACACAAACACCATTACTTACCACATAGACGGTGAAACCACTAACGTGGATAATCCTAATAGTTATACATTTGAAGATAGCACAATTATCCTTAACAACCCTATCAAGACTGGTTATGAATTTTTAGGCTGGTACACTAACGATTCATTTAGCGGAAATCCTATCACACAGATAGTTTCTGGAAGTTATAACAATTATAACCTTTATCCTAAGTTTGTTTGCACCAAACGTGACGAAAACGGATTTAGACTTATAGAAACAGCCTTAGACTTTCAAATAATTTTTATCGAAAACTACGACCTAGACGACAAGTACAAACTTTGCACGGATATTGATTTAGGTGGCAAAGCTTGGTCTCCTAAACTATTTAGGGGAGAGTTTGATGGTGGAAATCATACAATCTCTAACTATATAATTTCAACATTCTCTTCTTCAAACGACGGCTATGGATTCTTTAGTTCTTTAGACAATGCCGTTGTAAAAAACCTAAAAGTTCAGTTTAGCATAGACAAGTCATTTAACGAACCTGTAACGTACATTCGCCCTGTTGCAGGAATTGCAGGAACAGTAGCCAACAACTCTCGAAACACCATTGAAAACTGCCAAGTTTTAACCGGTTCAAGCATAACCTTGTCAACAAACTCTGGTCTTGCTATCGGTGGAATAATCGGTTCTGCAAACAACCGAACAACCATCACTCGTTGTTACGTCAAAGACCTAAGCATCAACGTTACCGCATCAAAAAATACCGTTATGGTTGGCGGTATTAGTGGCAGAAATGGAATTATCACTCGTAGCCGTGTGGTTTTAGATAACTGTGACTTTGTTGTTAACAACAACTCATCAAGTGGTAATGGCGTATATATTGCAGGCATAATGGCAGTTGGCGAAAACTCATCTGTTACTAATTGTTATTTTAACCAAAAAACCACGAGCAAATTTAAGATTACTCAACAAGGCTCACTTACAGACAATCGTATTGCAGGATTATTTGCCAACAGTATCATTAATTGCTCTGTCGCAAACTCATATGCAGTAATCAATGAGTTTCAATTTGAAAAAATGGCTATCACCAAAGACGCCACAATCATAATGGCAGGTATATGCACATCAGAAACCCCTGTTAATTGCTTTGTAGCTGCTGCAGACACCGCGTATATGTATACAACTCTTGTAGACGGCAATTTTTATCTTCCCTACAAAGATAGCAACAACACGTATTACATATGTTATGCGTCTATTACAGAGCCTAATAATAGTTATGCTGAAGGCGGAGATATCTTTGTATCTACTGAGATTTATACTGCTACTAATATCCACGACTATAATCGTGATAACAGAAAATCTCTACTAGCACTATACACTATGTTTACCGACACTTGGGATACTACTATTTGGGGCTTTTCACAAAGCAATTATCCATTTCTTAAATAACAAATAAATGGCAACTAACAACCTTGCTAAATCGCAATTAGTTTTATGCATCCAAAAAAGGACAGGTAAAAACCTGTCCTTTTTTATGTGTGCATATTCGTAAAACAATTAGCAATTCATATAAAAATTATGAACCAAAATTTGGAATATTTTGTATAAAAGATTCTAACACGTATACGTTGCCGTTAGTTTTCATCACTACGTTTTTTGAACACATAAACTCATATGTAATCGTATTGTAAACTTTATAATCACCTGTGTCAATAGAATCATAATCTACGCCATCGAAAAAACAAAACATCATATTTTCTTCTACTACTTGCTCGCATATTAAATGTATCGTATAACTTTCTGTTGAATAATATCTATAGAAATGATGGTAATCCGCCGTGCCATCACTATAGAAAATAATATAGTCTTGCTCACTAACCGGCTCATCTATATCGTCAGTTCTTATATATTTTTCATTGTAAACAAGTTCAATTTGTCCATTTCCATTATTAGAGCAGGCACAAAAACAAACCGCAAATGCAATCGCCATGATAATACAAATAATCTTTTTCATAACACTCTCCAAGTATTTTTTATTATTATAACAAAAGATGTAACAAAATGCAACAAAACTACAATAAAATTGATTACTATCAGTATGTTTAGCACGTTTTATCTGATTAAAGATGACGGGATTTTCGCCTGTGCGACCTTCTCCGATAAACAGTAGGTGACTACTGTTTCCCCTACGGGAAATTGCAAGCAATTTTCTCCCTATTCAAACCCCATCACTCTTAATCCTAGGGATTTGCAAGGAGCAATTTATTGCGACGGAATAGCGATTGTTATGCGTTAGCATCAATCGTGTCCCATGACCTTGGTCGTGGCTTTTATGCCAATTATTTTGAGCATAAAAGAAGAAAAAGGTTAGCCCTTTTGGACTAACCTTTTTCTTTGTTCAATGGTCGGAGTGACGGGATTTGAACCCATGACCTCTTGGTCCCGAACCAAGCGCGCTACCAACTGCGCTACACCCCGATTAAATTTTCAATTGTTCACTACGAATTTACAACTCGCAATTGCCTTATTTAAGGTATCGCCCAAGGCGCTTCCGCCCTCGTGCCATAAGGGCACTCGTGGGCTCGGGCTACAAACTGTCCACAGGACACTTTGCTTAACGCTTCGCCCCAACTGCGCTACACCCCGATTAAATTTTAATTTATTAAAAAGGAACTATATTTCCCCTTGCGACCTTGTATATTATAACTTTTTCTAAATAAAAAAGCAAGGTTTTACACAACCTTTTTCGTCAAAAATTATACCTTCTTTTTCAAGAAGATTTCTTTGAACGTTTGCACCGCCAAATACAAAAGCGGGGCTTACCCTTCCAAACCTATCGACTACCCTATAACACGGAATAGTTTCAGGCGAGGGGTTGGCGTGCAACGCCCACCCCACTTGCCTTGACATATTTGGTTTACCTAAAATTTTAGCAATGTTGCCGTAAGTGGTTACTCTTCCTTTTGGAATGCGCTTAACTACTTCGTAAACCATTGCAAAAAAATTATCAGTTGAACGCATTGTAAATGGTTCTAATACAATTTTCGTAATCGGAATTATTTACCCCGATAATAATATTAAGTTCACTTGAACCTTGGTCAATCATTTTAATATTGATGCCTTCTTTTGCAAGCGCACTAAATAATTTTGCAGCCGTACCAGAACGCCTTGTCATGCCGTGACCAACGGTTGCAATAAGTGAAACGTTTTCAATTACGTGAACGTAATCAGGATTTACGTTTTCACGAATTTCATTAACCAAATCGTTCAAAATTCCATCTTTTAATTGTTCGGATTCTAAAACGAGAGATAACGTGTCAATACCAGACGGAACGTGTTCAATACAGAGTCCGTGATGTTCAACAACTGAAAGAACTTTTCTAATAAAACCAACTTCAGAATTCATAAGTGATTTTTCTATGTAAATTACCGTGAAGTCCTTTTTGCCCGCAATACCTGTGATAATGCTATTATTAGTATCATCTTCATATTTTTCCGTTGGAACTATCATTGTGCCTGCATCATCAGGTTTGAAAGTATTTTTAATGTTAATTGGAATTCTCGATTTCATAACTGGGAAAATTGATTCAGAGTGTAAAACTGATGCTCCCATATAGGAAAGTTCACGAAGTTCCTTATACGTTAAACTTTTAATAACTTTTGCTTCTGGAACAATTCTAGGATCACACACTAAAAATCCGCTAACGTCAGTCCAGTTTTCATATAAATCGGCTTTAACTCCACGTGCAACGATAGATCCGGAAATATCACTACCGCCACGACTAAACGTTTTAATTTTGCCGTTAGATCCTTTGCCGTAAAAACCTGGAATTACTGCAAAATCTACGTTTTCTAAACAAGTTTTAACCTTATCGTCCGTGTATTCCTGATTAAGATTGCCACGACTATCGAAACGAACCATGTCCGCAGAATCAACAAATTTTGCACCTAAAAGTTCCGCAAATACTCTTGCACTTAAATATTCCCCACGTGATGCGGAAAAATCTGCACTTTTTTCTTCGTCAATTTGTTTTTCCGTTTCATTAAGTATGCTTTCAATATCAAACGTTAAACCTAAATCTTTAACAATTTGAATAAATCTTTCTTTAATAATAGCAAAACTCTTTGCGCAAGTTCCCGTTTCTACAACTTCGTTGTAGCATCTGTAAAGCATATCGGTAATTTTGATATCACCTTTATTTCTCTTACCTGGTGCAGAAACAACAACGTAACGTCTACTACTGTCTGATTCTATTATTGATTTTGCTTGTAACATTGCCTTTGCGTCCGCCATTGACGTTCCGCCGAATTTGCATACCTTAATCATTTTATTTTTCTTCCTTCTAAATAGTATCTTTTTTCTACGTTTTCGCCCATTGAAAAGGTTTTTCTGGGCAACGCTCCGCTTTGCGAAACGTATCTAAACAAGTCGTTTTTATCCATTTTTTCAAAGAAAATACCAACTGAATTTTCATTTTTATCAACTAAATCAGTTAAATTTTTTTCGCCATGGATGTAATCAACTTCACCGCCGTTTTCGGTGATAAAGTTTTTAATATACTCGTCAACGGCAAGAATTCCTTGCGGAAGCGCATTTTTACCGTCAATCTGTTGCGTTTTTGTGTATCCGTTAGCGTAAACACCTATTTTTCCACCGTCAATACCTTTAAGACCAGACAAAAATTTTTCCTTATCAATTCCGTTAACAAAACGGAATATCGGTTCAAAATAAATGCCTTCGTCGTAAATATTTACAATTTCTGCTAACGCAAATCTTGCAGGGTGAATTTCTCTTTCTGTATCTGATAGCGTTTCTTTTACGTTATTCCAATGCGTTTTTGCCGTTGCAAGCGAGTGGTTTCCGTCGCCTACTGCAAAAGCGAATTTATCTGCACTACCATATTTTTTGACAAGTCTATCTTCATCAAGTAAATGCGAAAAAGCTTCTAAAACAGGCATATAATCTTCAACGAAATATCCTTCGATATGTCCACCGCCCATGTTGAGTTCAAAATCGTAAACTTTGGTCAATTTGTCACGATTTTTATATAAATTTTCGATAATTTCACGCTTTTCATCATCACATAATATCATTATGTGCGGAAATTCACAAGAAGCGTTTTTTCTAATTTTTAATCTCGGCGGAATTCTTTCTTCTATAGTACCTTCCGTTGAACGAATTAGTGCGGAACTCTTCTTTGAATACTCGTATTTTTCCAAATCAATGGTTGCAACTAACCCGATTCTTCTTTCAACGAACGGAGTTTTTCTAACTGTTAAAATAAAGCCCTTAGGAAGTTCCGTAAAAGAACCGTTTGATAAATATTTATCAATATTTTCATTTATAATCGGCACTTTTTTATCTGTTTCGCTTAAATATATTTCTGGTAAAACCAAATCTAACGCCGTTTTTTTGCCTTTTACCTGAGATTCTAACTTCTTCCAGTAATCAAGTTCGCTTGTAAACTGATCACAAGCAACGATAGAAAAAGCCGTCATATCATCAGTATTTGGCAATAAAATTTTTGCTTCGTGTAGTCCTGTTTCTAACATGACCTTCTCCTACAAGTTAATAACAAGTACGGTGAAAAATGCAATAACAACAGCAAGACAGGCAAGCCCAAATTTATGCCAAAAAGTTAAACCGTTTTTCTCTTCTTTTTCATATTGTGGTTTTCTTTCTTCCATCATTTAAGTTTACTCCTTTTACTTATTGCCAATAATATTTTCTCAACGTCTTTTTAAGTGATTCGGTATCTGCGTATCTTGTAATGTTTCCAGCCTTCGCTACGGAAATAATACCTGTTTCTTCAGAAACAATAAGGGATACAACGTCCATTGTTTCCGTTACGCCTATACCTGCCCTGTGTCTTGTGCCTAATTCTTTGGGAACGTTATCTCTTTGCGTTAACGGTAAAAAACATCCTGCCGCTACGATTTTTGTACCGTTAATTATCATAGCACCGTCATGAAGGGGAGTCTTTGGGAAAAATACACTTTCAATAAGTTCGCTTGAAATATCACTTTCAAGCCTTACCCCACTATCTAAAATCTGTTCTGGGATATTTCCGTTTGAAAGAACAATTATTGCACCGACGTCGTTTTTCGCCATGTCTTGAACGGCTTTTGTAATTTCAATGATGCAGTTTTCTACTTTTTCTTCATCATAAATGCCACCGTCATGTTTTACGTCAAGCATTTTCATGTTCTTTCTCGCCCAAATTATACGGCGGATTTCAACAGGATACAATACGATAACAAATAGCACCAAAATAACGGGAACTACTAGCATAAACGCATTATCAATCTGCTCGTTAAACATTATGATGCAACCAACGATAATCGATATTGCAACAAATAATCCCACTAACGATTTTGAACCGTTTGCTATTAAAAATTTTATTACGTAATAATACATTACGCTTAATGCAATTATGCTAATCGTAAAGATTACGATTAGTTCAGGTGAAGAACCTAATCTTGCAAATAACTCATTCATGTTTTCAATTAAATGCATTTACTAATCCTCCGTCATGATTTTGAAAATCGCCAGCCAAAACGTTTCATCTATTCCTAGCAAGCCACATTTAACCTTAAAATCCGTTTCCGTTAAAAAATCAACCGTTCTTTTTAATGAACGAACTTTGAAAAATTTTGCCTGTTCTCTACTCTTTTTTATCGCAAATTCTTTTACGCCAAACAAACTTGCAAGTTCCAAGTCCGATTCACCGCTAATTGCGATATGTAACAGTCTTCTAAAATGGTTATATAGACTTACAGATAATCTTTGCGGTGATTCGCCTTTTGCCATCATATCTCTTATTATTGACAATGCACTATCAAATTTCCTGCGACACACTTGATCGGTTAGGTTATATATCTGATGCTCGTTATCTTGCCAAACAAGTTCGTTTACAAGTTTTTCTGTTATAATGCCTCCATTACCAACGTGATCGCATAACTTTTTTGTTTCGTTAGAAACTCTAAACATATCACATAAGCAATACTCGGCAATTTTTCCTGCGGCAAAACCATCAATAGCAACACCGTTATCTCCGCATTCCTTTCTAATCCACCTAGCAATTGTGGTATCTTTCCATCTTGAACAATCGACAACGCAAACATTAGGCAGTTTCTTTAAGTCTGCATTTACTTTTTGATTTATAATTGCAAGAATCCCACGATCGTTTGGATTGTCAAGTTCCTTGTTGAGAACTTTTATTCCGTCTTTGTTAGGATAAAATTCTCTAACCACCGTTAAACGATATTCACTAATAAATGGATACATATTAAACGAGCCGATAATTTCTGATATTTCTGCTTTACCGTCAAATTCTGCATAGTTAAGTTCAGGTTCGGTTATTAAAAGGCTTTTCAAACGCAAAAGTGCACGCACACCAAAATATGCGTCTTCGCCTTCAAACAAATAAACGTTAAACCTTTTTCCATCGTCTAACTCTTTTTCAAATCCGATATAATCGACTGCCATAATTAGATATTATTTTAGCATTATTTTATATTAAAAGCAACACAATAAAGTATTAAATTAAATATTTAATTTATTTTAATTAAGAAATTGCCGTTATTCTGTGCGTCGCCATAGCCGTCTGTTTGCAAATAAGCGATTGCTTTTTCATAAAATATTAAATCGTCAATTTTATCTATGCAGTCACTAAACACTAAATATTTTGCAAATT
Organism: Clostridiales bacterium; assembly: GCA_015069625.1. Classification (GTDB taxonomy): domain Bacteria; phylum Bacillota; class Clostridia; order Christensenellales; family Borkfalkiaceae; genus UBA1259. Next base: position 3,598 of record SVIE01000009.1, on the reverse strand, counting down.
TTCCACTAATTTGATATGGCACGAGCGGTGCTTTTTCAATTCTTGACACCAAAAGAATATTACTATTGCCTTTTGTAATTTCCACACAATATCCATCTGCAAATATATTAAATTCCGTACCGTTTACGGTAAAAGTCTTATCGTTTTCAATTATACTTACGTCAATATTTGGAAATAACTGCTTTAACACTCCATATTCAACAGCATCAAACTTACCACAATAGGATATCTTTTCACTTTGAACAACGCTTAACACGTTTAAACTTTTAATATATGCCTTTTCACCATCATCAGTTTTTAAGAAAATTATTTCTTCAACACCATCTATTCTTAATTTGTTTAACACTCGTTTTAACCTAGAGCCACTAAAATTATCGTTAACGTAATTCACAAGCAGTAAGTCTTCCTTCCCCGTAGAAACAACTGCGCCTTGAAAAGATTGCTCTCCTATCACGTACACTTTTAATGCGTTAAAGTCTGTTACGTTATAAATTACAGTACCAACAATAAATAACACAGAAAGACCAACGCTAATAAAACACTTTTTAATTTTTCCGATATTAAAAAAGCCCGAAGTTATTAAAAGAACGGCAAAGTATATAATTACAAGAACGCCAAGAGAAATTCCACCGACCAAGAAAAATTGATAATCAATAGATTTTATCAACCAATTTATACCAACAATGCAGTATTTTTGTAAAAACAAAAACACAAACGGAACGGTTGTAATGGCAGATAAAATTACGCCTATAAAAATTGCAATATATAGCCCGCTAACAATCGGAACTAATATCATATTAATTATTATTGAAATTAATGAAATTTCACCAAAATGAATTAGCATTATTGGTATTCCAACTAGTTGTGCCGATATTCCTACCGCAAGTCCACTTGCAAGTTTTTTCGGTAGAAATTTTAACAATCTAAAAATTGGCGTAAATAATATGATTATTCCTGTGCTTATACCAAACGATAATTGATACCCAGCACTAAAAAATTGAAATGGCGAAATCAATAATACGATTATTGAAGCAAAACTTATAGCACTTAATGAATCATATTTCTTTCCTGACGCAGATGCAAATAGCATTATTGCCGACATAATCATTGCACGAATTGATGATGCCGTAAATCCGCAAACACCGACGTAAAATAAAAGAAAACACGTTGTTAAAATAGCCTTCAAATAACCTTTGATTTTACATTTGGAAAACAAAAAATTTAATACTAACGCTAAGAAGCCGATATGCAGTCCAGAAACGGCAAAGATATGTGCAACACCCGTTCTTCGATAAGACGATATAACGTCTGCTTCCATCCACTCTGAATTACCACAAATTAATGCGTAAGCAATTGGATATTCATCTTTACCCATGCCGTCTTCTAAAGTGTCTTTTATAAATAAATTTACTGTTTGAAACACGTTTGGATTGGAATCAATTACGTCCGTATTATTATCATTTAGGTTAACACGATATCTTGTGCCGTCAACTATGTTGTAAATTTGCAAATTGCCTTCATAATAGTCATTTGTGTCAGACATAAAGGCGTTAAAATCAATAGTATATCCCAACCTAAATTCTTTATTGCCGTAATAATAAGCAATTATTTTATAATCAAGTTTTTGATTGTTTTCAGATTTTAATATGACGTTATCTAAAACCAAATATTGTCCGTTTTCAATAGGTTCAACACTATCAACAGTTGCGGTTATTGTAACCTCTTCTCCGCCTATTTTGGCACTTGTAAATTTATTATAAGAAAGAAAAGTAAATAGAGTTCCGACGCATAAAAATACGGCAAATATACAAGCAAAAATTATACTTTCTTTCACATTATGGCGTTGAATTAAAATGACGATAATCCAACTTAGAATTATCGTCAAAAACACACCCATTATCACATACGACAAAACTGCCTTTTCCGTTATAATAAAAAAGGCAATTAGTATCCCTACTATTAGAGAAATTGATGCAAATAAAATTGGTCTAAAATTTAGTAATTTTTTCATACTACTCATTTGTAAATATATCGACTAAATTGTAAGATAAAATCTATATTTTGTCAATTATATATCTTGCATTAGAATACCAATTATGTTAAAATATAATTAACCTGCGTTGTTCGATAGGAATCGCAAAAAAAATCCACAATATAATAATAAAGAAAGCCGAGTTATCGCTATGGAGTGGAGCTCTTGATCTACGTTGTTCTAGATCGCTAATAAAGAGATGCAGAAATAGTGAGCAAGGCATTCGCCTGTTAACAAAACGGGTTATTATTTTCGGTTCCGTCGGCAAATGCGGGCTATTTTTTAAATTTCCCAACTGATTTTCTTGCAAAAGTAATTTCATTATGCTAAAATAATCAGCGTCAATCAAATATTTTGCCCCCATGGTCAAGAGGTTAAGACGCCACCCTCTCAAGGTGGAATCACGAGTTCAATTCTCGTTGGGGGTGCCAAAACAAAACCTAACACTCAACGTGTTGGGTTTTGTTTTTACTCTCGTTCGCAATTAACTCCTAGTTCAGTCGCCTTTGACGGACTTACTTTGACGGGCTTAGTCCTGCGATTTATCGCAGTTTCTCGTTGGGGGTGCCAAAACAAAACCTAACACTCAACGTGTTGGGTTTTGTTTTTTACTCTCGTTCGAAATTAACTCCTAGTTCAGTCGCCTTTGACGGACTTACTTTGACGGGCTTAGTCCTGCGATTTATCACAGTTTCTCGTTGGGGGTGCCAAAAACAAAACCTAACACTCAACGTGTTGGGTTTTGTTTTTTACTCTCGTTCGCAATTAACTCCTAGTTCAGTCGCCTTTGACAGACTTACTTTGACGGGCTTAGTCCTGCGATTTATCGCAGTTTCTCGTTGGGGTACCCAACATTAAAAAAGACGGTTTTTGCCGTCTTTTTTCTATTAAACGATATTATTTGTCTAAATATTTTTCGTATTCGTTAAATTTATACGCTAAATTATAAATTGAATGAGCATCACTACTTAAAATAAAACTGCCACCTTTGCTTTTGATATATTCTATTTGACTTTTGCTTGGATATGGTCTATCTTGATATCCCCTAGACATTGCCCCTGTATTAATTTCAAATACAGTTACGTGTTCCATTAAGGTATCTACCGCTTTTTTCCACGCATTAACATATCTTTCATTGTTTTCATCAAATAAATCTCCGTCTTTGTTGAATTTTGAAATTAAATCAAGGTGTGCAATAAAGGTTGGCGTTATAATCGAACACAATTTTCCAACCGTTGCGTAATAATCTTCTATTAACGCATAAACGTCACCATTATATCTTTCTTGCACAATAGTCGTAAAATCTAGTTTGCTTTCGTCAATTTCAAAGTATTTTCCGTCTTTTTTAACGTAATGAACGGAGCCGATAACGTAGTCAAACTTGGTAACGTCAATTTCAGAATAAATATCATATTCAACGCCACAGGAAATATTTATTTTATCTTTATATTCTTCCTTTAATCTTGCAACTTCGTTAATAAACAACTGAATATTTTCAGGCTGAATGCAATATCTTGAATCAAACGGGGTGTATGCATGGCAAGTTATCCCTAATGATTCTAAATT
>SVIE01000008.1 GCA_015069625.1 Clostridiales bacterium | reverse complement strand
GTATGAGCTTAGCACACGGTGGACACTTAACTCACGGAAGCCCCGTAACCGTTTCAGGTAAATATTTCAATGCGGTAGGCTACGGCGTAAAAGAAGAAACGGGCATGATTGATTACGACGATTTAGAAAAAACCGTTTTGGAAGTAAAGCCTAAACTTTTAGTTTGCGGTGCAAGTGCATATCCTAGAGTGTTCGATTTTAAGAGAATTAGAGAAATTTGTGATAAAGTCGGCGCATATATGATGGTAGATATCGCACATATCGCAGGGCTTGTTGCAACAGGTCTTCACCCAAGCCCAGTTCCATATGCAGACTTTGTAACCACCACAACCCATAAAACTTTAAGAGGACCAAGGGGTGGTATGATTCTTTGCAAAGAACAGTACGCAAAGATTATTGATAAAGCAGTATTCCCAGGAACTCAGGGCGGTCCTTTAATGCATATTATCGCAGCAAAGGCAGTTGCTTTCGGCGAAGCGTTAAAGCCAGAATTTAAGGCTTACCAAGAACAAATTCTTCGTAACGCAAAGGCTATGAGCGAAAGATTTTTAGAACTTGGTGTTAAACTAGTTTCGGGCGGAACGGACAACCATTTAATGCTTTTAGATTTATCTGATAAAGACATCACGGGTAAAGAACTTGAAAAGATGCTTGATGAAGTAAACATCACGGTAAATAAAAACGCAATTCCGTTCGATAAACAAAAACCGTTTGTAACAAGTGGAATTCGTATCGGAACGCCAAGCATCACCACACGTGGTTTCAAAGAAGAAGATTGCAAGGTGATTGCAGAACTTATCACTAAGGTTATTTTAGAAAAAGAAGCGTCGTTTGAATACGTACGTGCGGAAGTTAAAAAACTTATTGAAAAATATCCACTCTACGAAGGAGCAATAAAATAATGGACTACAAACCTGCTTTAAGCCTTCTTGAAACAGAGATTGCTATAAAGTACATAAAAGATTCGTTTGAAAAGGAACTCGCAAAAGCGCTTAAACTCACCAGAGTATCTGCGCCCCTTTTCGTGTTTCCTGAAACAGGCTTAAACGACAACTTAAACGGCATTGAACGTGCCGTTCGTTTTGACGTGTTAGATTTAGGCAAGGAAGTGGAAATCGTTCAATCACTTGCGAAATGGAAACGTATGGCACTTGCTAAATATGGTTTTGAAACGGATAAGGGCTTATATACGGATATGAACGCTATCCGTAGAGATGAAAATCTTGACGCTATCCACTCAATTTACGTTGATCAGTGGGACTGGGAAAAGATTATTACCGAAAAGGAAAGAACGCTTACCTATCTTAAAAAAACTGTAAAGAAAGTTTACGGTGCGGTGAAAAAGGTGGGCAAAGCCGTTGCGGAAAAATATCCGTCGTTAGACCATGATTTGCCAGAAGAAATCACTTTTATTTCTACGTCTGAACTAGAAAAGGAATATCCAAACTTAACGAGAAAAGAACGTGAAGACGTGGTGGCGAAAAAATACGGTGCGGTATTCATTTATCGTATCGGTTGGAATTTAAAAGACGGCAAACCGCACGACGGCAGAGCCGCAGACTACGACGATTGGAAACTTAACGGGGATATATTGTTGTGGTTTGAAAGATTAAACAGAGCGTTTGAAATTTCTTCAATGGGCATAAGAGTTGACGCAAGCAGTTTAATTAAACAATTACGCTTTAAGAACGAAACGGAAAAACTTGATAACCCCTATTGTCAAGACGTTATAAATAATAGATTGCCTTTAACCGTTGGTGGTGGAATAGGTCAATCAAGACTATGTATGTTCTTCTTAAATAAAGCACATATAGGCGAAGTTCAAGCATCTGTTTGGAGCGAGAAGGATATTAAAGAAAACGCAGAAAAGGGCATTTATTTACTCTAATGGATTCACTAATCAGAGTAGAACAACTTATCGGTAAGGAAAAGGCCGATAAATTGAAAAACACTTGCGTTGCGGTGTTTGGCGTCGGTGGAGTAGGTGGCTTTTGCGTTGAAGCGCTTGCAAGAAGTGGGGTCGGCAAATTCCTTTTAATCGATAGTGACGTGGTTGAAGAAAGTAATATCAACCGCCAAATTATTGCGACAGTAAACACGGTTGGAAGGGCTAAAACCGAAGTCGTGAAAGAAAGGATTCTTGCAATCAATCCTAGCGCAGAAGTAATCGAAAAAAGGCTTTTTTATCTTCCCGAAACGGCAAACGAAATAAATCTTCAAGGCGTGGACTATATAGTTGATGCTGTGGATACCGTTACTGCCAAAATACATATTATCAAAAGCGCAACTGAACTTAATATTCCCGTCATTAGTTGTATGGGCACGGCAGGGAAACTTGACGTAAGTAAACTTAAAGTTGATTTTATAGAAAAAACAACCGTTTGTCCGCTTGCAAAAGTTGTTCGTAATAAACTCAAACAGATGGGGATTAAAAAGGTAAAAGTAGTGTATTCAACGGAAGACGTTAAAGGCAAAGCCATTGATGGTGAAAATGGAAAACACACTCCCCCGTCAATGATATTCGTGCCGGCAACGGCAGGGCTTATGATGGCAAGTGAAGTTATAAAAGAATTAACACAGGAGATATGATGAAATACGTAATCGCATCTGATATACACGGCTCGGCATACTATACGGAAAAACTTTTAAGCATGGCAACAAGCCTTAATGCAGATAAAATCATATTACTTGGCGACGTGTATAATCACGGCCCAAGAAACCGCCTTCCAGACGGTTATGATACAATGAAAGTTGCAAGCCTATTAAACGGTGTAAAAGATAAACTTTTAGTTATCAAAGGCAACTGTGATAGCGTGGTTGATACTATGATTTCTGAATTTGATTTTTTAGAAAGTGGAATAATAGTAATGAACGGCAAAACGATATTTCTAACACACGGCCACGTTTATAATAAAGATAATCTTCCTAAAACGGGGTTTGACCTGCTTATTTACGGGCATTTCCATACGGGATTTATTGAAAACGTGAACGGCAGAATTATTGCATACACAGGCTCAACTTCGCTTCCTAAAAACAATACGGCAAATAGTTTTATGGTGCTTGATGAAAGTGAACTATCGTTAATAGATATTGAAAGCGGTAATATTATTACAAAAACAAATATTTAATATGAAGAAAAAACAATAAAAAAGGAGTGAATTTAATTCACTCCTTTTAAGTTTTGATTTTAATTATTCAGCAGGTCTAATTTCTGCTTCAGGAAGAGTAATAGTGGTTCTGCCGTGACTAAAAAGTACGAAATAGGTTAGTAATTGTCATGGCGTATTCTTCGCCATTATCGACTGATTGTGCGGTGGCGCTAGAAGTGTCTTTCTCAGTATCAGTTTTAGTGCCCGCAATACCTTTAATTGCGAAATAGCAACCAACAACTGCACCACAAGCAATAATAAGTGAAGCAAGTGTTATGAAAAACGATTTAATAATTTTTTCCATATTTTTCTCCTTTTGCAAAAATGTAATTTCAATAAATTATTATATAACTAATATGTAAACGTGTCAATATTAAATGAAAAATTATAACGTTTTAATTGTTTTTCTTGGGCATTTTTCTGCACAAAGCATACAACCAACGCATTTTTTGTAGTCGATTACAGGCAAGTTGTTTTCCATTGTAATAGCGTTTTCAGGACAGTTTTTAGCGCAAATCCCACATGCTATACAACCTGTTTTGCACACGGATAAAACGTCTTTGCCTTTTTCATTAGAAGAGCAAGCAACGTAAACTTTTGCTTTTTTAGGAATAAGATGGATAATCCCTTTCGGGCAAACTTTAATGCAACGCTTACAAGAAACGCAACTTTTTTTATCGCCACAAGCCACCCCGTCCATAATCGAAATGCCTTTTTCTTCACAAGCGATAGCGCAATCACCACCACCAAGGCAAGCAAAAGAACAAGCCTTTTTGCCACCCATTGTGGAGACTTGGGCAGAGCAACTTAAATTACCAACGTAATTAAATTTATCGGTTGCACCATCTCCGCCACAGCAACAAATCACGGCTATTTTTTCTTCTGTGTCGCCTGCGTCAATTCCTAATATTTTAGCGATTTCACGTTTGTTTTCAGGGCTAGTTGCGCTACACTCTGAAATATCCGTTTTTCCGTTTGCAAGTGCTTGAGCAAAGTCTGCACATCCCTTAAATCCGCACCCGCCACAGTTTGCTCCAGATAGAAGTGAAGTAATTTCTTTCACTTTTTCATCTTCTTTGACGGCGCAAAGTTTTGAAACGGTAACGATTAAAATTGCAAACACAATAGCAATTACGGCAACAACGGCTAAAACAATTCCAACCGTTGTAAAATCAACCGAAGCTAAAAGATTTAAACTATTCATATTTATCTCCTAAATGAGTGCGAACACGTAGAACGCCATAGCGATAAAGCAAGCGGCAATCATAGCAATAGGGAAACCTTTAAGGTGCTTGCTAACGGGTGAAGCGGAAATTCTTTCTCTAAGCCCGCTCATAATAACAATAGCAAGCGTAAAGCCGAGCCCTGCAAATAATCCGTATAAAACGGCAAAGCCAATGTTCATGCTAGAAGCGGTTATGCCAAGTATAGACGCCATTTGCGCTTTGTCGATAACAAGTTCGGCAACACCTAAAACCGCACAGTTAGTGGTGATAAGGGGAAGGTAGATACCCATTGCATTGTAAAGTGTGGGGGAAAATCTTTTAAGTGCCATTTCAATCATCTGAACTATTGCAGCAATAATAAAGATGAATACGATAATTTCTAAATATTCAATACCAAGCGGAACTAAAACGTATTCGTAAATAGGGTAGGTTATAAGGCAAGTTAGCGTCATAACGAAGGTAACCGCAACGCCCATACCGAATGCGCTTTTAACGTCTTTTGAAACGCCAAGGAAAGGGCAAATTCCAAGGAACTGAACAACAACGAAGTTGTTAATAAAAACAGCTGAAACAATAAGTGTTAAAAACTGAGCCATATTATTTCACCTCCGTTAGTGGTAAAGATTGTTTTGCACGTTTTCTTTTTTCAACGGCACTCATAACGAGTGAGAAAAGGGCAATAAACAATGCGTACGTAAAGAATGCGCCTGCGCTTGAAGAGAAGAATTCAATTTTGAAATCCCAAAGCGAAACTCCAAATATTGCACCAGACCCTAAAATTTCTCTAAATGCGCCCATGAGCGTTAGCGCAAGGGTAAAGCCGATACCTGTAAATAATCCGTCAAGTGCAGAAGCAAAAACGGTGTTTTTACTTGCAAAACTTTCCGCCCTTGCAAGAATAATGCAGTTAACAACGATTAGCGGTAGGTAAAGCCCTAACGACTCGTAAATGTCAGGTAGCAACTTATCTAATAAAAGTCTGACGATAGTAACAAAAGTTGCGATAATCAAAACGAATGCAGGTATGCGCACTTGGTCAGGAATAACCTTTCTAAGAAGTGATATGATTACGTTGCTAAATATTAAAACGAACGTAACCGCCGCCCCCATACCAATACCGTTCATTGCCATCGTGGTGAGTGCTAACGTTGGGCAAGTTCCTAAAACTAATCTAAAAGTGGGGTTGTTGGTAATAACGCCGTCTGTGGCGATTTTCTTAATGTTAGCCATTTTGACCCCCTTCACGTAAATATTTTAATACACAGTTCACAGCGTTACAGCCTGCGTTTGAAGATTTAGTTGCGCCCGTAGCCACGTTAGTAAATCCGTTTTCGTTGGCATAAGGAGTAAAATCTTTTCCTGCGTTATAATCTGCCGTAACGTCGGTTAAACAGAAATTATTAAAGAAGGAAGAAGAAAGTTTACTCATAAGTGTTTCTTTGGTGAAACTTTCAAGCACAACCTTCACTATATCGTATTTATTTCCGTTTACGTTAACTTGTGTCCAAACGGTAACAGTACCTTTATAACCACCTTCGCCTGTCGTTTGGAAAAGAATGTCTTCGCTATCACCGTTAGTAATGGTGAAAATCTTATTTATCGAGCCTAAATTATCGTATTTGATTTGCTCGTTAATATCGTCGTTGTCGCTATCGACGTCAAGAACGATTGAGTACGCCATTTCTTTGCCGTAAATCTTTTTGATAGCACGTGCGCTTCTTTCTTCTGCTGAAACGTATAAAACGTCGTTAAGAATAGCAAGAAGTCCACCTGCAACGCAAGAGATGACTAAAAGCACAGCAATACACTTAAACCAAAGGCTACCGAAAATCTTATTTGCTTTCATTTTTTGCAGTCTCCTTTTTAGGTGTTTTCTGTTTGCCGAACGGCTTTTGAATAATAAATTTGTCAAAAAGCGGAACGGTTAAGTTCATCAAGAGTATAGCAAACGAAATAACTTCCATCTTGGTCGCATCACGAAGAATTGCAGTAATTATGCCAAGCAAGAAGAAATATATGTAGTTTGCAAGTTTGGTGTTTGGGGTTGTAACGTAATCGGTAGCCATAAAGAAAGCCCCGATAATAAGTCCGCCAGATAGGATAGAAGGGAGGAATAATTCAAATCTCCATCCGTTAAGTGCAACGGACATAAGTCCCGTTGTTACAACGAAAATGGTGGGGAAACGAAGGTCGATTATGCGAAGAACTGCAAGATAAATCGCACCGACTAAAAGGGCGAGTTTGCACGTTTCGCCGATACTTCCAGCAAGTCCCGTTCCAAGAAGTAAATCCCAGTTAGAAAGGGATGGAAGAGCTCCGTTTCCAAGCATGCCTGCAAGTTCGGTTGCCCCGCTTGTCGGGGGAAGTCCGAAAATAGAGCCAATAGCAGGGGCAGGCCAAACACCCACAACCGCTTGGAAAGAAATAAACATGAAAATTCTGCCTGCGATAGCAGGGTTGACAATGTTTTTGCCTGTTCCGCCAAATAACATTTTAACCACTATAATTGCAAATGCGCTACCGAGCACGGGGGCGTATAACGGATAGTTTGTGCCTATCGTCATTGCTATCAAAAGCCCCGTCACGCAACTAGAAAAGTCAAACGCACGCAAAATGTCTTTGAATTTCTTTTTGCATATAAGTTCAAATACGATTTCAGAGATAACGGCGCTTGCAACGGAAAGAGCAATAATAGCAAGGGCTAAAAGTCCGAAATAAACGACACCCATAATGCATGCAGGTAAAAGTGCAACGCACACGTTAATCATCACCCACTTGGTCGTGTGAACTTTCTTGACGTGGGGGGAAGGTGAAACTGTTAAATTTTCTATATTAGGAGAAGTTGTAACGTTATTTTCTTGCATTTTTCATCTCCTTAATTTTTGCTTTTGCTAGTGAAATGCTTTGAACAAGCGGACGTTTTGCCGGACAGTTGTAAGCGCAAGTTCCACACTCGATACAGCTCATTGCACCGTATTTTTCCGCCTTTTCGTAATCTTTTGCGTTTGCGTAGAGTTCAATATACATAGGCATTAAACGCATAGGACAATTATAGGCACATCTTGCACAGTTGATGCAGTTTGTTGGGTAATCTAATGAAGTTGACTTTTTGCCTAAAAGGAGTAAACCCGAATCAGTCTTTCTCGTGTAGTGGTTAATTGAAGTAAGGGCCTTGCCCATCATAGGACCGCCTGCAATAATCTTTTCAACACCGTCTTTTGCTCCACCGCAGAAAGAGATAATATCGGAAAGTGGCGTGCCTAACGGAACACGCACGTTTTTAGGGTTTTCAATTCCGTCCCCACTAACCGTCATAACGATATGCGTAAGTGGAAGATTGAGTTTAACCGCCCTATAACATTCAAGTGCAGTCTTTACGTTTGAAACAATTACGCCTACGTCGAACGGCATTTTTCCTAGCGGAACTTTTCTTCCCGTCGTGCAATAAATTAAATGTTTTTCACTTCCCATCGGGTATTGTTTTTTAAGTGGAACAACGCTAATTCCATCAAATTGAGAAAACAACTTAATTGCTTCGGGTTTGTTCTTTTCAATGCCGATAACGATATTTTTAGCACCAACCGCACTAGCAATAAGTTTAACCCCTTCTAAAACTTCTTGGGGGTGTTCCATCATCAACCTGTAATCGCAGGTTAAATAAGGTTCGCACTCTGCGCCGTTAATAACGATTGTATCAACGGGAAGGGCTGGTGAAAGTTTAACGGCAGTTGGAAACCCTGCGCCACCTAAACCAACTATGCCTGAAAGCCTAACCCTTTCCACGATAGCGGAAGGGGTAACGTTTTCAATATCGTCAAACGTAACTGTTTCGCCCAAAAAATCATTTTGAATAATAACGTGCGTCTGTTTTTGATTAAGTCCGTTTGTAAGCGATTCAATGCCGATAACTTCACCGCTAACCGAAGAATATACGTTAGCCGAAACAGCGCCGTTAGCACTTCCTATAAGCGTGCCAACTTTAACCTTATCACCCACGTTTACAACGGGCGTTGCAGGTGCGCCAATGTGTTGCGACATACTTATATACACCTTTCCTGGGGGCGTAATATCTACAATCTTTAAGTCGCTTGTTAAAGTTTTATTGTCGGGAATATGAACCCCGTACGGAAAAAACTTTGCTTTTTTAAGTTTTATCATTAATTCCTCCGTTCAAAGAGTTTGTTTGTTATAGAATCTGGTAAAAATTTTACGATAAGATAAACCATAAATCCTACCGTTAATCCCGAAATTGCACCGATAAGTGCAAGATAGGGGAGATAATATAAATATTCAATACTGTTCGTTATTAAACAAAATGCAATATTTTGCACGGTAAGGTTTAATATACCGCCTGCCGTTGAAACTGCAACTATGCTAAATTTCTTGTAAAATAAGAGTATAACCGTTTCAATTCCGAGAGAAATAAGCCCTGCGGGAAGTGAATATAAAAGGGCGGACATATTGCCTGCGAAAACACTTCCTAAAACACACTTGATTGTTAGAGCAATAAAAGCGTAAGGCGAGCCTAAAAGAATAAGAGTAAGAAGTATAAACACGTTTGAAACGCCAAGTCTAGCACCAGGGATAAGTATAGGTGGAAAAAGACTTTCAATCATAAAAGATATAAGCGCAAGTGCCGTTAAAATTGCACAAGCGGTGATTTTGTATAAGGGGAACTTTTTCATACTTTTACCCCACCGTTGGCGGAACGTATCCGCTTAAAGAAATGATTTTAAGTCCGTGTGGTAAACATATAATTGCACCGTTATCACCTTTTAGCGCAGGCGTATGTACACAGTCTTTTTTTATAGAGCAATTAGCGTCTATAACTTTCACGGTCTTTCCTTCTTTGTCGATATTAAGAGTGTTAAAAGCCGATTTGTCGGCAGAAGTGTAAACGGTAACAGAGCCGTCGTCGTTTATCTTAACGCTATTTGCATATTTTTCTAAAATGGTAAGTTCATCTGAAGAATACTTGTAAGTTAAAACGCTTTCCCCGTTTAGTAAAACTTCAAATCCGTTAGAAGAAGAACCGCTTGGCAATAAGAACGCTAAAAACAAGGCAAGAAGAATAATTAAAACGCAGGCGTAAACAATAACGTCGTATAGCCTAAACGGTTTATTCGATTTTATAAACTGAACCGCTTCTTTTTTCAAACTGACCCTGCCTAGTAACAATTTTAATAAATGTATGCGGACACGTGCGCACGCATGTGCTCGAATAAATTTAAATATTTCACATGTTATATTATATAATATAATTCGTCTAAACACAAGTATTTAAAAAAAGTTGTTATAATAAAAATAAACGCTTGAAATTTTCATCTGTAAGGGTTAAAATAAAGGTATGGAAAACGTTTTTGATAAACAACTAAATCTTATCGTTACTTGCGCATCAGGAATAGAAAAAGCAACCAAGAAAGAACTAGAACGCTTGGGTTTTTTAGACACTCAGGCAATCAACGGTGAAATTGCAGTTAACGGGGACGGACTAGCGGTTGCAAAACTAAACGTCAACTTGCGAACGGCAGATAGAGTGTATATAAAAATCGCAGAGTTTAACGCAGAAACTTTTGACGATTTGTTTGACGGTGTTAACGGCGTTAGGTGGGAAGATTATTTTCCTAAAAACGCTAAGATAATCGTAAACGGCAAGTGCGTTAGAAGTAAACTGTTTGCTATTTCCGCTTGTCAAAGCATTGTTAAAAAAGCGGTGGTAGAAAGGCTTTGCAGAGCATACGGGGTGCCTCGAATTGATGAAAACGGCAACGTTTACGGTTTGGAATTTAGGATTTTTAAGGATAAATGCGAACTTTTGTTAGACACCACGGGAACAGGGCTTCATAAACGTGGTTATCGTGATATGGTAGGTATTGCGCCTATTCGTGAAACGCTTGCATCAGCCCTAGTTTTGATGTCTGATTATTATCATAGTCGTCCGTTTGCAGATCCCTTTTGCGGATCAGGTACAATAGCCATTGAAACGGCAAGAATAGCCTTAAATATTGCATCAGGTAAGGATAGAACGTTTGCTTTTAACGGGTGGAAAAATTTTAATCCTAATTATATAAAGAGAGTTGTTGAAGAAGCAAAAGATAAGGAAATAAAAAATGCAAAACCGCAAATTTTTGCATCTGATATCGACCCGAAAGCAATTAAACTTGCAAAGCATCACGCAGAGCGTGCAGGTGTTAGCGGGGTGATAAATTTTGAAGTCAAAGACGTTAAAAATTTCACTTCCGATTTAAGTTTTGGAACGATTGTAACTAATCCGCCATATGGCGAAAGGGTGTATGACGAACAAGACGCAAGAAGGTGCTATAAGAATTTTGGTATTGCCTATAAAAAACTAGATAGGTGGTCGGCTTTCGTTATAACAAGCGCAAAATATTTCCAATCGGAATTTAATAAAAAGGCAGATAGAGAGCGTAAACTCTTTAATTCTAATAGGGAGTGCAGATATTTCTATTATTACGCAAATAAACGTGAAAATCATTTTGAATAAATCTAAATGTATAAAAGTGTGATTTTTTGAGTTTTTACAAAAAATTGCACTTTTTATTTTGCTAAATTATTGCAAAAATGCAAAAAATGAGATAAAATGGAAATATCAAAAATTCAATTTCTATTAAAACGGAGAAAAACAATGAAAAACGGCTTTGTTAAAATTGCAAGTTATTCGCCTGAAATTCGTGTCGCAGACACCATTTATAACGCTAATTCCATTATAAATTGCGTAAATGAAGGGGAAAAACTCGGTGTAGAAATAGCGGTATTTCCAGAACTAGTATTAACCGCAAGCACGTGTGGTGATTTGTTTTATTCAGACGTGTTGCTTTGCGGTGCTATTGAAGGATTAAAAGCGGTTGCACAGGCGACAAAAGATAAAGAAATGCTTATTTTCGTAGGTCTGCCTTTTAAGTATTTAGACAGAATATATAACGTGTGTGCGGTAATAAATAAGGGAGAAGTGATAGGGTTAGTTCCTAAAACCACTATTGCGGAATTTGGCACGTCCTATCAAAAACGCACGTTTGCCGTTTGGAAAAATGAAAACGTTAACGTTAGACTATTCGATAAAACAATTCCGTTTGGAAAGGATTTAATATTCACAAGTCAGACGAACAAAAATTTAACTATCGGCGTGGAAATCGGTGAAGAACTTTACGCTATCGATTCTCCGTCTGCAAAACTTTCGAAAGCAGGTGCGTCGGTCATTGTAAATCTCTCTGCAAGCGGTGAAGTTATCGGTAAAAAGCAAGCCCGTGAAACTTATTTAAAAGGGCAAAGCGTTCGCCTTGCTTGCGCTTATGCTTATGCAGATGCAGGTTATGGCGAATCCACAACTGACGGGGTGTTCGGTGGTCATAACCTAATAGCCGAAAATGGTGAAATTTTAAGTAGTAGTAAACTTTTTGCAAAAGATTTTGCCGTTGCGGAAATCGATTTAGATTATTTAGCGGTAGAGCGAAACAAAGTTCTTAAAGAACAAACGAGTGGCGCACAAGTTCAAACTGTATCGTTTAGCGCAGAAAAGGGACTTGGAACGTCAAGAACACACAGAAAAACCCCCTTCGTTCCCGAAACGCAAACGGAAAGAGATGAAAGGGCGGAACTTATTTTAACAATGCAAGCCGAAGGGTTAGCAAGAAGAATAGAACACACCCACTCAAAATGCGCCGTGCTAGGTCTGTCTGGTGGATTAGATTCCACGCTTGCGATATTAGTTGCCGTAAAAGCAATGAAAAAACTAAATAGAACGGCAAAAGACGTAATTGCAATAACAATGCCATGCTTCGGCACAACTTCAAGAACCTTCTTAAACACCATAAAACTTGCAAAAGCGCTTGGCGTAACGCTTAAAAAGATAGATATCGGCAAAGCGGTAACAAGACACCTTAAAGACATCCGCCACCCTGAAGGAGTGCTAGACGTAACCTTTGAAAATTCGCAAGCAAGAGAGCGTACTCAGGTTATTATGGACGTAGCGAATATGATGAATGGGCTTGTTGTAGGAACGGGGGATTTAAGTGAAGTTGCGCTCGGTTGGGCAACTTATAACGGTGACCATATGAGCATGTACGGCGTAAACGCATCAATTCCTAAAACGCTTGTTCGCCACGTGGTAAACTACTGTGCGGAAAATAGCAAAGGCAAGCAAAAAGCCGTGCTTTTAGATATTTTAGACACTCCCGTTAGTCCCGAACTTCTTCCTGCGAAGGACGGGGAAATTTCTCAAAAAACCGAAGATATCGTTGGGCCTTACGTTTTGCACGATTATTTCCTTTATCATTTTATCCGCCGTGGCTCGTCCCCCAAAAAGATTTACGCTTTGGCAAAGAACACCTTCAAGGGCGAATTTGATGATGAAACAATATTAAAATGGCTAAAAATCTTTTTCAGAAGATTTTTCACTCAACAGTTCAAACGTTCTTGCACGCCTGATGGTGTTAAAGTTGGCACGGTTGCCCTTTCACCAAGGGGGGACTGGCGCATGCCGTCAGATGCAATAAGTTCACTTTGGCTCAATGAACTGGAATAGGCTCGTGATTAATAAAGCACAAATAATAAACTTCGTGATAGTTCGTTAAACCCCTTGTTAAGATGTATACTCTTAACTTCGGGATTTGCCTGCTCTCACTTGTTTCTTATTCGTTCTTTTAATTAATCTCCGATTGGTCACTCGCCTTGGCTTTATGTAATCATTAATATATAAAGTATAAATAAAAAGATAAAAAACGCCCTAGAAAATAGGGCGTTTTTGCTTGCAATAAATATGCATAAAAAAATTTCAAAAAAATCTTAAAATTTTTTAAAAAAATAGTTGACAAGTGCTTAATCGTCGAATATAATAATAATAATCATTACTGATAAGGAGTTCCAAGATGCGCTATTCACATCAAAGGGAACTGATATACAATATAATAAAGGGGCGCAAGGATCACCCAACCGCCGATATGATATATCAAACGGCAAGGGAACTTGAACCGACCATAAGTTTAGGCACGGTATATCGCAACTTAAAATTGTTATCAGACGAAAATCAAATAATAACGCTTGAAACAACAGATAAGCGCATACATTATGATGGGGACACGTCAAACCACTCGCACTTTATCTGTTCTGATTGCGGAAAGATAATCGATCTGTTCTTCGAGTTCACCCCACCGGTATTTTTGGAAGAAGGTGGACACAAAGTAACTGGCGAAAAAAGATTATATTACGGAACTTGCAAAGACTGTGTTACAAAGGCTTTGTAAAAAATAAAAATCAAAAATTAAACGGAGAAAAATCATGAAAAAATTTGTTTGTGTAGTTTGCGGATACGTTCACGAAGGGGACACCCCACCAGAAACTTGCCCACTTTGCGGAGTTGGCTCAGAAGAATTCAAAGAAGAAGAGTAAGGCAAAGGCTATTTCGCAACAAACGATTGATAAAGTTCGTACAAAAAGTGGCGTAATACTTCGTTAAAACCCTTGACAATATGTAAACTATTGCCTGCGGGCATTTGCCTAGTCTTACTTGCTTTTTGTCCACCCTTTTACATCAATCATTGTTACTCAATAACCTGTAAAATAAAAAACAATAAAAATATTAAATTTAAAAATCATTATTTAGATAAAAAAGGAGATAATCATTATGAAAAAATTTGTTTGTGTAATTTGCGGATACGTTCACGAAGGGGATGCTGCACCCGAAAGATGCCCACAATGCGGTGCACCTGCTTCAAAGTTTGTTGAACAAAAGGCAGACGAAATGGCTTGGGCTGCAGAACACGTTGTTGGTGTTGCAAAAGGCGTTGATCCTGAAATCATTGAAGGACTTCGCATGAACTTTAACGGTGAATGCACCGAAGTTGGTATGTATCTTGCTATGGCACGTGTTGCACATAGAGAAGGCTATCCAGAAATCGGTCTTTACTGGGAAAAAGCCGCTTATGAAGAAGCAGAACACGCTGCAAAATTCGCAGAACTTTTAGGCGAAGTTGTAACCGATTCTACCAAGAAGAATCTTGAAATGAGAGTAGAAGCAGAAAACGGCGCAACGGCAGGCAAAAACGAACTTGCTAAAAAGGCAAAAGCATTAGGCTTAGACGCTATTCACGACACCGTTCACGAAATGGCACGTGACGAAGCACGCCACGGCAGAGCATTCGAAGGTCTCTTAAAAAGATATTTCAAATAATAACTAACTCGTTACCTATAAAAAAAGGCAGATGCTTTTTATAGCACCTGCCTTTTTTGTTGTCTATTTTAATATTCTTTTTTTCCAACTAAATAATCAAGCGAAACGTCATAAATTTCCGCTATTTTCAAAAAATTTTGAATTGTAGGTACAGCCTTTCCAAGTTCATAGGCTTGATATGATTGATAAGTTATGCCAAGTTTGCTTGCAACGTCACGTTGAGTCCAAGGTTTTCCATCTTTATTTAATTGTTTTGTGCGTAGTTCGTATAAAATTTCCGACAACGTGCATAATTGCTTATTTATTTTCTTTTCCATATTTAACATTATACAGTTTGTATTTGTATAATTCAATACATACAGTTTGAAACTGTGTAATGACTATTTGTGTCATGTGTGCAGGGAGCTCGCTATAAAAGAGGAGAATATGTTGGTTTGTAATAAAAAACTCGACTAAAAAGCCGAGTTTTTTATTTATTTGTATTTTCTTCAACACCAAGAAGTTGATATAGCGTCACGTTGTATATTTCGGCTAACTGAATTAGCTTTTCATATTCGGGGCGTGAAATATCATTTTCCCAATCGCTTATATTTGACTGGCAAATTCCCAACTTTTTAGCAACTTCTTTTTGTGATAAGTTGATTTCTTTTCTACATTGTTTAAAACTTTTACCGAAATTCATAACTTTATTCTATCAAAAATGTGTTTAGCACATTGACAATTATGTGTATTGCACATATAATTATTATTAATTAATGCAAAATAAAGGTAATAAAATGTCAACAGAACGTGGAAATGCGAGAAAAAATAAAGCGGACGAATTTTATACTCAACTTATAGACATAGAAAACGAATTAAAACATTACAAAGAAGATTTTAAGAATAAAATCGTATTTTGCAATTGTGATGATCCATATGAGAGTAACTTTTTTAAGTATTTTGCAATGAATTTTAATCATTTAGGATTAAAAAAGTTAATTGCAACTAGTTATGATAGTTCACCTATTGCATACACGCAATTATCTTTATTTGATATGCCTGAAAAGTTAATACATAATAAGAATAGAAAGGCTTATAAAATTGAAATAAGTGAAGTTTCAGACTTTAATAATGACGGGGCAGTAGATTTATCTGACGTGGAATATTTATTAAAAAACAAAAAGAACTCTTTGACGTTACTTAATGGTGATGGGGATTTTCGTTCTGATGAGTGTATTGAACTATTAAAACAAGCCGATATCGTTGTAACAAATCCGCCTTTTTCACTTTTTCGTGAATACGTTTCGCAACTTATTGAATATAATAAAAAATTTCTAATTATAGGAAATATAAATGCGTTGACATACAAAGAGATATTTAAGTTGGTGCAAACTCAACAAATTTGGGCAGGATATATATTTAATAAAACAATTGAATTTGAAGTGCCACATACCTACAAAGGTGTTGTGAGAAATGGCAAAAAATATGGTAAAGTGCCATCTATAACATGGTTTACTAATATTGACAATAAAAAGAGAAATGAAGAATTAATAATGTATAAAACATATTCAAAGGACGAATATGCGCAATATTATAAATATAACGCAATAAATGTCAATAAAGTTGCGGATATTCCATGTGATTATGATGGTGTGATGGGTGTACCTATCACGTTTTTGGATAAATATAACCCAGAACAGTTTGAAATAATTGGGTTTGGAGCTGGTGAATTGGGAAGGGAAATAGGAATAGGGGACGATTATACAGAAGAAGAATTGGCGGTATTTAAATTGATGAATAACAAATACAAAGATATGGTGTTAGATCCACAAAAAATAGAAGAACGTGTTAAAGAACTTATGATGGATGATGAAATTACCAAGCGTTCAGGCATTTACGAATATATTCTCTCTGGCAACGAAAAGCATTTAAATCTTCGTCAATTTACTGAAAATGAAAAGCGCATAATGTACGAAACGCAAAAAGGAATTTGTCCGCATTGCCGAGATGAAGGTAGAGCAAAAATTCATTATGAAATTGAAGAAATGGAAGCAGACCACATAACTCCTTGGAGTGAAGGCGGACGAACGAATTTATATAACTGTCAACTGCTTTGTAAAGAGCATAACAGAAGAAAATCCAACAGATAGAAAAACTCAGCAAATATTACAATTTATACAATTACCATAAAAAACTTTAACGCAAAGATTGCATACAATTTGAAACTGTGTATAAATAAATGATTATATGTCAAGTTGCGGTGAGAAAACTAAAAAGGCAGATGCTTTTTATAGCACCTGCCTTTTTTCTTTTTTAATTATAAATAATTAAACGTTAAAGCGGAAGAGTACCACGTCCCCGTCTTTAATAACGTATTCTTTACCTTCCGAACGAACTTTACCCTTTTCCTTTGCAGCGTTAAACGAACCAAGTTCAACCAAAATATCATAGTCAACGATTTCCGCTCTAATAAATCCCTTTTCAAAATCGCTGTGAATTTTGCCTGCTGCTTGCGGTGCTTTTGTGCCTGCGGTAATCGTCCAAGCCCTAACTTCCTTTTCGCCTGCCGTTAAATAACTGATTAAACCAAGCAAACGGTAAGAAGTTTTAACTAATCTATCTAGTCCGCTTTCAGATAGACCGAAATCGGATAGAAGTAATTCCTGTTCTTCGGGTTCTAACATAGAAAGTTCTTCTTCCGTTCTAGCGCAAATAACAAGTGATTCGCTACCTTCTTCTTTAGCAAAGTCGATAACTTTTTGAACGAGTGGGAGTTCAGAAATATCTTTTCCCATATCCTTTTCGCCGATATTTGCCGTGTAGATAACAGGTTTATCTGTAATTAAGAAAAGGTCTTTAAGATATGCCTTTTCGTCTTCGTTAGTTGGAAGGGTGCGTGCAGGTTGAAAACTTTGTAGGTGATTTAATAATCTTTCTAAAAATTCTGCTTCAATTTTATACTTTTTATCCCCTGTTTTCATCATGCTAACAGCCTTGTCGTAACGTTTTTTAACGCTTTCGGTGTCGGCAAAAACAAGTTCTAAGTTAATCGTTTCAATATCACGAAGGGGGTCGATTGCATTTTCAACGTGCGTAATATTTTCATCTTCAAAGCATCTAACCACGTGAACGATAGCGTCCGTTTCACGAATATTTGCCAAGAATTTATTTCCAAGCCCTTCGCCCTGACTTGCGCCTTTAACAAGCCCTGCAATATCAACGAATTCGATAACGGCAGGGGTAATTTTTTTAGTGTTATAAAGTTTTCCTAAAACATTTAGTCTTTCGTCGGGCACGGCAACGATACCAACGTTTGGTTCAATGGTACAGAAAGGATAGTTTGCACATTCTGCGCCGGCATGAGTGATAGCATTAAATAGTGTTGATTTGCCTACGTTGGGAAGCCCAACAACGCCTAATTTCATAAGTTTTTCTCCAAATTTGTTATTTCTGTATAATTATAATCCAAAATTAAATAAAATACAAGTTTTTGCTTTGCAATTTTGAACAAAATATGATATTATAATATAAATTATTGGAGAAAAGTTATGGACTATAGAACTCACATTGCGGAAAAACTTAATATTGAAGGGGTAACAAAGGAAGAAGTAGCATCATTTTTAGAAGTTCCACCGAACAGAGAAATGGGCGATTTTGCGCTCCCTTGTTTTAAACTTAGCAAAATTTTAAGAATGCCACCTGTAAAGATTGCGGAAAATTTAGCATCATCATTTGTTCTAGATGAAAACGTAAATTCTTGTCAGGCAGTTAACGGTTATCTCAACTTTAAGATAAACAGAAATTCTTTTGCAGTTAGAACGCTTAGTGAAGTTCTTGAAAAAGGCGATAATTATGGTTCGTCAAATATCGGTAACGGCAAAACTATATGTATTGACTATTCTTCAGTAAATATTGCAAAGCCTTTCCATATCGGGCATTTAAGCACAACGGTTATAGGTAGTGCACTTTGCAAAATTTTCTCTTTTTTAGGATATAAAACGGTTGGTATTAACCACCTTGGCGATTATGGAACACAGTTCGGTAAACTTATCGTTGCTTTCAAAAAATGGAGTAGCGTAGAAGCGGTTAAAAAAGATAGACTTAAAGAACTTACAAGAATTTACGTTAAGTTCCATGACGAAGCAAAACTTCACCCTGAACTTGATGACGAAGCAAGAAGATACTTTAAACTTATTGAAGACGGGGATAAAGAAAGTAACGAACTTTTTGAACTTTTCAAAGAAATCACGCTTGAAGAAGTTGATAAGATTTATAAACTTTTAAACGTTAAATTCGATTCATATGCAGGCGAAAGTTTTTATAACGACAAAATGCAACCTGTCATTGACGAACTGAACGAAAAGGGTTTAATTACCATATCTGACGGAGCGTCTATCGTTGATTTAGAGCCGTATGGTATGGCACCCTGCTTAATTCTAAGGTCAGACGGTGGCACGTTATACGCCACACGTGATTTAGCCGCAGCGGTGTATAGAAAGAATACCTATAATTTCGACAAGTGTTTATACGTTGTAGCATATCAACAGAACTTGCACTTCAAACAGTTTTTTAAAGTGCTTGAACTTATGGGAAAAGACTGGGCAAAAGATATGGTGCACGTTGCATACGGAATGGTGTCGTTAGAAAGCGGTGCTATGAGTACTCGTGGTGGTAACGTTGTGCTTTTAGAAGACGTTATCAATAAAACTATTGAAAAAGCTTATTCAGTTATTGAAGCAAAGAACCCAAATCTTCCAGACAAGGAAGGCACGGCACGTGCGGTAGGTACGGGTGCGGTAATCTTCGGTGCGCTTTGCAATAATAAGATTAAAGACATTGTGTTCAGTTATGATAGAGTGCTAAGTTTTGAAGGGGAAACTTGCCCTTACGTTCAATATACGGTTGCACGTTGCAATAGTGTTATTGCAAAATGTGACGGCGTTGATAATTATACTTATCCTGAAATGAATGATGAAGAATATGCAGTCATTTCAACGCTTGCAAAATTCCCAGACGTAGTAAAGGCGTCTGCTGAAAAATACGAGCCGTCGTTTATAACAAGATATGCACTTGATTTAGCAACGGTATATAACAAATTCTATTTCGATTGTAAAATTGCGGTTGAAGATGATAGCGTTCGTTCATTCCGTTTAGATATAACCAAGGCAACTAAAATTGCACTCACCAACGCACTTAAACTTTTAGGCATACAAACTGTGGAGCAAATGTAATGAATAAAGGTGTAATTTTCGATTTAGATGGAACGCTTCTTCATACAGTTCCAGATATAACGGATAACGTTAATAAGATGCTTGTTAAATACGGTTATCCGCAGGTTAGCGAAAGTGACGTTGCAAGATTTGTAGGTAACGGAGCAGGTAAACTTGTAGAAAGGTGTATCGGTATTCCGCTAACGGCAGAAGAGTTAAAAGAGCGGTTGGCGTATTACAATAAAATATATACCGAGTGCGGAAGCCCCAAAACGGCACTATTCGACGGGATAGGCGAAGTGCTTAAAGGCTTAAAAGAACGTGGCTATAAAATTGCGATATTGACAAACAAACCGCAACCAACGACGGATAGGGTATATTGCAATTATCTTTCGGAATATAATTTTGATATGGTAGTTGGCTCGTCTGACAAGGTAAAATGTAAACCAGATAAGACTGCAACCATGGAGATTTTACATGAACTTGACGTTGCGCCTGAAAATGCATACTTTGTTGGAGATGGCGAAACGGACACGATAACATCAATCAACGCCGGCACGAAAGGTATAGCGGTGCTTTGGGGGTACAGAAACCAAAGTGATTTAGAAAAAGCGGGTGCAACAACTTTTGCAAAAACTCCGCTTGAACTTCTTTCATTGATTAAATAATTTATAATTGAGTGCGGAAAAATATCCGCACTCACCAAGAATTTTTCACTTATTCTATTTTACGTTCGATTAGAACGTATTAAAAATTTTCATTTTCATTTTTTCACACGTTAAAAACAATTCAAATACATATACGGAGAAACCATATTGAATAAAACATATAAGGTTGCAATCGTTGGTGGTGGTGCAAGTGGTCTAATTTGCGCATGCGAACTTTCTTCGCTTTTAGGGGACGGCAGTAATATCTTCATTTTAGAGCGTACGGATAGAGTGGGCAAAAAGATAATTGCAACGGGTAACGGTCAATGTAATTTAGGCAACGCAAATTTCAGTTCGGAATTTTATCATGGAGATAAAGAGTTTATCGAACAGTTTATACGCCTAGCAAAAGATATTGATTTAGACGGCTATTTGTATTCGTTAGGTATTCCGATTATCACAGAAGAAAATGGTAAAAAGTATCCAGTAAGCAAGCAAGCGTCAGCCGTGCTCGATACGATACGTGCAAGACTTTCGAGTTATAACGTATGCACTCTAACAAACTTCATGGTAAACGACATTACCTTTAAAAACGGAATATTTACGTTGACGTCGGAAAACGGAAAAGTGCAAGCGGAAAGAGTTGTTCTTGCAACGGGCGGAAAGGCGGGCAAGCAGTTTGGAACGGACGGGTTTGGTTATGCACTTGCTAAGAAATTTAATCATAGGGTAACACCGTTATATCCGTCGCTTGTACAGGTAAAAACTGAACTCGATAAAATTCGTGGACTTAAAGGGCTAAAAGAAAGGGTAACGGCAACCGCTTATGACGGGGAAGAAAAACTTGCAACGTGCACAGGGGACTTGCTTTTTACCGAGTTTGGCGTTTCGGGGTCAGCAATATTCACTCTTTCGGCGTATTTATCTGGTGTGAAAGAGCCAAAAATAGTTGTTGAGTTTATGCCCGAATTTAGTATAGAAGAAACGCAAAAACTGATAGCAGATAGAAAGAAAAACGCTGTAACGGAAAGTGGCGAAAAGGTGTTTAATTGTCTAATCAATAAACGTATTGGGCAGGCGGTATATAAAACGGCAAAGACAGATAAAGCAAGCGACTTAGCGTATGCGCTTAAAAACTTTACGCTTACCGTAAAAGGTACGCTTGATTTTTCAAATGCACAGGTAACGAAAGGCGGAATAGATACGTCGGATATAACAAGCAGTTTTGAAAGTAAAATACAAAAAGGCTTATATCTAACGGGTGAAATACTTAACGTCGACGGCGATTGTGGTGGCTATAACTTAATGTTTGCGTTTACAACGGGTGTCGTGGTTGCTAGGAATATTATTAAAGGTTAGATGGTTTATAAAAGGAGAGATTTATGGATAATTTTATAAGATTTACTTTTGAAAAATTAGATGAATTGCATCTTTCGATGCTTCGTGAAATAGGCAGAAGGATAGGCGTTAAAGCCCCTGCTGCCAAGAAAAAAGACGATTTAATCAAAGATATTTTAGATATTCAAAGTGGAAAACTTTTGCCGTGCGAACCAACTACACAGGGCGCACCACCGAAAATCAAGATAGACGTAAGCGAATTTTTGGTGAAAGATTATATCCCGAAGATGGAAAATATTACGCTCGGTTTTAATGATAGTGAAAACGGAAAAGGCGAAATAATTAGAGAAGGGGTATTAGAACTTCACGTTTCAGGTTACGGATTTTTGCGTGCTAATAACTACGAAAATTCTAGTGAAGACGTTTACGTTTCATCTCTCAATATAAGAAAATACAACTTGCGTCGTGGTGATAAAATCAAGGCAATAGCAAAGGCGACTAAAGAAGGCTCTGATGCGCTTAAAGACGTAATATCCATCAACGATTTAGCACCCGAACTTTTCTTAAAGCGTAATAATTTCGACGATTTAACGCCCTGCTACCCAGACGAAAAAATTCGCCTTGAAGTAGAGAGTGAAAATGATATTGCGCTTCGTTGTGTGGATTTATTTGCTCCGCTTGGAAAAGGACAAAGGGGACTTATCGTTGCACCGCCAAAAACGGGAAAAACGACACTTCTTAAAAAGGTTGCAAACGCAATAGAAACTAATCACCCAGAAGTAAAACTTATCGTGCTTTTGATTGACGAACGTCCAGAAGAAGTAACCGATTTTAAGCGTTCGATTAAGGGTGAAGTGGTATTTTCCACCTTTGATGAACAACCAGAGCATCATATTCGTGCAGCGGAACTTGTAATTAATCGTGCTAAGAGATTAGTAGAAGTTGGGAAGGACGTTGTCGTGCTAATGGACTCAATCACAAGACTTGCAAGGGCTTATAATAACTGCGTAGAATCGTCAGGAAAAACGTTATCAGGTGGTATAGATCCAACGGCGTTATTTGGGCCAAAGCGTTTCTTTGGTTCGGCAAGAAACATTGAAAAAGGTGGAAGTCTAACTATACTTTCAACTGCGCTTATAGATACGGGAAGCCGTATGGACGACGTTATATACGAAGAGTTTAAGGGTACGGGTAATATGGAAATTCACCTATCTAGAAAACTTAGTGAAAAGCGTATTTTCCCCGCTATTGACTTATATAAATCGGGCACAAGGCGTGATGATTTATTGTTAAGCGAAAGTGAATTAGACACAGCGTATAAGTTAAGGAACGTTTTATCAGAAAGAGAAGATGCAACAGACGGACTTATCGATATGATGAAAAAGAGTAAGGATAATAAGGATTTAAGCGAAAAAATCGACGCATGGCTTAAACTTTACAAAAACTAACATGAAATCACCAAGAAATAAAACAATAGATTTTCCGATAGAACAAGCGGAAAAATATCTTAGCCTATGCGTAAATGAAAAGTCGTATGACGGAAGTGTCAACCAAATAGTTACGGGAGATGCTTTTAGCGGGCTAAAAAAGATTGCCGATAAATCGGTGGATTTGCTAATTGTCGATCCGCCATATAACCTAGCAAAGAATTTTCACGGCTTAAACTTTAAGGCGCAAAGCCAAGACGAGTATGCAAAATACACGTTAAAATGGCTAGATGCTTGCTTGCCAAAGCTCAAAGATAACGCAAGTGTTTACGTGTGTTGTGACTGGAAAAGTTCACTTGTGATAGGTGGGATTTTATCTTCACGCTTAATTTTAAGAAACAGAATAACGTGGCAAAGAGAAAAGGGCAGGGGTGCAAAAAGCAACTGGAAAAACTCTATGGAAGACGTTTTTTTCGCTACCGTTTCAGATGATTATAAATTTAATTTAGATGCGGTTAAGGTAAGAAGGAGAGTGCTTGCACCGTATAATGCAGACGGTAAACCAAAGGACTGGGAAAGTACAACGGAAGGCAAGTTTAGAAATACCTGTCCTTCAAACTTTTGGGATGATATTTCCGTGCCGTACTGGTCTATGGCTGAAAATACCGCTCACCCCACGCAAAAGCCAGAAAAACTTATTGCAAAACTAATTTTAGCGTCAAGTAACGAAGGTGACGTTGTGTTAGACCCTTTTGCAGGAAGTGGAACAACTGCGGTGGTGGCGGAAAAACTAAACAGAAAATTTATCTGTTTAGAACGTAATCCGCTATATTGTGCATGGGCGCAAAAACGACTTGAAAACGCCAAGGAAGATAGTAGTATTCAAGGATATGAAGGGGGCGTATTCTGGGAAAAGAACACAACGGCAGAACAACGCCAACATCATGAAAAACGTTCAAAAAGGCATAAAAAAGCGTAATAAACTAAATATTAAAATAATTGTTGACAAAGAAAAATAATGGTATTATAATTAAAATGATAAAAGTTGTGCAAAAAGCACAATCGGAGGTAAAAAATGGGTGCATTAAGCGCTAGTCTCGCATGGGGCATTATTTGTGTGATATTACTTATTGCAATCTACGTATGCGTGGGTTTAGTCTGCGGTAGAATTTGTGTGGAACTCGTAAGAGAAAAGAACGAAGATATGAGTGAAATTCTTTGGTTCTGGTTAGGATTTTTAGCAAACGTTATCGGTGTTGTTTTAACGCTTATCGTTCAAAAAAAGAAAAAGGACGACGAAAGCAATAAGGAATAAAAATATCGCCACCGTTTGAAAAATCGACGGTGGCATTTTTTTACTTTATACATTAAAAAAGTTGACGAATACCATAAATAATGGTAAAATATCAGTAATTAAATATTAAATGCGTTGAAGAAGAGTGCGCTTTTAATTACCTTACAGAGAGTCCACGGCAGGTGTGAGTGGATAGGGAAGAAAAGTTGCAGTAGCTTTTGAGCAGAAAAGAAGAAAGCCTAGGCAAGTAGAACTTTTCCGTAATTGTTGCGTTAATACATAGGAATTGATTGATTCCGAGAGAGGCGGATATTCCGCAATTTGAGTGGTACCGCGGGTACGAGAAATTTACCCGTCTCAAAGCAAAAACTTTGGGGCGGTTTTTTTACGCCTGAAGGAGAGGCTATGGAAAGGATAAAAGAGATTGACCAAAAAATTAAAGAGATGGCGGGTCGTATTAGAGACCTGCGTGATATCGTTGGATTAACCGTTTCGGATATGGCAAAAGAAACGGGTGTTTCTGCCGACGAATATATTGCTTGCGAAAACGGGGAAAGGGATCTTAACTTTGCGTTTATTTATCGTTGTGCAATTGCGTTAAACGTAAACGTAACCGATATTATCGAAGGTTATAGCCCTAGACTTCGTTCATATACGGTCACTAGGAAAGAAAATGGACAAGAAATTGCAAATGCGCACGGCATGACATACTATAACCTAGCGTACGCATTTCAAAATCGTATTGCAGAGCCCTTGTACGTTAAAAGCGAATATAGTGAAGAAGCGCAAAATAAAGAAATCGAACTTACAACTCACGCAGGGCAAGAATGTGATATCGTAATAGAAGGAAGTTTGCTTGTTCAAATCGGTAATCATAAGGTTACGCTTAACGAAGGGGATAGCGTTTATTACGATAGTTCAACCCCGCACGGCATGATAGCAACGGGGGGGAAAGATTGTTTATTCTATGCAATCGTATTAAACCCAACGGGCGAACCTATCCCTGAACTTGAAGCGGAAAGAACGATAAGCGAACGTGTAACAGAAGTTAAAAAAGACGACGGGGAAAGGGTATATAAGAAGTTTATCGACGTTGTTGAAAACGAAAATGGCACGCCCACGTCTATCACTTTCAAAAACACGGATAAGTTCAACTTTGCATTTGACCTTGTTGATGCGCTTGGCGAAAAGAAACCGAATAAACTTGCAATGCTTCATATTGATAAAGACAAAACGGAAAGAAGAATTACTTTCCTTGATATGAAAAAGGAATCCGCACGTTGCGCAAACTACTTTAAGAGTCTCGGTATCAAAAAGGGCGATAGAGTAATGCTCGTATTAAAGCGTCATTATCAGTTCTGGTTTGCAATGATAGGTCTTAACAAACTTGGTGCAATTGCAATTCCTGCAACCAACCAACTTCAAGAACATGATTTTGAATATCGCTTTAAGTCGGCAGGAGTGTCTGCAATTATTTGTACGGCGGACGGGGACGTTTCTCATCAAGTAGATATTGCGGCTAAAAACTGTCCCGACTTAAAACATAAAATTTTAGTTAACGGCGTTCGTGACGGTTGGCGTGATTTTAACGAAGAATATAAAATGTTCTCAACTCACTTTGACCGCACCGAAGATTCCCCTTGTGGTGATGATTTGATGCTTATGTTCTTCACGAGTGGAACGTCTGGCTACCCCAAAATTGCAGCACACAATTATAAGTATGCGTTAGGGCATTTCCATACGGCAAAATACTGGCATAGTGCAAGTGCAGACGGTTTGCATTTTACCATTTCCGACACGGGTTGGGCAAAGGCTATGTGGGGTAAACTTTACGGACAATGGCTATGCGAAGCGGCAACGTTCGTTTACGATTTCGATAGATTTGATGCAGCGGATATTCTTCCTATGTTTGCAAAATATCAAATAACGTCCTTCTGCGCACCACCCACAATGCTTAGAATGATGATTAAGCAAGATTTATCTCGTTACGATTTTTCATCAGTTAAGCATATGACTACGGCAGGCGAAGCGTTAAACCCAGAAGTTTACCGCCAGTTTGAAAAGGCAACAGGGCTTCAAATTCACGAAGGTTTTGGTCAGTCTGAATCAACCATGCTCGTTGGCAACCTTATCGGTGCACCGCACAAGATAGGTTCTATGGGTGTTCCTGCGCCTATATACGATATTGATATCGTTGACCAAGACGGTAAGTCTGTTGCTGTTGGTGAAGTTGGTGAAATCGTCGTTAACGTGTCAAAAGGAATGCCTTGCGGTCTATTTGCAGGCTACTATAATTCTGAAGAAAAAACCAAAGAAGTATTACACGACGGATTTTATCACACGGGAGATACCGCATGGCGTGATGAAGACGGGTATTACTGGTACGTTGGTAGGGTTGATGACGTTATTAAATCTTCCGGCTATCGTATCGGGCCGTTTGAAATTGAATCGGTTATCATGGAACTTCCTTACGTATTAGAATGTGGTGTTTCCGCTGAACCTGACGAAGTAAGGGGACAAGTTGTTAAAGCAAGTATCGTACTTGTAAAAGGTACTAACCCAACCGACGAACTTAAAAAAGAAATTCAAAATTACGTTAAGGCAAAAACCGCACCTTATAAGTACCCAAGAATCGTTGTTTTCCGTGATGAATTACCAAAGACGGTAAGCGGAAAAATCCAAAGAAACAAATTGTAAAAACAAGCTATAAACTTCGTGATAGTTCGTTAAAGCCCTAGCCAATATGTATACTATTGACTTCGGGCATTTGCCTGCTCTCACTTGTTTCTAACTTATTTTAGAAAAACAATTTATTGTTAACAACCAAATGAAAAACGGCTTTGCAAAACGCAAAGCCGTTTTAATTTCAAAAAACTGCGCATCCCATCTCGACAAGCAACACCGAAGCGTTAACGGGGCAGGTAACTCCGTTAAAGCAACCTTATGGCACATATGCTTAATTGTTTAGTGCTGCTACATCCCTGTCCTGACACGGTTCGCAATGGCATATTGCATAAGACCTTAACATCAACGTCCCTTACCACGCACAGCCTTCCATGAAACTAGCCTAAAAGGGCATTCTGCTCCGCTAAGCGAATTGCGGATAACAGGGCATCGCTAACTCCCCGCATAGCGCAGTGATATCATTTTATCTTAAAATGGTAATTAAATCAAGCAAATTAAGGCAAAAATATTGAAAGTTTAGATAAAAGGTCGTCGAATTAACTTTACAAAACGCATATAAAAGTTTATAATTTATTAAGTATTATTAAAATAGGGAGCATACTGTGATGTACAAAAAGGTTGACACTTCGCTTAACTTTTTAGAAAGAGAAAAGGAAATTCTTTCCTACTGGAAAGAAAATAAGATTTTCGAACAGAATATCGAAAAGAATCAAGGTAACCGTGAATTTACCTTCTATGACGGACCACCCACCGCAAACGGAAAACCACATATCGGGCATATTTTAACCCGTGTTATCAAAGATATAATTCCACGTTATCAAGTAATGAAAGGCGCGCATTGTTTAAGAAAGGCGGGCTGGGATACGCATGGTCTTCCGGTAGAACTAGAAGTAGAAAAACTTTTAGGTATCGACGGAAAGCAAGAAATTGAAAAATACGGTATCGAACCGTTTATCGCTAAATGTAAAGAAAGCGTGTGGAAATACAAAGGCGAATGGGAAAAGATGAGTGACCGTGTAGGCTACTGGGCAGACATGGAAAATCCATACATAACGTATGATGATAAATATATCGAATCGGTATGGTGGGCAATCAAAACTATCGCAGAAAAAGGTCTTTTATACAAAGGACACAAAATCGTACCGTACTGCCCACGTTGTGGAACTGCACTTTCTTCGCACGAAGTAGCGCAGGGGTATAAAGACGTTAAAGAAACGTCAATTTTCGTCAAATTCAAAATCAAGGGCAGAGAAAACGCATATTTCCTCGCATGGACGACGACGCCTTGGACGCTTCCTTCCAACGTCGCACTCTGCATGAATCCAAAGGAAAACTACGTTGAAATCGTAGCGGAAAGCGGAGAAACGTACGTTTTAGCAGAAGCACTCGCTCCCACGTTATTTGAAAATTATAAGGTCGTATCTACTAAACTCGGGAAGGAATACGAATATACTGAATACGAGCCACTTTTTGATTTTGCGGTAGGAACGTATCGTGAAAAATCGCACTACATCACTTGTGACGGATACGTAACGCTCACAGACGGTAGTGGTATCGTTCATATTGCACCGGCGTTTGGTGAAGACGACGCAAACGTTGGTAGAAACTATAATCTTCCCTTCGTTCGTCTTGTTGACGATAGGGGTAGAATGACTGATGAAACGGGCGACCTTAAAGGAATTTTCTGTAAGGATGCAGATAAACTCATCATCAAGGACTTAAAGGCAAGAAACTTACTTTTCAAAGAATTAGTATTCGAACACAGTTATCCTTTCTGCTGGCGTTGTGATACCCCACTTCTTTACTATGCAAGAAGTAGTTGGTTTATCAAAATGACGGCTGTAAAAGATCAACTTTTAGAAGCAAATAACTCAATCAACTGGATGCCTGAAACAATCAAGAACGGCAGAATGGGTAATTTCTTAGAAAACGTTATCGACTGGGGCTTATCTCGTGAAAGATATTGGGGAACACCGTTACCTGTTTGGGTATGTAATAAGTGCGGAAAAATCCACGTTATCGGAAGTAAGGCTGAACTTAAAGAAAAATGCGGAATAGAAGGGGATATCGAACTTCATAGACCGTATATTGACGATTGCACCTTCGACTGTGAATGTGGCGGAAAATATATTCGTGAAAAGGAAGTTATCGACTGTTGGTTTGACTCTGGCTCAATGCCTTTCGCACAGTATCACTATCCCTTTGAAAACAAGGAACTTTTTGAAAGTCATTTCCCAGCAGATTTCATTAGTGAAGCAATCGACCAAACACGTGGTTGGTTCTACACCCTTCTTGCAATATCTACGTTATTATTCGGAAAAGCACCGTTTAAGAACTGTATTGTTTTAGGCCACGTAAACGATAAAAACGGTATCAAGATGAGTAAGCATAAAGGCAACGTCGTTGACCCTTGGAGTATTTTAGATAAACAAGGTGCAGACGCTGTAAGATGGTATTTCTACACAGGTTCTGCTCCATGGCTCCCTTCAAGATTCTATGAAGAAGCGGTATCCGAAGCGCAAAGAAAGTTTATGGGCACGCTTTGGAATACCTATGCGTTCTACGTTCTCTATGCAGAAATCGACGGATATAATCCTGCTAACTATAACTTAAAAGATTGCAAGTTAACACTTATGGATAAGTGGGTGCTTTCAAAACTTAACACGCTTATCAAAACTGTTGACGAAGGACTTGCAAATTACAACATATTTGAATCTGCACGTGCCCTTCAAGGCTTTGCAGACGAACTTTCTAACTGGTACGTTCGTCGTGGTAGAGAAAGATACTGGGGACACGAAATGACAGACGATAAAATTGCCGCATACACCACTCTTTACACCGTGCTTGTAACGATGGCAAAATTATCTGCTCCGTTCACGCCTTTCATGGCAGAATCAATTTATCTAAACTTAGTTCCAAACTTCTATAAAGACGCACCTAAATCAGTTCACCTTTGTTCTTTCCCTGTTGTTGACGAAAGCGCAATTGACGCTAAACTTGAAGAAGGTATGCAAAGCGTATTAGATATCGTAGTGCTTGGCAGAAGTTGCAGAAACGTATCTAACATCAAAAACCGTCAACCACTTTCAAAGATTTACGTAAGCGAAGAAAAACAGACTGAACTTTCAGAAGATCTTTTAGAAATTGCAAAAGACGAACTTAACGTTAAAACGGTGGAAAAGATTGATGATGCAAGTCAATTCGTAACCTATAAAATTAAACCGCAACTTAAAACTTTAGGGCCAAAGTACGGAAAACTTTTAGGTAAGGTAAGAGCCTTCTTAGATACCTGTAACGCATCAGAAGTGGTAAGCACGGTTAAATCTGGTAAAACTTATGTAGCGGAATTTGGCGGTGAAACTTTTGAATTTACGCTTGACGACCTTTTAATTTCAAGTGAAAGTGCAGTAGGTTTTATTGCTTCAAGCGATAACGGTATAACGGTTGTATTAGACACCAACATCACCGAAGAACTAAAAGCGGAAGGCGTAAGGCGTGAAATCATCTCTAAAATTCAATCAATGAGAAAGGATGCAGGCTTTGAAGTAACTGATAAAATCAACGTATTCTATCAAACGGAAAGTGGTGCTATTAAAGAAGCGTTTGGAGATGAATTGAAATCGGTTGTCCTTGCCGTTTCTTTGGTTGAAGGAGAAGGTGAAGGCTTTACAAAATCGCTTGATATCAATGGTGAAAACGTTACGGTAACCGTAAGTAAGGTAAACGCATAATGAGAACGGCTGATTGGCAAAACTATACCGTGATAGCAACGGGTGACGGATATAAACTTGAAAATTGGGGCGGAGTAATTCTCCTTCGTCCCGACCCCCAAGTTATCTGGAAAACGGACGTTAATATGGACGGATATAAGGGCTTATCTGCTAAATACGTTAGAAGCGAAACGGGTGGCGGTAAGTGGCTACTTAAAGGCAAAATGCCAGACGAGTGGACTGTTTCGTATAAAGATTTAAAATTCAAAATAAAGCCTATGGGCTTTAAGCATACGGGTTTGTTCCCCGAACAAGCGGTAAACTGGGATTTAATGAGCGAACTCATTAAAGGCGCAAATCGTGAAATTAACGTTCTAAACTTGTTCGCATACACGGGTGGGGCAACGGTAGCGTGCGCAAAAGCAGGCGCAAAGGTGTGCCACGTTGACGCTGCAAAAGGAATGGTAGAAAGGGCAGGTGAAAACGCCCGTTTATCAGGTATAGGACAGGGTTATATTCGTTACATTATCGACGATTGCAAAAAGTTTGTTGAACGTGAAATTAGGCGTGGAAGAAAGTATGACGCAATCATAATGGACCCACCGAGTTATGGAAGGGGACCAAACGGTGAAATGTGGAAACTAGAAAACGAACTTTTCCCACTTGTTGAACTTTGTGAAAAGGTGTTAAGCGATAATCCGCTTTTCTTCCTTATTAACAGTTACACCACGGGGTTACAACCGCAAGTAATAAAGAACATATTAGAAATTTTAATCGGCAAAGGCAGAAACGGACACGTTGAAGCATACGAAGTTGGCTTAAAAACGCAAGAAGAAGGGGTAATTCTTCCTTGCGGAAATAGCGGAATATGGATAAATAGGTAAATACAATGGAAGATTTAACAATACTTCATGAAGACAATCACATTATAGTGGTATTAAAACCGCAAAACGTACCATCATGCGAAGATGAAAGTAAGGATTTAGATATGCTCACCATGATAAAAGAGTATATTGCAAAAACTTACAACAAGCAGGGCAACGTGTATTTAGGTTTGGTGCATAGATTAGATAGACCAACAGGTGGAGTTATGGTGTTTGCTAAAAGTTCAAAAGCAGCGGCACGCCTATCTGAACAGATGAAAAACGGGGACTTTGAAAAGAGATATTATGCCGTTTTAGTAGGTAAACCTAGGGAAGAAAAAGCAACGCTCACTCACTATATGAAGAAGAACGCAGTAAATAATATGGTTTACGTTTGTCCACCCACAACTGTTGGCGCAAAGTTTGCAGAATTAGAGTATAGAACGGTAGAAGAGAACAGCGGATTAACACTTGCGGATATCACCCTTCATACAGGCAGAAGCCATCAAATAAGGGTGCAAATGAACGCTATCGGAACGCCTGTTTTTGGAGATATGCGCTACGGCGGAGAAAAGGCTAAAAAAGGTTATCTTGCACTTTGGGCATACTATCTAGCATTTACCCACCCCGTAAGCAAAGAAAGATTAGTGTTTAGGGTTGAACCAGTTAGCGATAGAACGCCTTGGAATCTTTTTGACACCACAAAATCAGTTAAAATTGTCAAGCCAAATTATTAAAATTAGGCTCGTTCTCAATCTATGATTGATAAAGAGCAAATAATAAACTTCGTGATAGTTCGTTAAACCCCTTGTTAAGATGTATACTCTTAACTTCGGGATTTGCCTGCTCTCACTTGTTTCTTATTCGCTCTTTTAATC
>SVIE01000068.1 GCA_015069625.1 Clostridiales bacterium | reverse complement strand
CAGGTTCGTCAGTATTTTATATTTCACTTGAAGACGATCTTGCAAAACGTTTCGGTGGAGAAAGAATGCAAAGAATTTATGAATTCTTTAATATTGACGAAGATGAACCTATGCAATTTAAGATTCTTGCAAGGAGTATTGAAAATGCACAGCGTGCAATCGAAGGCAGAAACTTTGGTATAAGAAAACACGTTCTTCAATATGACGACGTTATGAATAGACAACGTGAAGTTATGTATGCCGAAAGAATGAAAGTAATTAAAGAAGAAGACGTTCACCAAGACATTTTGAATCTTATTCCAGACTTCGTTGATTATGTTGTTTCAAGCACAATTGACAACAGAAATAAACCCGGAACGTGGGATTTAGACGCACTAAACACCGCAATTGAAACAAAACTATTGCCCAAAGGTTCAAATTTTATAACCCCCGAACGAGCACAGAACTGGGATTATGAATATATGATTTCTCAAATTATTGATGAAACAATTCGTATTTATGAAGAAAAAATTCAAAAATACAAAGATGAACTTGGCGTAAACTTTAGCGAACTTGAAAAAATGGTATTACTCAAAAATATCGACACCAAATGGATTGATCATATTGACGCAATGGATCAATTAAAGAAGGGAATAAGTCTTCGTGGTTATGCAAACGTAGATCCTGTTATTGAATATAAAAAAGAAGGTTTTGAAATGTTTGAAGACCTGACCGCATCTATTCAAGACGATACCATAACACTTTTATTAAAAGCAGAATTGCAAAGAAGACCTATGACTGTTCAACAGCAACAGCAAGCACCGTTAGCAACTAATAAAACTGACGATTCATCAAACGTTCGCAGACCTGCCCCGAAACAAAAAATCGGCAGAAACGACCCTTGTCCTTGTGGAAGTGGAAAAAAATATAAAGATTGCTGTATGCAATAGGAGATATTATGCTTAAAGCAGAAGAATACAGATTTAGAGTTAAAGAACTCAAAGAAATATTAGAAGAGGCAGGGCACTCTCTTTGACGTCGCTACGTTAAGAACCACCTTAAAAGAAAAAATAGAACTTTCCGAAAAACCGGAAATTTACACCGACCTTGAAAAATCACAAAAAATTTCTAAAGAAATAGCATCTCTCACGAATAAACTTTCTGCGTTTGATAAGGCTGAGCGTATAATTAATGATGCAGCCGAAATCATAGAACTTGCCGAATTAGAAGGTGATGAAAGTCTATTTGATGAGATAGATTGCGATTTGCTTAACGTTAGTAAAACAGTTGAAGAAATGCGTCTTACTGCGCTTTTACGTGGCAAATACGACAAGTTAAATGCGCTCATGACACTACACGCTGGTGCAGGCGGAACAGAAGCGTGCGACTGGACTGAAATGCTTTACCGCATGTATATATGCTATGCCGAGAAAAACGACTTTACCCTTACAGAACTTGATAGGTTAGAGGGGGACGAAGCAGGTATTAAGTCAGTTTCCTTCAAAATTGAAGGAGAAAATGCGTATGGATATCTTAAAGCGGAAAAAGGTGTTCACCGCCTAATTAGAATTTCACCGTTTGATGCGAATAAGCGAAGACACACGTCTTTTGCTTCACTTGAAGTCATGCCAGAAATCGAAGATGAAGGGGAAATAAAAGTTAACCCTGATGAACTTCGTATCGATACGTTTAGAAGTAGTGGCGCAGGCGGTCAACATATTAACAAAACTGATTCTGCAATCAGAATAACACACCTTCCAACAGGCATTGTCGTTGCTTGCCAAAATGAGCGAAGTCAAACGCAAAATAGAGAAATGGCAATGAAAATGCTTATCAGTAAACTTATTGAAAAGCGTGAAGCCGAAAGAATGGAAAGGGATCAAGATATTAAAGGCGAAATTAAGAAAATTGAGTGGGGAAGCCAAATTCGTTCATACGTTTTCTGTCCTTATACAATGGTTAAGGACCATAGAACAGGGTTTGAAACAGGCGACGTTGAATCTGTTATGAACGGCAACATTCAAGGATTTATTAACGACTATTTGAAAAAATCACAATGAGTTACTTTGAACACGTAAAAAATGCGCCGCTAAAAAAAGACGCCATAATTATGGGAATTGAAACTTCGTGCGACGAAACTGCCGTAGCAATTATTAAAAACGGCAGAGAAATACTTGCAGACGAAATCATCAGTTCCGCCACAGAACACGCTAAATTTGGCGGTGTCGTACCCGAAATTGCATCACGGGGACACACTACGGCAATATTAACCGCAACTGAAAATGCGTTAAAATCCGCATCTCTTACTTTCAACGATATTGACGCTTTTGCCGTAACAGAAGGCGCAGGGCTTTTAGGTGCGCTTTTAGTTGGCGTTTCATTTGCAAAATCATTAGCGTTTGCACTAAAAAAACCACTTGTTCCTGTAAGTCATATTAGGGGGCATATTTCCGCATCATATTTAGCGGATAAAACATTAGAACCACCGTTTATAACAATTTTAGCAAGTGGTGGACATACCGCAATCGTTGCAGTTAAAGACTATTACAATATTGAAATTTTAGGCTCGACTATTGATGATGCCGTTGGTGAAGCGTTCGATAAAGTTGCAAGAGTATTAGGCTTGCAATATCCAGGTGGACCAAACGTAGAACGGCTAGCAAAATCAGGTAAAAACACAATAAAACTCCCCAAAATGCTTAAAAATTACGCAGGTGGAGAGTATGACTTTTCATATAGTGGGCTTAAAACTGCTGTTATAAATTACGTTCACACAGAAGAACAAAAGGGTAGAGAAGTTAATAAAGCAGACATAGCAAATAGTTTTCAACACTCTGCAATCGACGTTTTGATTGAAAAGGCGTTAAAAGCAGTAAAAAAGACGGGGTATAATACAATTGCCGTTTCTGGTGGCGTTGGCGCAAACGGATATCTTCGTGAAACACTTCAAAACGCAGTTAAAGGTAAAAATATAAAGTTGATATTGCCTGAAAAACGCTATTGTACGGATAACGGAGCAATGATAGGCGCAGAAGGATATCTTCAATATTTAAGAGGCAATTTTGCCGATTTGACGTTAAACGCAAAGGCTGTTCTGCCGTTGAAATAATTTTTATAAAAAATTAACTTTACAATTTTTGTGGTATTTGCTATACTAAATACCGCAAAATCATGCGGATATGGCGGAACTGGCAGACGCGCTAGATTCAGATTCTAGTGGGAAACCATGCAGGTTCAAATCCTGTTATCCGCACCATATGGTAATTTCTAGCAGTTTTGTACTGAAATATAAAATTCGGTTATAACCACCTAAAAAAAGGGGGCATTATGAATAAAGATAGTGTATTAAAAGTTGGCGCAGGCAACATTAACTTAGTTGAAAAAACTTTAGTTGAAAACGGCGTTAAAGGAAAAATTCTATACGTTTCCGATCCGATAGTTGATAAACTTTTCGGCGATAAAGTGCGCTCACAATTAAATAATGTTGGTCGTGTTAAAATGGAAACCGTGGACTATAACACGATTTCTTATGCTATGACCGTTGCAGAAAGAGTTATTGCAACCGACGTTGACTGTATCGTTGGGCTTGGCGGTGGTAAAGTTTTGGACGTTTGCAAATATGCTTCATATATATCTAAACGCCCGCTTTTATCTATACCAACAACTATGGCAAACGACGGTATAGCATCACCGATTGCCGTTCTTAAAAGAAAGGACGACAAACCCAAAAGTTTATTCTGTGCAACCCCAACAATGTTGCTTCTTGACACAGAACTTATTTTGAATAGCCCTGCATCACTTGTAAAAGCAGGTATCGGGGATACAATCTCAAACTATATGGCACTTAAAGACTGGGAATTTGCGTGTTCAAAGGACAAAGATATTATGAGTGGTTATGCATCAATGATGTCAAGAAACGCTTTGGATATGCTTGTTAAAACACAGTATGACACTATTGACACCGAATTCATTGAAGTACTAGCAAATTCACTTGTGCTTTCAGGTATTGCGATGGCTTTCGCAGGTAGTAGCAGACCTGTTAGTGGATCAGAGCACTTATTTAGCCACGCACTAGATTACTATTCCAAAAAACCAAACTTACATGGCTTGCAGGTTGCATTAGGAACGGTTGCAGTATTAAAACTTATCGAAGAAGACTGTGATGATTTCTTATCATACTTACATAAATTTAAAGTTGACGTGAATCCGAAGAGTTTAGATATTGATCAAGATACCTTTGTGTTCTGTATGCAACACGCTTCATCAATGAGAGTGAATAGATATACTCACCTTAACGAACTTGACTTAAATGAAAATAGACTTAAAGACGTCTATAATGAACTTGTTAAAATTTTATAAAAATTAATCGGTCAATAATTTGGCCGATTTATTAAATCTATCGGAAAAAATCATGAAAAAACTGAAACTTTGCCTAACGTTATTTTTGAATATGCTAAAAATCGGGCTTATCACCTTTGGTGGTGGATACGCCATGATTGCTATACTTCAAAAAGAATTCGTGGAAAAGAAGAAGTGGCTAGAAATGGAAGAATTTGCCGATATAATATCGATTGCAGAATCAACACCTGGCCCGATTGCAATTAATTCTTCAACTTATATCGGATATAAATTAGCAGG
>SVIE01000007.1 GCA_015069625.1 Clostridiales bacterium | reverse complement strand
TTTTTCTGCTTGAAGTTGAGATGCCCTAAAATCGTAATACTTTTCTTGTTCGACGATTTTTTCCGCTTGCTCCTTTGCTATTTTATTTCTTTCCGCTATAAAAATACTCGATACGCTTACTCCCTTTTCAAGCGACTGATTGTTGACGGCTTCTAGTTTTTTCTCATATTCCAACTGAATATTATTTATCTTTTCCACCTTTTCCTGATTAAACTTTTCCGCCGCTAAATCCAAGGCTAAAATTTTATCTTCAAGTTCAGATTTTACCCTTTCAATCTCTCTCGTATGTTCAGCGGACAGATTGAGCGTTGCTTCGGCATCACATTCCGCCTGCGTTTTATTTGGAACGGTTAAAGTAGGAATAGTCATATCAATAAGGGTTTCTTCCTTGTACACGGGACTTTGTAATCTATACGCCGTATAAATTTCTTTTAACGTGGCGTACATTTCCGCTTTTGTTGTTGGTGTTTCAAATTGCATCTTTAATCTCCTTTCCTGTATGAAAACTGTAAATTCGTTATCACTATCGGCTTATCAGCAGTACAAATTTTTACGCTAATTTTTTCCGCCGTAACACCTAAGTTTATATGCCTTTTATCAACGTGATATTTGCGCTCAACCCCGTCAAAATTGATGATTATATCACATCTATCATTAGTGTTCACGTCGATTGCACGGATGAATTTTTTCCCTTTTATCCCTAAATTTGTTTGCAAACTTTCCCAACAAGCATAATCGCCGAATTCAAAATCTTTTAGAGATAATTCTTTGACGTTTTCTATCCTAATAAAATATGGCAAAATACCTTCGCTCTCATAAATCAATAGAT
Organism: Clostridiales bacterium; assembly: GCA_015069625.1. Taxonomy (GTDB): domain Bacteria; phylum Bacillota; class Clostridia; order Christensenellales; family Borkfalkiaceae; genus UBA1259. The sequence continues at coordinate 35,485 of SVIE01000007.1, read as the reverse complement.
AATTTTCACTATCTTTTTTCACCATGAAGGCACACTTAAAATCTTCAATTTGAACAGGGGCAATACCTACGCAATCAGAGATTTTAGAAATGCTTTTAACTTCTCTCCCGTCAAATATTTTTAAGGTGTTGTCAGATATAAAATACGCTTGATTTTCACTTGCGAAAACGGCTGAAATTTTGTTGCAGTTACACACCTTTATAAGCTTTGCTTTTTCGCTATCAAACGGGCTTTCAACTTTATATATCCCTAATTCAAAAAACACAAAAAGCGACGTTCCGATTTTGCAAATTTTTAGCGGTTTTCCTTCGTCTTCTTCCGTCTTCAAAAAATCAAAAGTTTTAACGTTTTTCGCCTTAAAAAAATCTTTACAAAAAATCACAGAATTTCCACTAATAAAATATAGTCCGCCCTTATATTCTTCATGTGAATTGCCTTCTGGGATTTTTAACACGTCAAAATATAACCCTAACGAATATAAATATCCTTCAAAATAAACTAATATGGTTTTTACGCCCTTATATCTTGCCGTAAGTATTTCAGGTGGGCTTGAAAAGACTGTTAATAACGCCTTTTTATACGCACCGCCTATCTCTTCCATTAAATATCCGTTCGATAAATATACAAATTTTCTGCCGTCTATATTGTAACGTTTTAGAATTAGATTTCCGTCAAACGATTGACTTTTTCCATTGACCTTGCCAACAGCAAGTCCATTTTCACTTACCGCAAACGACTGACTATATTTGGTGAATGATAGAAAATCTATAATATTATACGTCTTATAAATATCATCACTTATATTTCTCATCACATCCACGCTCTACCCTTTATTTTCGTTGACTTTGGAAGAACAAGTCTTTCAAGTGCTTTTGTGTATCTATCTCGCCACATTAGACTTTCTTCAAAAGCGTGTTCGATAAGTAAGTATTCAGAATTTACACCGTACGCCAAAATTCTTGCAGACACTTCACTTTCTTTATATCCGATTTCATCATGCACGTCGTAATTTGACGGCAAGTAAGAATATTTCACGGTTACGGTCGTTGCGTCAACTTCTATTCTATCCGAACGCAATTTATATTTAATTGCCTTTTCACTCTCGTACACACCTATTAGGTCTAAAATCTTTTCGCTTAAATCTTCGAACTTGATTTTGCCATTTTCCACTTGCACCCTTTCTTCTTTAATCATAGGAATATACGTAAAAGCAAGTTCTGATATTACGATATTTGCCGCACGGGTCAAATTATCCACCGTTACAAGCGTTTCAAAATCTTTATTTTGACTAGTTGCTCCCAAATATTCTATGGCGTCGTTCTTCCCTAACAATATTGCGGAAGTAACTAAAATATCATATAATTTCATACTATTCCCCCTTTTCATTTTAGTTTGTTCCTTAAAAATGCACCCTGAAAATTAACGTTTCGGGTGCATTTAAGGAGTTATTTTTTTATCTCTTATTAGGCTTCTGTGATACCATAAATCACGCCTTGTCCATTAGGACGTGCGCAAATAAGGTCAGCATATTTAACAAGGGTTGCAGTATAAACGGGTTTACCTGCCATCTGCTTTAACACCTTGCCGTCTTCACCTTCAATCCATTGCCAATCGCAAAGTTGATGAAGGGTGAAATCTGCCGTGTTTAACAAATACATTGTTCCTTCTGGACAGAATCTATCTGCTACGATAGGAATTCCGTTATAACTCATTGCCTTATATCCACCGTTAAGTTCCATCGTGTCAACAAATCTTTTATTTTCTGAAAAGAGTTTTTGAAGGGCACGACGAACACCCCAAGAACATACGATAAAGTTTACCGTGCTACCGCTGTTTTCTTCAATGGTATCAAGTGCTATCTGAATTTTATCTTCGCTAATTTGACCTGCATCTTTTAACACGTAAGGGTTGAGCCAAGTGTGTGTTTTTCTATCCAAACCGTAAAGTGGTTTTTCGGTGTTAAAAATTGCTTCAAGACCGGTAATTTCATTACCGTATGAACCTTGAACGGTTACCGTTCCGTCAATTACATCAACAGGAACTGTTCCGCCTGAAACAACGATTTTCTTGTTCACTCTGTCGACGATTAAAATTTTTCTTGAACTTGCGCCTGCAATTAAATTGCCACTTTCGTCACGGAAATCTACCATCATTCCTTCCATTAAATTTTTTACGGTATCTAACGTGATTTCACTATCTACCAATTCGGTTACCTTAGCAAGATTACCGCTTCCGTCTCCGAAAAGCATTCTACCAAAGTTAAAACTGCTTGCTTTTAAAAGTCCTTCCATCTCGGCATTGAGCAAACTTACGAACGCACCAGAATTGTTTTCAGACGCCCTAATTGCTTTATCTGAAATTTCAATCGTGCCGTAAAGGTTTTTAAGCGTTACTACAAACTGTTCGTAATTATTACCCACAGCATCTGGAAGATTACCGTCTTCCGTGCCCGCACCTACACCACCGTTAAGTCCATAGATAGCAAGTTTTCTTACTTCTTTTCCCCACACGTCGTCCGTGCTTTGTTTGATTGCTGAAAAAAGTGGGTTGATTTTATAATTAAGTTGTTCTGCAACTACGTCAAGGTATAATGATTTTAACGCCTTGTCCGCATTAGTTATGGTTACTGCCATTTTTTATCTCCTAAATTAAAATATTTGTTTAGCAAGCATTCCTGCTTGTTCAATTGTGGTGGGCTTTTGGACAGGTGTTTTTATACTCACACCCTCACCGCCCAAAATCACCGCCGTTTGTTTTGCTCCGATTACTTCTTTTAGGTACTCTTTGACGATTTCATTTTTATCTACCGCAATTTCCCTTTTAGATTCATCAGTCCCTTCGAATACGTTCGGGGTGGGTTGGCTTTCACCTTCCGCCTTGTCGATTTTATTCGCACCCTCCAACTCTTTGATTCGCTGACAGCGTTTGGTGAATTCAGCTTGCAAATTGTTGTACGCTTTAAGAAGTGAAGACACGTCCTTGAATTTTCCAAGTGAGATTTCCGTTTTTGGTGCGCCTAAATTTTCTTCCGTCTCAACGGCTTGCGCCTTTACTTCCATTTGTTCACTTATTTTGTTTTCTTCCATTTCTTTTCCTCCCGTTATTTATTAGTCTTTATTTATATTTTTGTTCAATCTTGCTCTGTGGCTTTCCACGTGGTTAAATAGCCTTATTTTTTCTTCTTCTGTTAAATTGTTATACTCACTCAGTATATAACGTATATGCTCGAACTCATGAATTGCATCATCATCAATTATCTCGATTTCTTTACCACCACTTCTAATCGCCACGTTTTCAGATTGCGCTTTTTCTTCGTGTAATCTTGAAATACCCTTCCTTGAATCTAAATCAGAATGCCCTAAAAGTGCTAAGATTTTTTCCTTAACGTAATTGCTTATTCGTCCTTCGGAATCTGCTAGTAAGCCACTTTCATACAATCTTAAAATAGCATCTCTGCGTTGCGCTCTGGTTTGCCCAAGTTCATTTTCGCCGTCAATCACAACGTCGTCTGACGGAATAGTTGGCACTTTTATATAGGATATTTCCGTTTTATTTTTTGCGTTTGAAATTATCCTTCTCACCGCACCACCGTGTTGCGAAAACAATCTTAAAATCTGCTTAGCAATTTCCACAAAGCATTTTCTTATGTTTTCCGCTTGAAAACTCAATCTTTCGTTATCTTGTTCAATCAAAATTTCAAGTGCAGTTCCACTTGTTACCCCTGCGTTTTCCGAACTAGAATTTAAGTCGCTTGTTCCAGAGATTGTAACGAACTCGTCTAAAAGTTTATTTTCTTCATCTGAAAACTCGCTAGGAAGGGTTGGTTCTGGCATAATTTCAGGTGCTTTTGCCCCTTGTCTATACACTAAAACCTTACCTGGTGATAACCCTTCTTCCGTTAAATCGTCCACGTCAAGCGAACCGTCTTCCACGGTCATCACGCCCGCCGTAAGCCTATTGAGAAACTCGTGTTTTCTGTTTTTTACCGCATTATACGCCCGTTGAATAGGGATTAATTTTTCAATGATGCTTTTACCAAAAAACATACCGATATTCTTAAACGATTCTTGCTTGATAAACGGATAGTCCCTAGTTTGATTAGTTCCATTTTTATACGGAAGCGAGCCGTAATAAAGTAGTTTTCCACCTGCAACGGTGATAAGTCTACCTTCGGGATATTCTGGCGTGGGTTTTTCATATTTTTCAATCACGATTACGCTATTTTTTCTAACACTCTTTTCTGCACTTTTTAGAAAGTTCCTTTCCTTACCTACACCGTAAACGCCTATTTCTTCTCCTTGCACCGCAACCCCGTAAAGCCTTTTAACTTCATCAACGCTTACAGCCTTTGCGTGTATGATATCCGCCTGTTCTGAAATGAGTTCCGAATACAAATTTTCAGGGTAAATTTCAAATGGAGATACGGCAATTACCGAAACGTTTCCTTCATGCACCGCCTTTCCATCCATTTCCCCAATCTTCAAGCCACCACCGTTTTGCCAAACTATCTTGTAAAACGCCGTTCCACAAGTTTCACTCCATGCAGTTGCCTGCCTAATAACGTTATGCAAATCACACTTATCCCGAACGAACGACAAAAGTTTTTCTGATGCTTCCGCATCAATTGCATCACTATCCGAATCGGTTTTCGGTCTTACCGCAAACACGGGGTTGATTTTTGAAAATTTTGCTAGACGTGATTCAATTATTGTAGAAATATGGTTAAACACTTCTCTATGTTGCCAAAAATATTCCTTGTCTTCTTCAAAAAGTTCACCACGTCCGTCCACCGTTACGTATTGATTTCCGCTTAAAAAGTTTAGGTTTAATTCCCATTGTCTTTCTAGTTGTAAGCGTTCTTTTCGCCTTGCTTCAAACTCGCTTGTAACATTTTCCACAAGTTCTTCTAAAAACTTTTCCCTTTGCTTTTTATCTGTGTTTTCTTTTTGCACTTTTCTTCTCCTTTTCCTAACTATTTTCCGCTTCTTTTAATATGTTTAGCAACCTATCACGTTCGGCAAGCAACTCTTCATCCGTCATTTCGGTGATATCCGTTTGAGATTCGCCTAAAAGCATTTTAATTGCCGTTATATCGGGCGGAACGTTTTTTTTCGTTACTTTCCTTTTGCTAAGCCGTATCTCTCCGTCATCACTTACGTATTCTTCTATCGTTTCTTTTGCTTCGTAGCCAAGCGCTTTTTTCAATAATGCGGTTTTAAGTTTATTTTCTTCAGATTGCTTTTTATCTTCTTTTCCTGCCATTGTTGATTTTCCTGATTAGCCTTTCCTTATCTTTTTGAATTATGGTCTTTTCCTTTATTAGCGGGCTTAAAGAAGGCTTTTTCATTAGATAATAGCGAAGTTCGTCTAGTGCGTGATCGTCGTATTTTTTCGGCGCATCCCCTTCACCCCACCAGTAACTTTTCATTTCTCTTATCAAATTAACACAGTTGCGAAAAATAAAAAGACGGGGATGTACACCATCTTTTTTTAAGTAACTTTTCACTCGCTGAATTCCACTAAATACGTCCTTGTTTACTTTTGGATTTGCAAGTATTCCGTGCTCGTAAAAAAGTTCGGTTACGCTCTTGTTTAAGGCTAACGTTTTTTGATTTGCCGCTGAATCGATTATCGCTTCCACTCTACCGTTTTTATCCGTCTTCCATTTAAGCGATTTGGATATGCTTTTTATCATTTCGGAGTGGTACGTTATATCTCGACCTGCTTCAAAATGCTCCGCAACAACGTAAACGTTTCCATCATAATCCACCGCATACCAATGCGCTGAAAGGGGGTTGTTTAGACCTGGGTCGATTGACACCGTGTCCTGCCATTCTAATGGAATTTCAAACGGATCTATTACGTGATAATTTTCATCAAATTCCGAATACACTAATCCAACACCGCTTCTAAATCTACCGTATCTTCTGCTTTCTAGTTCGTCATCACTCATAGAATCGGTTAAGGCTTTTACTTCTTTGCTATCTAAAAAAGGATTATCACCCCACTCCATAAACTCACACCAAACGTCAGGTGAATTTTTGGAATTAAGATATATTTCATCATAGATAAACGTTAGCCCTTTTAATGGCGTCATTGTGCCGAAAATATCTCCTTTTTTATCAAGCACTCGCATTCGGCACTCTTCGTAAATATCTTTGGGTGGTTCTTCGTCAAACCACACGAAATCAAGCGAACTGCCTTGAAATTTTTCCCTTCCTTGATCACACGACTTAAAGCCGATTACCGACGTTCCACCGAACACGTTTTTTATACGTATTTGGTCTATTATTCCGTATTTTAGGCTTTGCTTTTTGCCTGTTATCATAGTTACGTCTTCTATCCAACTCGGTTCTAAATAATGCAAGATTTTAGATTGTGCAACGTCACGCTGAACTTGCGTTGAAAGGGACACGACCCACCCGAATACGTTGTTTCGATTTTCTCTAAACGGATGAATTCCACGTGCCATATACACCGCCTCAACCGCACCACACTCTGTTTTTCCGCTTCTGTTTCCACCAAACACCCACCTGTTCCGCTTTGGACATTTGTGAAAAGCAAGTTGCTTTTTATGCACCTTTTCGCCTGTATTGTAATTTTGAATATACCCTTTAGGTGCTCGCCTTTTGAGTTCGCTTTCAATTTTATTTATTCTTTCGATTATCTCTCTCATCTTTGCCCTGCCTAAAAGTTTCAACCGCATTATAGCGAGAGTTTTTGCGCTTGCAACTACTTACTGACCGAAAAAATTAAATTTATTTTTTAGCATAAAAAAAGGAAAACCTGTTGGTTTTCCTTAATTATTGTTATTAAATTTTATATAAATCTAGTTTTCGTCCGTAGTTTTGCCGTCTTTATCAACAGAGAAGGCGATACCGATACGTTTTAAGCCAAACGGTCTTACCGAATAACTCTTACGGTAATACTTACTCTTACCGTTCTTCCATGAACCCCTTAGCGTAAAACTAAACGGACCTACGCCCATTTCTTCACCTTCCGAGTAATGGAAAGGACCGAAAGTGTTTCTAAGTGATGCGGAAACGGTAATTTCTAAAAGGTTTGTCTTGCCCTTTTCTACCTTTAATTCTAGGCGGTGACGAAGTGAACTTCTTCCACCGAACTTACCGTTAACGTCAACGTTTATCGTCATAAATCTTCCGTAGAAGTGAAGCATTACTTTATCACTAGTCGCAAAAATTTCCTTTTTATAAGTAATCTTTCCAGAGAAGTGCGGATAGCCGTGTTCTTGAAGGTTCCACGTTACAGTTGGAAGTTTACAAGGTATTAACGTACGGTCTTTTGTAACTTCAAAATTACCGAATAGCAATACGTTTTCAATTTCCGTATCGTACCACAGACAGTTTCTTACACTTTCCGTTGCCTTTTTATCGAACAATGCCCAGAATACGTGCGGACGCTCATAGAAATCAACTTCTGCTATATATTCGTTTACACCGTCTTTAATCTTATCTGCAATATCTGCTTCTTCAAACTTAAAGTCAAATGCACTTTCTTCAAATTCTACCTTTTCTCCGTTAATAGTGGAATATAGATAGTTGTTCTTTTCACGAACAAGGCGCATTTTTCCCCTATATCCATTGATTTTGAAGGTGTATTTTACGAATAACTGTCCGCAATATTCCATACGGAGAAGTCTTTCAAACTCTTTTGCAAGCGGTTCTACAGGCCCGTAATTAACCCCGTCAAAACTAATCTGAACGTTATCAATCGGTAAACAGTTATCCCCTACTGCAATACATTCAAGTCCGTCAAGCGTCTTTTCCTTTTCATAAAGAGTAATCGGTGGATGGTGCTTTTCAGTTGGAATAAGCATCATGCTTTCCCCTGCTCTAAGCAAGAAAGTTTCTGGGAAATCATAAACGTCGTTATTGAAAAGGTTAATTCTTGAATAACCCGCTGGGCCTTTAACCGTGGCATCCTTTTTGCCTACGTTTACTATGTACAAAAACTCAAATCCATCACCTTTGCGATAGGTGTATTCACAATCCCCGTCGCTTGTAAGTTGAACAGCACCTGCTTTTGCAATATCGTCAAGCGTGCAGTTGGACTTTAAGAAAGACCAATCATCTCTTACCCCTTCGGTGTAATCGGGCGCTTTAACAACGAACACCTTTCCACCGTCCTTAACAAACTTTTCAAGTTCGGCTTTGGTGTTTTTAGAAAGAGTTAAAATGTAAGGAACGATTAAATAATCGTATTTACGTTTACCCACGATAAGCGAGCCATTTTCTGCCTTTCCGTGACGACTTAATATCGTTTCGTTAACGAAATCGTATAAAATGCCTTTCTTGTTTAAGGTTTTTTGTAATTTATATAATTCTTTATCAAGTTTTAATACGTAATCTTGCTTATCTCTAAAATAGTTAAGGTGAACACTTGCAATCGGGTTAATTATACCGCAATTTACCATTGTTTCAGAATTTGCAAGCAAGTATCCCATTTTGGTGAGATATACGTTCATATCCTTGAACGCATCTTGCCACTTAATATGATAACTGAAAATCGGTGGGTGGTCCACTTTCCCTTGCCCTGCTAAACTATACGAATAAAGGTGTTGACAGAGATAATTTACCCCGTGAACGTATTGTTTTTCCGCAATAGCAAGCGTTTCCTTCGGTGTTGTGTCGTATCCACAACAGCCAAACGTTTCGGTTAAAATTTGCTTTTTGCCAAGTTGCCCTGCAACTGAACCTACCTGACGGGCAGATAGCATTGCACATCCGTTTTTACCAAGATTGTCAATACCTGGAATATGCTCGAATTCATAAGACGGACTGTTATCTGCATTACCCCACATTTGCGTGTAAAGATTGGTTTCTTCAACGCAGTGACCCGTAAGCATACAGTTGTGATCAGTACACCAATCGTATAAACGCTTATAGTAGTTGTGCATGTATAAATCGTTCATTGCTTTATAATATTTTGCTCTGAACGGATAATCTTCTTCGTTATTATAGAACAAACTAATAAGCCCGTCCCTTACGTCTTCACCAAAATGTGTGCGGAAATATTCTTCCGTGGTGAATGCGAACGGAGTGGACCATCTGTAATATTGCGGTTCGTCAGTAAAGAATCCTAAAAGTTCTCTGCCAAAACTATCCTTAAAACGTTCATAATACTTTTCGTGCGTTTCGTTTAAGAATTGAGTTACTACGTCGGGATTTAAAATATCTGTATTTGCGGGCGAACGAAGAATGTAAATATTTTCATATTTGCCATCTTCACTTTTCATTCCGTCAATTAAACGGCATTTCTTTCCGCCAACAATACCGAAAACTGCATATGCCGATGGATCGGTATAATCTAACGTTTTCTTTTCCAAATAACAAGCACGGTTGCCTTCATCTTCTAAAAGTTTTCCGCCAACGAATCCACTTGGCCAACCGTTTTCATCATAGATCCAAACGTACATCCCTTGCTTTTTTGCTTCTTCAAGACAAGCACCAACAAGTTCAAACCATTCTTCTGATAAGTATTCCGTGCGAAGACCTGTGCGGGCGTGAATTATAAACCCACCGCATCCAACACATTTCATATGTCTTATTTGTGCGATAAGTTTGTCTTTTTCAATATAGTTGTTCCAGCTCCAAAAAGGAACGGGAGCATACGGCATAAGGTCTGCGTTTTGTAGTTTTGTTAAAATTGTGTTTTCCATAATTGCCTTATCGTGTAAATTTTTGAATTTTTACAGTTTGCCACAGTTTTCGTTTTAATGATTATAACACCCTTTATACCCTTCGTCAATACTTTCCTAAAATTTTAATTTGTATAAATTAAAGATTTAATTACTCGTTTTTTAGATGAAAAAACTTATAAAAAAAACGACACGATTTTCGTGCCGTTTTTCTGTTTTTGCTTAAAAACAAACCAAGTAATTATTCGGGTTTGGTTTCGAGTTTTAAAGGATAATCACCTAAGTGTTCAACCTTAAAGCCGTTTGCTTTATATTTTTCATAGTCGAACGCTTCAAGTTCATCAATTGCGAGTTTGTGGAATTCATAGAAGTTATACCACCATTCCCAATCTGTGCCAAGATCTGCAGAAAGATATGCATCAGCAATATCGCAACCCATTTTTGGTGCTACGTAGAAAGCACCCATTGCGAGTACGTTTACACCGTTACCCGTGATTGCACGACGTGCTGCGGGAACGCTTTCAACTACACCTGCATGAACGTGGGGGCATTTGCTTGCTGCAATATGAATACCCATACCTGTACCGCAGAATAAAAGTGCTCTTTCAAATTCGCCTTCAGAAATCTTAGAACCAACTCTTAAACCTACTCTGTGGAACATGTTTTCCGTGTCGTCTGGATCACTGTCTTTGGTTACGCCAAGGTCAGTTATCTTCCAACCTTTTGCTCTTAAATGTTCGCAAACTGCTTCTTTAAGGGGGAAACCTGCAAAGTCAGCGCCTACTACTAAGTACTTGTCCTTAATTGTTTTCATACTGTGTTACTCCTTTTATAATAACATTTTTTATTTTTATTTTTTGCACGATTACGTGCTATTTTTTAAGTTGTTTGTTCTAATGCGCTATCGTCTACGAATTCTGCACCGAACATTGCTTTTAAGATAGTTTGCGCATACGAACGAATCATAAAATCGTTGCTGTGATTTATATTATTTGCAAGCCAATCTCTTGTCTGCTTGCCTTGAATTACCGTCCATTCCGCAAAAGAATAAACTTTTGCAATTGCACAATTTCCACCGTTTGCGTAGGACTCGATAAAATCTTCTTCCCACGTTTCAACTAGCGGGACGTTACCCGTCCAACCGATTGCTTGACTGTTGGGCATTTCTGGACTAACGATAATTACGCTTGCATCTGGATAATCTGCAAAGAACATATCTAAAAGTTCACCCATTGAACGATTATACTGTGCCTTTCGTGTACCTGCGTCGTTACCGCCTATTCTTAAAATCAATAAATCGTATCCGTCCGCCTTTCCGTGCAAACGAGCGTTATAGTTATCTACGCAATCGGCGATTTTCCAACCGCCCGTACCCTTACTATCAATATTAACGGTGATATCCTTTTTGTCTTCTATCCACTCTTTAACCATATCCCATGCGGTTGGCATATGCGGAGTGATATTACCGCCATAACTTGTTCCGCTTGCGTTACAACCAACGGATACTGAATCCCCGTAAATTGCAACGTTTATATCTTGACCGTTATTGATTTTATTTAGCACCTTAGAAAGTTCCATTTCATAACTTTTAGGAATTCTACCCGTGTATTTATCTTCATGGCGATAGGTTACGGCAATTTGTTTGCTTGTTATAGTTGAATCACCATCATAATAAGCAAGATATCTTGTTCCACTAAGTTGTCCATAGTATTTTTCTTCCACTTCAAGTGTGATAGGCACGCTTGGATTGTTGGGTGCGGTTAAGTAATATTCTTCAACTTCCCAGTAAGGAAGATTTCCGCTTGGTATCCTCTTAATCTTTTTGCCTTCAATCGTATAATCTACGCCTTCCACGTATGTGGTTTTAAGATCGTAACTCCTAATAGAATGAATCTCAGACGGGGTGAACATAAGTTCTATTTCACCGTCTTCACCTACGATTGCGCCCGTTTCGTTATAAATTTCTTGCGAATACCAATAGGGTTTTAGATACGCTTCACGGAGATTGTCACTCCAATCGGTATCTTCTATCCATTGTGTTTTCGGTGGCACGTTATCTCCTCCTTCTTCGGGCTCAACAGGTTATGTTGGTTCTTCTGGTTCAACAGGGTCTGTCGGCTCGTCTGGGTCAACAGGGTCTGTCGGTTCTTCTGGGTCAACAGGGTCTGTCGGTTCTTCTGGTTCAACAGGGTCTGTCGGCTCATCTGGTGTTTCAGGTTGGACTATGACTGTGCATATATCCGCAAAACCGCCATCTTCAGTCGCCACGTAAATAACTGCGCTTCCTTCTGCTACTGCCGTAACTAAACCATCGGTACTTACAGTTGCAACAGAACTTTCATTTGATGCCCAAGTTATGTTCTTATTTGTTGCATCATTTGGCAATACTGTTGCTACAAGTTGAGCCGTATCGCCTATATCCATTAATAACAACTCTTTATCCAACACAATTTCTGTTACGGGAATATCTTCTTCACCGCCGTCATCATCTGGCGGTGGTGGAGTTTGATTACACGCAAAAGCACAAAGCATAAAGGGAAAAATCAATAATAAACTTAAAATTTTTAAGAATTTCTTCAATTTATTCTCCTTTTGTAATTCTCATCTTCAAAAAATTGATTATGAGAAATATTTATTGTTTCCGTAGGGCAAGCGCCCTACGGAAACAAGTTAATTAATCGTTGAACGAATCAATATATTCTTGACCGTAAATTGCATAAAGCGTGAGTTGAGCAGTCCATCTATTCATGTAGTCGTTTGCGTGGTTAACGTTGTTTGTTAAGAAGTCCTTACCGAACTTGCCACGGTTTTGGAGAATCCACATACCCGTGCTTAATACGTCCGCCGTACCGATTTGACCACCCCTTGCATGTGCTGCATGTACTTGATCTTGCCAAACTTCTACGAATTGAACGGACGAGCCAACACCCCAAGCGTTACATAATTCATTATGAACGAACGGAGAAATCGTAACGATATTTACATTTGGATTGTAAGCAAATATCGTGTCAAGAATTTCTTTGTGTTGTGCCTTATACGTATCCATACTTGTTCCACCGTCGTTTGCACCGTGACGGATAAGAACTAAGTCATAGTAGTTATTTGCAACGTTTTCGCCCTTATCAACACCGTAAACAAGGTATTCACCAGTACGTCTTAACGCATTGATAAATCTTGCATAGATATCTCTTGTTTCTTGGAACATTGGACGAGATGATACCCAATGTTGAAGTTGCGTTCCACCAACTGCAACGTTGGTTACAACAACCTTCTTGTTTTCATGGTTAGAGATATATGCGCCAACCATATCGTAAGCATCAGGCATATCCCAACCAACGTGTCCTGCGTATCTCGTACCGCTTGACGAACAACCTTCACCAACAGAGTCACCGATAACAAGCACTTGAATTGTATCCTTAGTAGGATCATCAAACTTAGCGTGGAGATTTGCCATATTTGATACGCTATCCGTTAACGTTAAACCGTCAAGTGTGCTGTTATGCTTATATGAAATCGTGATAAATTTCATTTGTGGGCGGTTAGTTGCACCATCAGGACAATAAGGCGTGTATTTACCATAGTAATGTGATCCCCATGGATTATAAGTCGTGTTAGTTACTTGAAGTGCGATTGCGCCCTGCGTTGACATAGTTGAATCGCCCGTTACGTTTGCAGGTTCATCAGTAAAGTATTCATTAAGTGCCCAGTATGGCATTCTGCTACCAGCAAGTCTTGTCATAACGTTGCCACTAATCGTGTAGTCAACACCTTCTTCGTATCTAATAGTTACGTCGTTATATTGACCAACCATAGTGATTTCCGTTGGAGCGTATAAAAGGTTAATCGTACCCGTTTCGCCAAGGAAAGCACCCGTTTCGTTAAACACTTCGTTAGACGACCAGTAAGGTCTTAAAGCGTCTTCTAATACTTCTGCGTTGAAGTTAGAATCTTTAACAACTCTTGAAGATACCCTATTTCCGTTAGAATCTTGAATGGTTACGAAGAATGTATATGCTCCGCTTACCGTAGGAAGTGTGATTCTGTTGCCACTAATTGAGCAAGATGCGTTATACCAAGTTGCTTCGTCGTTAAGCATATACGAATCGGTATAATACATAGTTGCAGACGTTATTGATGCGCCAGAAGGAACTGAAACTTGCATTATTCTTGTATCAACCGTCGGATGAGCGGTGATTTCAGGAAGTCTTGTTGTTCCTAAGCAAATGCTATCAACAAAGTTGAAGATTTCTGGGAGCATCAATGGCGTGCTTGGATCTAACTTAAGATTTGCACCTATTTCATGGCCGTGTGGTAATGAATCTATAATAAGAATTTTGCTTCCCCTTATTAATTCGCTACTCTTAGATTGACCAAGAATTGAGAAGTACGGGTCTTTATTGCTGTTTATAAACAAGAACGGAGTTTTTTGGTTATCCATTAACTTGTAGTTATTATAAAGTTCGTTTTTGAGTGAATTTTCATCACTAAATCCGGTTGCAGAGAAAATCGTGTGACCGAGATCTTGTGCGTATGAGCCGTAAATCGGAACTGCACAAGCAAATCTATCGTCGTAGCCTGTTGCTTGACTAGTTAAGATTGAGCCGTATGAAATACCTGTGATACCGATTTTGCTTGTATCAACCCCTTCAAAACTTCTTAAGAAAGAGTTAGAAAGAATTATTTTTGCAATTCCAAGATATCCCCATTGTTGCTCGATTGGGAGATTATAATCGCTGAAAAGTCCTGGATTGTCAGGTCCGATATTGAAGGTGTTACCATTTACCGTATACTGAGAGTATGCAGTCCATCCACCGCCAAAGCGCATTGGACTATTTGCAGGATTCTTATCAGGAATATTTGCATCAGTACACATTGCAATTGCAGCGTATCCCCTTGCCACCCAAGCATCAACCCATTCATAGAAGGCTGTTCCGCCACCACCGTGAACGAGAACCATACCTGGAACTTTATTTGATGCAGATGCATTTGCAGGAATACCTACGTATGCAAAGAACTTGTAGTTACCCCAAGGTAATGAAATAAAGTAGCCTTGCGAAGCACTGTTTGTTTGGTCAAAGTCAGTACATCTGATTGCATCGGGGGTTTCCCATAATGAATCGCTAAATGAAATAGACGTTGTATCTGTTATAATTTCGTTTTTAGCAGACGATTCATTCATATCTCTTGGAACTTCCACTTCTAAATCTCCTACGTTGTTAGGATCGTTTTCAACGAACGTTAATGCGCTATTACCATAACCATAAAGCGCTTTTGCAAGCGAGCCGTTGGTTGCGTGATTATAGTTTGCTTTAATCCAACTGTTTACGCTATACGTCATTGTTGCTTTTGTTTGCTGTCCGTCAAGGAAAGCGGTTGCAATAATCGGGGTGTCGTATTCAGAAGCAGCAATGCCCTTGAATTCTACGTAATAAACGCCACCGAGTTCTTGCACGCTAAGCGTAGTAGTTACGCCTTTCATTGTAACTTTAATGGTTACGTTATCCTTGGTTGCTATACCTTGTAAATCAAGATTAAATCTAATACCAACTTTATCGTCGAGCATTAAGTTTGCAGATTTCCACTTGATGCTTCCCCTTGTTCCTGTTGCGTTTGAACCACTAGTTATAGACGTAATCGCATTTGGATTAAAGGTTGAGCCGTTTGCTTTTTGGGTATCCGTTAAAAGTTTATTTGCTAAATCATCTAAGTCTTTACCCTTATATTGTTGCGCTAATGCACCATAGTTAAGAAGATCGATAGCCATTGCTTTTTCTGTCGAAAGGGCTGAACTACTATTTATAATCTTCATTGCATAATCACGAACGGAAGTTGTTTTTATATCAACTACTTGGCGAACACCATCTACTAATCCCGTAAGCGAAATGGTGATTATATCATTCATGTATTGCGGAGCAAGGTCGTCATAGGTGAATTGATATCTGTCATTTACAACCGTGTAATCACTGATAATTCTTTCTATACCATAATATTCAAATTTAAGTTGAGGCTCGGTGATATCTTCATAAACGTTTGCAAATACGTTGAAATGCAATCCGTCGTTAATAACCATACTTGTAGACGTAATATGACTGCTAATATCAACTACAACGTCTTGTTTTACTGCTTTTGCAAACATTGCAGCACACCAACCGGTTGCCGACCATGCGTTACCAAGCGTTAAATATGCAACACCGCCCTTAAAGTCTGACTGTTTAACGTCAAGTGTGCCTACACGTTCACCGTTAACCACAACTACCGTGTTAGTTGTTCCGATAACGTACGTTACAACAACGTTTTGTGATACTTCACCATTATAAGGTGTTAAAACTGCTTTATCGTAATGAAGTTTTGCATTGAAAAGTATTCTGTCATTAAGTTGCTTTTGAATGACGTTCATATTTTCGTCATAAATACCTTGCGTGATATCAGCGTTTGAGCCACGGAACCAAAGTTTAGCACCTGCGGTTGCGCCATCCCACGTGCCGTTGCCTGCTTTTAACGCGGTAAATAAATCGTCGAACAATGCGAAGTTATAGTCACCTTGACGTGCCGAGTGCATTGCATATTCAATTTGAATAGGTTTAGTTACGTCGAACGCATTAAAGTTTGCAACGTAGGTACCAGCACCTTCGTTTGCGCTATAATACGCAAGGGTGAATCCAGAATAATCACCATAAACCCATTCTGCTTCTTTACCGAAGTTTGATTGAATAATTGTGTTGCCTAAACTATCGTGCCACGTTACCGTTTCAGTATTATTTCTAATATAGGTTGACCAGCCGTTTGCATCTTTTGCAAAATCAAATTCGCTACCGTCTTTACTACTATATAGTTTACCTTCTTCTAATTTAATAAAAGGAGCACCTTCTGTTTGATATTTATAATAAACGGTTTCCTTAAATTCATAGTCGCCAAGCACCCAACCAGCCTTAATAATTAAAACGTCACCAACACTAATAAGATATTGCCCGTTTACGTCTGCCATTCTGTTAATAGCAATACTCATATTACAACTTTCTACAAGATATGGAACTATTGTTTCCCCAGTCGCAGTAACAATTTGCACGTACTGACTTGCGTTTGGAAGCCTCTGCCACCAATCGCCTGTAACTGTATTCGTGTCAAAGTTAACAGCAACTAACACTTTGTTACCATAACCAGCCATAGGCAAAGTATTAGGATCATAATTTACGTTTGCGACGCTGATTGCAGTTTTTGTGTTTTCGCTACCCGTGTCAATTGGCGTTGCAATCCATTTTGCAGTAAGCGTGATGTTGCCGTTTACCGGAGTTGAGAAATCATAATCAACTCCATTTAATTGCCAACCGTTAAATGCATACGTGTAGTTTGCATCTGCTGCTTTTGTAGGAGCAGTTGGCGTGGTTGCCACCCCGCCCTTTTGAACGGTTTGACTTGAAACTGCCGTACCACCGTTACTATCAAAAGTTACCGTGTAATTTACCACTATAGGTGTTGAAGTCCATTTTGCAACAAGGGTAATGTTGCCGTTTACCGGCGTTGAGAAGTTATAATCAACTCCATTTAATTGCCATCCTGCAAACGTATAAGTATAGTTTGCGTCTGCCGATCTTGTTGGTGCGGTTGGCGTGGTTGCCACACCGCCTTTTTGAACGGTTTGACTTGCTACCGCCGTACCACCGTTACTATCAAAAGTTACTGTGTAATTCGTTACTGCGGTTGGAACGGTAGTTACTTCAATCGCCTTTGCTAAAATTGCAATCGTTGCGTTTTGTGAAGGACAAGCAAGTGAAACGTATGCTAATCCGTCAACGAAATCGTCTCTCTTAACGGCAAGTGTGCCTGCTTTTTCATTGTTAACGTAAACAGTGGTTGCAGTCGTACCGATATCGAAGATTACTTCAATCGGCTTAGACATGAAATTGTTTGCATCATACGGGCTTGAGAACAAGTTTCCACCCGCATAAAGCGAACCGTTAAATAACACGTGATTATTAAGATTATATCCGTTCATCGTTAGGTCGCTAGTGTTTGAACCTTGCATCCAAATTTTCGCACCAACAGCCGAGCCGTTCCAAGTGCCGTTGTTTGCAACAAATGCCGTCTTGATATTATCAAAGAGAGCAAACACGTAATCCCCTACTCTTGCAGGATGCACGAGATAGGTGAGTTTGAACGGTTTTGTTACGTCAATAGCCTTATAGTTAACCGCATACGCATTATTAAGAAGCGTCATGCCTGAATATGGATCGTTATTTGAAATTGCTTCAATACCATAGTTGCTATTAACGACTATTGCTCCGCTTTGGTCTTTATAAGTTTTGCCACTCATGTCGTATTGAGTTTGCGTTGTCCAACCACGTTCGTCGTTTCTAAACCAGAAAGGCGTGCCGTCTGCACTGCTATTATATTTATCTATATTGATATCTGCACTTGCATCAAAGAAGTTGAAAAGCGCATTTCCATCACCAGCGTTAACCTTTAAGTATGCAACGCCGTTAGGGAAATCGTCTCTCGTAACGTCAACCGTGCCGATAACTTTACCTTGAACGGAAACGGTAGTCTTTGTTGTGCCTACGTTGATTTTTACCGTGTAATATTGATCGTCCCACGTCGTCGTATTATACGTTGCAGGGAAGAAATAATCTGACACCATTGAATCGTTGCCGTTCAAACGGAGTTTACCATAGAGTTTGGAATATGCCATCCCCGTCCAAGCACTCGTGCCAGAATTTGCGTTTGTACCAGTCAACGAAATAAGCCCGTTATTTGCTAACGCATATTCTGAATTTGAAAGTCCGTGTCCTGCCTTAAACGCATCTTCAAGTTTAGCAAATAAGTTTAATCCATAATGCGTTGCAGAAGCAAATGAGCCTGCACCAGCAGGAGCAACGCTATATTTGATTACGATAGGTTTAGTTACGTCATAAGCGTTAAAGTTAACGTTATAACCATTATATATAAGTTCAAATCTTGAAATCTTGGTGTTTGCGTCGTACACGTGCGTGCCTGGTGCAATACCAAAACGATAGGTTGCAATCGTTGAATCATCCGAACGCTTTTGCCATAATACTTGGTCTGCAGCTGTTGGTGATGAAGTAAATCCTGAATAATCCATGCCTTGCGTACTCCAACCGTTAAGGTCACGAGTAAAGGGGAATAACTCAGCGGCATTACCCGTCTTATTCATTTCATAATGACTAACGGTATCGTAATTGCAAATAACACTCATAACGTTCATTGCATAAGTACGAATAAACGAGTCGTTAGGGTGGTTACAGTTAGATGAAGAAATGTCGGCATAGTGTTTGCCTACGTTAAGATATGCACTACCTACGGCATACATATTTACAACTCTACTTACGTTTTTACCCTTTTGAGTATTTAAGGCAACTGAAATTTCATCAAGCGCAGCCTTGTAATCATGATAAAGTTGCGTTCCCCTGCCACTATTAGCATCCATATCTGGATTTCTTGGGAAGGTGTTTACAAAGATAATATTACAATCTGGAGAATCTGCTAATAGTTCGTTAACAATACCTTCAATATTAGCTTTATAGTCTGCCTTACTTCTGCCTGCACCTTGATCGTTCATGCCGTACGCAATAATTGCAAGGTCAAACGTGTTAGTGTTTAACGCATTTACGAAAATATTTCTTACGTAACCTGTTCCAT
Organism: Clostridiales bacterium; assembly: GCA_015069625.1. Classification (GTDB taxonomy): domain Bacteria; phylum Bacillota; class Clostridia; order Christensenellales; family Borkfalkiaceae; genus UBA1259. The sequence goes on along the minus strand of SVIE01000007.1, from coordinate 16,173 downwards.
ATGCAGAACTTGCCGTAGCGTTTAACGGGTGATATGATTCAGTTCCACCAACGCCTAGACGAGCATGATTAACGTTTACACCGTAAACTCTTTCAATTTCGTTTTCAACAAGGTTGGTATATCCTGGTTGATAAGGTGCAACTTTAAGCATATCACCAGTTGACGAGCATCCTTCGGTAATCGAGTCACCGATAGATACCATCGATATGCTTTCACCCCTTTCAAGTTTTGTGCGCAGATCGCCTAAATAATTGGCATCATATTTTGTTAAAAAGGACGTGTCTGCCGTTGCAGGATTATAAATGTAGGTTACTTTAATATAGTTCGTTCTATACAAATCACCTTCAGTATAAATCGCACCGTCAAGAACGGTACAATCTTTACCTGTTAAGCTTGACGTTTGCCAGTTAGCATCAAAGTTATATCCGCCAGCCCATGCCTGCCACGTGGCTTTATCTACGCCGTGGTTCGTGCCTTGCGTTAAACATTGATGAATATGTGGCATAGCAATATTCGTGATGGTATTGCCCGAAACAGTAAAATGCGTACCTTCGTCATAGAAGATAGTTCCATCGTGATTTGTTACAGCAATAACGTCCACCGCGTTATATAAAAGCTTACCAGTTGACGTATAACCATCCGTCGTCATAAGCACCGTTTCATTGTATATAACGTTGCTGTTCCAGAACGGACGAGAGATATTTTTCTGATATAACGCATCGTTATATACTGCAATATCCGTGGTTCCCGAGTCCATTGCTTTGGCGTGTTTAACGAATCCGCCTACACCTATAAACAAGGTGCACGCAAGCATCAAACTCAAAACAAGCATTAAAATCTTTTTCGTTCGAATAGATTTTGCCATATTCCCTCCATTTTTCTTTGCATTTACTTTTCAAAATAAATGCAAATTTTTATATATAGTTTGTTTCTATACGTGTGTAGATAGATTTCTCATATACACCACGTATGCATCGTTTTGCCTTTTTGGTGTGAATAACCACAATTATTAACTATTAGAATTCACCACAACTTGTGAAGATATAGTGTTGCCGTTTGAATCGGTTATATTCACATAATAACTATACCCTTCAGCCATTACGGGAATATAAACTTTATCTCCTTCAACCGTACACGTCCATTGATACCATTGGGTTGTTTCCTTGAAAACTGTCGAATCTGTATAGAATAGCGTTGCGCTTGCAAGCGATACACCCGTTGGCAACGATACTTTTATTACGCCTGTGTTATAGGACGGTTGCGATACGATTTCAATTAGTCTTGTGCTACCAAAACAAATACTATCTGCAAACGTTAACAATTCAGGAACTGTGAACGCACCAAGTTCGTGGCCGTGTTGGAAACCGTCTTTAAGGAGCATTTTACTGTTCTTCATAAGTTTATTGCTCATTGACGAAGAAAGAACTGTAAAAAACGGATCTACGTTACTGTTCACAAACAAGAAAGGCGTTTCGTTATTATCCATTAACTTGTAGTTATTGTAAAGAGTGTTCTTTTCAAAAGTTGTATCAAAGTCCTTACCAAACGCGCGTACCGCAAAAAATGCGTCGCCAAGGTCTTGACAATATGAACCGTAAATGGGCATTGCAAATGCAAATCTATCGTCGTATCCTGCTGCTTGGCAGGTTAGGAACGAACCGTATGAAATGCCTGTTATACCTATTCTATTGGGGTCAACCTCAGAAAAACTTCTTAAGAACGAATTAGAAATGATTACTTTGGCTATTGCGTTATAGCCCCACTGCTGTTCAACAGGAAGATAGTAATCATCCATATATCCACCCGTGTTTTCCGCTAACGACCCACCATTGTTTGGCCCTATATTAAACGTTACTCCACCACAAGTATAAGTATTTACAATATTGCCTTGTGAAGTTGCCATCGTTGTCATATTTGAGCCAGACATTGAAGGAATTTTCTGATCGGTACACAAAGCAATTGCAGCATATCCCCTTGCCGTCCAGAAATCCACCCACTCGTAGAATGCAGTTCCCGTTGCACCGTGAACAAGCACGATACCTGGAACTTTATTCGTTGCAGATGCACCAACAGGTAAACCCACGTAAACGAAGAATTTATTATTCGCTAAAATAGGATTATCCAAGAAGAAACCATATGAATTTCCCTTGTCAAATTCAGGCGCCCTTATATATCCCGGTGCTTTCCATAAATCTTCGCTAAACTTAAATTCGTGATTTTCGGTTATGATTTCCGTACGTGGAGAAGTCATGTTCATATCTCTTGGTGTTTCCACTTCCTTTTCTCCCACTTGTGAACTTTCTACAATAACGTTTGCGCTTTTTCCGTAAACGTAAAGTGCATTTGCTAATTCTCCGTCAACCACGTCGTTATGTTTTTCTTTAATCCAACTGTTTACGCTATACGTCATAGTCGCTTGGGTCGGTTGTCCGTTAAGGTATGCCGTTGCAACGATAGGCGTATTAAATTCAGACGGCGAAATGCCCATGCAATTTATATAGTATATATCTCCGTCTTCTTTTACGTCGTAAATAGTTGTTTGTCCTTTTATTGAAACAGCAATTTTTACGTTATCTTTGGTTGCGCCGTTTTGAAGATTAAATTCAAATCTTACGCCAACTTTATTATCTAAAATAAGTTTTGCCGTTTCCCACGCAACGTTTTCGCTATTCACACCTTCCTTTACAGACGTAATGGTGTTTGCGTTAAGCGTTGCGCCGATTTCTTTTTGTTTATTCGTTAACAATTTATTTGCTAAATCACTAACGTCTTGATTTGTATATTTTTGCACTAAAGCACCATAATTCAAAAGGTCAATAGCCATCGCTTTATCAATCGTTAAGGTGCTTGTGCTATTTAATATCTTCATCACATAATCACGTACGGTTGTGGTTTTAACGTCTATCGTTTGACGATTGCCGTTCACTTCTGCCGTAAGCGTCATGGTGATTTCTTTATTCATATATTTCGGAGTTACGCCAGAATATGCGAACGTGTATTTATCACTATTTCCAGCCTTTGTGTAGTTAGAGACAACTGTACTTTCTCCGTTAAATTCGAACGTCATTTCTGGATTTGAATATCCTGCAAATAACGTTGCGTTTGCATTTACCGTAAGTCCGTCACTAAGACTAACGCTCATTGACGAAATACCTGCTTGACTTATCTTTTTTGCAATAATTGAAACGTGCGTGCCGTTACTTGTTCTTGCGTTTGCAACAGTCATATATGCATATCCGTTTGTAAAATCGCTTTGTTTTACGTTGATAACGCCAACGTAATTACCATCAACCGTTATGGTTGTTCCCGTCGTACCAATAGCAAAAATAACGTCAACATATTTGCTATTATAAGTTTCGGTCGTGTAAGGATTTGGAAAAACGTCTTGATTATAGTAAAGCGAATTGTTAAACAATAAGCGATTATTTAATTGATATGTGGCATTTACAATGTCTAAACAATTTTCATTTGCGCCACTCATCCAAATTTTTGCGCCTACCGAAGTACCACCCCAAGTGCCGTTACCCGCCTTTAACGCCGTTGATAAATTATCAAAAAGTGCAAACGTGTAATCGCCCGTTCTATATGGGTGAAGTTTATATTGCAATCTAATCGGCTTTGTTACGTCAAGCGGAGTATAATTTGCATTATAGGCATAATTTAAAAGCGTCATCCCGCTATCACCATAGTGATTCCACTCGCCTTCTATACCATACGCTTGATTAATTACTGTTTCGCCGTTAAGGTTACTCCATGACACGCCTGCCGTTTGCACATACGTACCCCAACCGTTTGCGTCGGCAGGATAGGTAAATTGCGAACCGTTAGCACTACTTATCAACACTTCTTTTTCAATAACCGCTTTTGTACTATTAACGCCAACAGCCAAGCCGATATATAGCGAAAATGCCATTGTTAAGCTTAAAAGGAAAATCAGTATTTTTTTAGCGTGCAATAATTTCCGCATTTTACCACCCGTTATAATTGCAAGTTTTTCTCTCGGCGCAAGTTTTATCTTGCACCGAGACGTTTGTTGTTTTTATTTAGGCAAGGATTTAGTTTTTGCCCACAAATTTATTTTCGTTATGATTACACGATAAATTCGATTGTATATGAACCGCCAGTAACTTTTCTTCCTTGTTCAAACGCTGCACCGTTAATAGTACCCGTGAAATCAAGTGTTGCCGTTGTTGTATGCGGAACTTCAAGGTTAAGAATAACCTTTCTATCCCCAACTTTCTTCCAGTTAGAAACAATCCTTCCACGAACGGTATCTAAACTACAATTTACATAGGTGAGTTCGTTGTTAGCGTGCGGTTTAATGGTAATCTTATCGCAAGCACAAGCATCTTCATCAATCTTGATGCCACCAAGATAGTGATAGAACATTCCGTCGAAAGATGCGAACATTGGGTGGTCAAACGAGTGCATTTCAAGTTTGATTTTTTCTTCCCAACGTTCCCAAATTGTAGTTGCGCCTCTATCAAGCATATTTCCCCAACCTGGATATTCTTTATTCTTCAACACGTCGATTAAAAGTTGCGTTTCGCCTGCTTCTGCAAGTTGATAGAAGAAATGTCTATAACCTTGGTTACCAGACGTGTTGTGTTTACCTTTTTGGATACAGTCGATAATTACTCTCTTGATAAGCGGTTCTCTGTGTTCGGGAGCACATAATCCTAAACTTACAGGAATAATGTTTGCCGTTTGCGAGTCGTTATGATAACTAATCTTTTCTGCATCAAACCATTTCTTGTTAAAGGTTTCTTTACACTTAGTCGCAAGTTTTTCAAAATACTTAACGTCTTTCTTCTTGCCTAAAAGACCTGCAATATATTTCATTAAGTTGAATTGCCAGTAAAGATATGCAGATGAAATAAATTCTCCGTCTACTTTCGTTGGAACGTAAATATCAGGAACTACCCAGTCACCGTAATATGAAAGTGGTAAACTTAAATCTGGCGTACATCTTGTAACTAAATAATCAATCCACGCCTTAAATCCATCATATCTGTCTGCAAGCGTTTTCTTATCGCCATAGTATTGATAAGCCTTAATGCCGAATAAAATGTAACTTGCGCAAATTGGGTCTGCCGGACGTGCGCCTGCAAAGTTAGGAGCAGTGTCCGCAATCGTACCGTCTGCATCCTGTGTATCTGCAAAGTCTTGCAATAATTTAGGAAGCATACGTGAAAGGTCAAAGTTATTTATGTTTTGGAAAATTCTAGAAGACAAGTCGTTAAGCCAACCGATACGTTCATCACGCTGTGGGCAGTCAGTCATGATTGAATGTAAGTTGTTAAGTTCGGTGTAAAGAACGTTTTTATGAAGGGCGTTAAGTATTTCATCTGAACATTCAAAATGCCCCGTTTTCCTTACGTCGTTATGTACGTGGTGAGCAATCGCAGAAACAATTTCCGCTTTTCCTTCAATTGCAACTTGCATATATCTAAATCCGTGATATGTGAATTTAGGAACAAAAGTTTCTTCACCATCACCACTTAAAATGAGTTCGTCAAGTTGGGTTGCCGTACGAAGATTTAATTGTTCAATATTTCCGTCTGGCTTTAATACTTCTGCAAAGCGCATTGTTACCTTTGCACCCTTTTCGCCCTTAGCAACAAGTTTAACAAAACCTGCCATATTCTGTCCGAAATCGTACACTAAGTCGTTTCCAACTTTTGTTACCGATAAAGGCTTAAATTCTTCGCTTGAACGAATAGGATCGGTTAAGTCAGATCTCTTAACACCGATTTCTGGAATTTGATGGAATGCATACATCCAGCCCTTATCCCAGTCTGGCGTGTAGTCAACTGCTTTCCATTTGCCGAGTTTTTCAGCTAAAACGTTATCTTGCGTTTCACCACCGAATACACTTGTTCTGGTGATTGAGCCACCGCCAACCCACCATAATCCGTCAAGTGCAGAGTGGTCGTTATAGAAAGTACCGTCCGCATATTCAACAAACATTTGTAAAAGGAAAGTCTTTTTGCCAAACCAACCGAAACCAAGTTCGATTGCCATTGCATTTTCCGTTCCTTGCTTAACAAACGGCGTAATGTCATACGTCTTATAATAAACGCTTCTCGTATGGTCTGCGTTAGACGGTGCTAAATATTCATCACTAACTTTTTCGCCGTTAACGTAAAGTTCATGGTATCCAAGACCGATTAAGTAAATTCTACCACGCTTGATTTCTTTGTCTTCGAGTTTGAAGATTTTTCTTGCGATAGTTGAAGTTGAAGTGAAAATTGCGTTTGTTCCGCACCATTCACCCGTCCAGTCTGATTCTTTAAGCAAGCCCATTTCAAAAGTGCCGGTTGCCGTCGCTTCACCACCGTTTTCACCATAAACGGTTACTTCAACGTCATACATCCCTGCGCTAACAACGGGTTTACCTTTATATTCAACGTTTACTGATTGTGCAGATTTAACTTTGCCCGTCGCCCAAACGGTTTCGTTTCCACTTTTTACAGTTACGCTATACGCTTTTTGCTTTTCGTCGCTCTCTTTTGCAAATTGCCAAGTGAAACGAGGATTAGTTGTAGAAATGCCAATTGGATTTTCGCGATACTCTGTTGTAAGTTTAGTAATTTGTAACATGTCTTAAAATTCTCCGTGATTTTCTTGTCTGTTTTTGCGCGCATTACATAATACGCATTATAAATAATATATAAATTATATAGTGTGCGTATGAGATTTGCAAATAACATTTTACAGATAATATAGCACTATTTACAGATTTATTTAGAGATAAAATTCACCGTAAAAACAAAAAAATGCGCCAAGTAGCGCAAAGCGTCTTCATTATAAAATAATGCAACAACAAAAAAGAAGGACGCCTATCCCCCCTTAATTTTATACAAAAATTCAATAATGAAAAATTGAATTATTTACAGATAAAAAGAAAAATCCGCTAGTGAACGTTTTCACCAGCGGACAAGCAAATTGAATTTCCCCTAAAGATGCCGATTGCATCACATATATTATTCAAAAGCTCTAACTGTGCATAATCTTACCATAATCGCCGATTATTGTCAACTGAAAATGCGCATTTTCTCGAATTTTGTGAAATTCTATCTTTTCACTCTCTGAAAATAAAAGTGCGCCTTTTCTATAAAAAAGACGCACACGTGTTCATATATACATTTTTTGCTAATAATTTATGACACTTTTTACAGATTGAATTAACAATATTCTTTGATAAATTCTACAATACCAGAGGACCAACCGTGGCAAAAACTATGGCGGAATCCAACGTAACAATATGCACCGAAATCACCGTGAATATCCCTTTCGCCTTCTTTGGGAAGGGTTTCAACGGTAGAAGAATTTTCCACCCACTCGATATCAAAATCTTCCCAGAATGAAGTTGCGCCTAGGTCAAGCATAGCTCCGTAATATTCTTTAAGCATCTCAATCGCTTTTTCCTTATCAAAAGAAGCAACCGCTTTCAAAATATAGTAACTCATAAAGGTAGACATTCCCTTAACTCCACCGTTTATAAGTAGCTTTTTATCTTCTTCTGAAATCTTTCCAAGTGCAAAATATTTTAAGCCTACAACCTGTTTTGCTTCCTTAACGATAATTTCTTTTTTCATTAATTTTGCAAGCATTTCTTCTGCAATTTTCGTACTTTCATTGAAATATTTTAATATTTCAATCGCCTTATTACAAGCAATAATATTGATTGCACGAACACCACTTTTTTCGTCAACTTTTCCACTAGTTGGCCAATCGACGAAATATGATGGATAATTAAGTTCACCATCATCTAAAACGCAATTATTCATCTGCGCAAGTAAACCGTGCATATATTCTATTTGCGTTTTCGCAAAGTCGTAAGAATTAGTGCGTCTTGCATAGTCTGCCATTATGATTATCCACCACATTGAATACATGGGATAATCGTTCATCCACATAGGAAGCGGGGTTTGTTCTTTAACGAAATCAAGCGATTTTTCAATAATATCAAGTTTGCCGTAAATTGCGGTAAGCCCTAACATTTCAGGGTGAATATCACCTATCCAAACAAGCCTATCTCTTTTTACACCATCCCACAAATATTCTCCGCCTGCGCAAAGGTCAAGCGTGCGTTTTGCCGTTGAAAAAATTTCGCCTATTCTTTCGTCTTCACCTTTATATTCATATATAGGGGTGGCACTAAGCATCTTGTTCGTTCCGATAACGCTTTTTAGTATTACCCAACCTTCAAAATCCATTCTAACATATCTATATCCGGTGTCAGAAAAGGTCATATCCGACCAAGATGGAAGTTCCGACTTAAAATCACGAACGGCGTGATTGTTTGTGGCGTTTTTCTTTCCACCTAAATCTGCACAACATTCCGCAAGGCTTTCACCAAAACGAATACGAACGGGCTTTTCCTCAGAACCGAAGGTTAAAATCCTAACGCTACCGTTCATTTCCTTACCAAAATCTAATATTACGTAACCACCTGCGTTTGCGGTTGCGACGTCTGGTTCGTTAAGCCCGATTTGCATAGGCTTTTTTCTTAAAAGCGAGTCCGAATTAGTTACGTTTGATTGCGCAACTATTTTTATCGGCATTACGAATTCCATATATTCCCCCAAAAATTATTGTTTATATAATTTTATCAAAAGTAAATACTTTTTGCAAGGCTTTATTTCATATTTGACAAATATTCTTTTTTTACGATATTTTTACCCCTTTTACTTTTTTTACGATTTTTTATAATATCCGCAGAGGTCATTATGAAAAATCCTAAACTCACTTTTTTATTTTTATCCGCCGTGCTTTGTTTGGTGTGCGTGCTTTCGTTTTTTTCTACCAACCAAACGGTAAATGCAGACGCTAAAAATTTTGGACGAATCATTACGGAAGATACGATTTTTTACAAGGACGAAGTTTGCTCTATTCCGCTTTTCTTTTTGCCTTACACCTACTACGTTAAGGTATTAAACGAAACTCCGTTATCATACCACGTTGAGTACGGCGGGGACGGAACGTTAACACTTGATGGTTACGTAAAAAAAGACAGCCTGTTTTTCGACGGGCTGTCAGTTGAAAATCCTTTTCCTAAATTAAGTTTGACTACGCTTTGTACTGCCGTTCTATACCAAAATCCCGATTCAACGCTACCTATTCAATACGTATTTGAAAACCGAAATTTAACCTATTACGGAAGTTACGTTAACCTTGCGGATAAGCGTGTTTTTTGCGTTTCTTATAACGGCAATTTTGGGTTTATTGCAGAAGAAACCGTCCAGCCGTTTTCTCTGCCTTTTCACCCAAATGAACTCACGTTTATTATTCCAGATATTCCCACAGATTCACCGCAAGACTCTATAGAAAATTCAACCGAGAATCCTTCTTCAGACTTAATAATTAAAATCACCGTTATAGGTTGTTTACTGTTTGCGGGAGTAATATCCTTATTTATCGCAATTAGTTCAAAAAAGAAGACAAAACCCCCTAAACCTACCTTTTACGACGAAAATGATTATGAATAATGATACCTATTCCTGCCACGTTTAAGCCGTCTTTTTGACTGCACAATGCGACAGGATACGCACGCACTCACTTTTTTGAACAGGTTTTTTAATAGCCTTTTCCGCTATCGCTTTTTCTCTTTCGTTTACCTTTTTTAGCAATTGAACGAAGAACTCTATCTGCAAACATTTTTCTTCGAACGCTTTGTCGTTAAACCCTGCCTTTTCAAGTTTTTCCGCAAACTTTTTCGCAATTCTTATTTGCTTTCTGAAGTATGACCTGCTGGACGAATCAAACTCCTTATAGTACTCCTTTGGACGTCTTTTGAAATACTTATAGTCAAGACAGTCCATTTCGTCTTTCGTGAATTTCGATAAAATTTTTTCCGTTAGTAAATCTAGTTCAAACAGAACGGTCTTTTGTTCGGTAAGATTGATAATTTTTAAGCATTGTTCGATTGCCGGTGAATAATCCGTCATTGAACCTAACGCCTTCTTTATGACTAATTCGTCAATTTGTTCAGCTATTGATTCAAGATTTGGATACGCATACAGCACCGATTTAGCATATAAAATATTCATCTTCTCTCTCCTTTTTTAATTTTTTCCGCCCGTTCCGTAGACGGTTTTTCGCCTTTGTTATAATTCGATTTTTATTTTTTTCAACCACCTTATGTCTGTTTTTTAAATTTTATTTAGCATTATTTTTTTACTTGTCATATACTTATTGACCTGCTTGGTTCCCTGTTGTAAAATCACAAATCCGAACATTTGTTCGCTTTTATGTTATATTTTTTATATGACAGTTTTAGTCATATTTATTTGCTTTATTAAATATTTTTTCTTTGATTTTATTGTTTTACGTGCGTGCGCTTATAAAAAAATAACTTAATTTATTATTTTTAATGACAAAAAGAAATTTATGTGCTAAAATCAATAACATGGATACGTTAAAGAAAAGAAAAATTTGTTTATTACTCATAGTTGCGTTTGCAGTTAGTTGCGTTTTTGCTCTTTTTTCTGTAAACATTTTTAGCGTGGGTGCATCAACCCCTATAAAACCTACTTTCGTTATGCCTAAAACGGAATTAGAGTATTATGCACTTTCTTCACCGCAAGACGTTTATATCGGTGAAGACTATTCTGCTATAATTCAAAACAACACCACGCTTACCGTTTACACCAAAGATGGTGGATTTGTTAATTCAACCGCCACTTTTAATTCGCTTAAACAAGTAAAAAAATGGGGTGATAACGGAATTTTAGTGCTTGACAACGCTCAACTCCGTTGTATAGATATCAACAATATAAATGCCCCGTATTTTATTCAAAACTTTCCCGAAGACGAAAGAATTAGCGCAAACTATTTGGATTTAAACGATAATTATTTAATAACTGGATTTGACCAAAAAATTTACGTTTATAAACTTAACGGAACTACCGTTATTGACAGGACTGAAATTCAGAACGCAGATGCCGATAAGCCACTTTGCATCAGCCCAAATAATATCGTTATTTACGTATCCAACACAGGCATGCTTTGTGCAAAACATGCAAATAACGTTAATGCAGAACCGATTGAACTTTGCAACGTTTCCCCCGATAAATTAGCGGCGGATAACGAATGGATTTATTTTATTCAAAGCGGTGAAATCAAGCGTTTACCTTTACCTAAAATCGGTGGAACACCTGAAACTTTACTTGTTCCTGAAACTTTACTTGTTATTGAAGACGCTAATTTTGCACTTGGCAAGTTATCTTCACCATCTTCTATTAGCCTTTATAACGGCAATCTTTTAATTACCGACAAGGCCATAAACGCCGTTCAAGAATTTAAGGTTGTATCTTATATTGACAACGCTGAAACTAAAAACGGGCTTCAATTCACAGGTTTTGCTATTGCAAAAAATAAGACGGCATTTAACCGTCCAGAAACGACGAATAAAACTATTGAACTTTGTAATAACACCCTTGGCGTGTTAACTGAAAACGAGTTGTTTTTCTACGACGTAACCAAAGACGCTTTTGACCGTACGGCATATAAACAAGTTAAACTTAACGGTTTTAACGCCAACCTTCTTGCACTTGGCAGAACTTCTGCTCTCATTGCAGACGGCGCAAACAAGACGGTTAAACTATTAAATCTAGAAACGTTACAATTTAGCGACGGATTGATTATAGAAGGTAACAATACCCCTATCACTTCCGTTACCTATCAAGGCGGAAAATTTTATATCGCAAAACTTGATTATAGCACCGAGCTTGAAAGGAACGTGCTTGACGTTTACACCTACGTTGAAGGTGAAACGTTTGCACTTACTAAAATCTTTACCGTGCAAGACCCCTACCATTCTTTCGACGTATCTTCTTGCTTGACGGTTGACGTATTCGGAAACATTTTCATTTCTGATAAAGATAGCAAAGTTTATAAATTGGCTTTTGACGGCGAAACTTACGCAGAAAGAACGTTAGTCCAAAACTTAAACGTTGGTGGCATTATTAAAATGTCCACAGATTTAGGCGGTAATCTTTTCGTTATCACAAGCGACGCTATTGTTTGCCACAACGGTTCTATTTCCAAATCCTTCCCTATTCATTTATTAGAAAACGGGAATACGCTTATTCCAAACGGCTTGGCTATGAGTTTTGAAAATAATTCCGTTTACTTTGTCGGCAGAAATTGCGAAAATATATTCCAGTCCATATCCCTTCCAAACCTTACCATTTCCAACGTTACTATCCCAAATAGTTACGTCTTATCTGGTTCGGAAACGGACATTGATAACCTTAAATTATATAACGTTAAACCGAACGCAAACGTTTATGCAGTAGATGATAGCGTTGGCGATTCATTTGCTTATAACGGCTTAACGGAAGGCATAACAAACTACAATTACCTATACGTTTGCGACGCTACCGTTTCTAAACTTGACGGATTTACAAACACCACTCTTTCCGTTCTTATTAGAATTGAAAACGGCAAACATATTCCTATGCTCGTAAACAAAAAAGACGTTGTTCAAGTGGAAAACTTTATTAGCGACATAGCCCTTTCTAGCGCATATATCGCAACCGACGTTAACGCTTATTATCTGCCCGTTATTACGCTTGAAAACACCTTTACACTTACACGCAACGAACAAATTTTAAGACTTGCGCACGGCACTAAAATTTCCCCCTTAAAGACTTTGTCTTTATTCGGCAAAAATTTCTATTATGCTTCTATTAATCTTGGTGGTGAAAGCATCAACACTTATATTCCTGTTGACTTTACGACTAACGAGTTAAGTACGGAAGATAATAGAGTTCAATTCACCATAGAAAAATCAACCGCAACGGACGTTTATTCAAGCCTTGCTTTAAGCACCAAAATTGACACCATTGAAGAAGGCACTTCTATTAGAATATATTCAGTTACAGATAACGTTGCTAAAATTGATTATAAGGTTGGCGACGCTTGGCTTAGCGGATTTATTAGCACAAATAATATTAAACCGCACGTTAGCAACGCTTTGAGAAATACACTCATTATTATTTCCGTTTCACTTGCCGTTTGCGTAACGCTAATTTATTTCATATTAAGAAAAAGTCCTAAACAGAAATAATCAAAATCAAAAATTAAAAGGCTTACCAAGAAGGTAAGCCTTTTTACTATCTCATTAAATATTTACTCCTTATAATATGCCCTATCTTCTTCTGTTTCGTCTATTATCATAGGATTAAATTCTGTTTCTAAATCAAAATTTTCCGCATTTTCATATGCTGCTAGTTTTGAAATAGATACTTCGTATGCCGTCATAATTTTTATTTCTTCATCAGATAATCGCTTTTGATATTCTCTACTTTGAATTCTCCCTGCAATCGCAATACGTTCACCGACTTCTAAGTTTTTAGCAAAGCGAGCATTCCTTCCCCACGCTATACACGGGATATAATCAGACTTATTATAAGAACGATTTACCGCAATAAGTATATCTGCAATTTCCCTATTAAATGGCGTTGTACGGTACACAGGCGGTTTACATACGTATCCTGATAAAACTATACTATTCGGGTTTCTTGACTGTGCACCGTCGATAAGTTCACGCACAAATACGGTAAGCATCAATTTGCTTTTGCCGTCTATAAGTTTATTGTAACTTCTAAATTGACCGATTGCATTTATCTCTGCCCCTATCTTTAAGTCTTTATCTTGAATAAGACGTTCGGATATGGTTACAGGAAGAATATCTCCTTGCCCAGATAAACGTTTAACAAGCACGCTCATCTCATAAAAGCCTTCACCATAAACTTCGTGCGAAAATTCTGCCTCGCTTACGATTTCACCGCTGATGAAAACTCTGTTGTTTTTGTCTGTTATACTGTTCATTATGTTTTCCTCCACCGAGTTTCTAATTGTTTCTTATTTGAGTTCCGTCAGGCAAGATTGAATAATCACTTTTATATATCAACTCGCCTATTGTAACAAAGGTATATCCCTGCTTTTTAAGTTCTGGTATTATTCTTTTTATCCCTTCCGCCGTATGCTTGCCTTGGTTATGAAACAACACTATCGAGCCGTTTTTCACTTTGCCTAATACACGAGCGGTGATTTCCGATGCCGATAAATCTTTCCAATCTAAACTGTCTACGTCCCATTGAATAGTGTATAAGCCGTTTTCATACGCTGTTTCGATAACCGTGTTATTATACTCACCAAAGGGCGCACGAAAGAGTTCTACGGGCTTATTAGTTATATCGCTTATTGCCTTTTTTGAACTTTTAAGTTCCTTTTCAATAGCCGATTTACCCATTTTACTCATATGCGGATGCGTTGCCGAGTGAGTGCCGATTTCATGCCCTAAGTCTGATATCTTTTTAACGAAATCGGGGTGCTTTTCCGTCCAGAACTCCACCATAAAAAAAGTGCATTTAATATCGTTTTCAGACATTACGTTTAGCAATTCGTCCGTATAATCTGTTCCCCAAGCGCAATCGAAAGAAATTGCAAGTTTCTTTTCTTCCGTCTTGACCGAATATATAGGTAGTTTTCTGCCGTTTGAAGACACGCTAATCACACTTACGCTAACAATAGTGGATAAAACGATTAGTGCAACTATCAACGATATTACTGCGATAACTTTTTTTCGGGATAAAACCACAAATCTCATTATAATTTGCTCTCCGTGAAGTTTTTTTGTTCCTTTTGTCGCTTTTTATGTTCTTTTGTCAGTTTTCTATTATTATTTTTTACGTTTCAACTCTTTTTCTGATAAATTTTATTCCACCACCTTTGATTTTATGCAACAAAAAACCCCACTTGATTTCTCAAGTAGGGTTTAATTTGTTTTTTAAGTTCTTAAACGTTGTTCATTTCCGTATTCAAGTTCTGCAAGTATCTGCCGAATAACTTAATGAACGTTGTTCTGTCTTCTTCCGGCATATTTTCAAATGCCTTTAGTTCTGCGGATTTTAATCTTTCTACCGTGTTTTCTACTATTCTCTTGCCCTTTGTAGTTAAGCGAATAATCTTTCTATTACGTGCATCCATCTTTGCTTCTAAAGTGATAAGTCCATCACCAACAAGTTTTGTGATTGCCGAGTTTATCGTTTGCTTTGAATAGAACCACGTACTGCAAAGGTCATACTGTGTATATTCTGCGCCATCGGACACGATATAAAGAATCCAGAATGCACTTTCCGAAATACCAAACCAGTTGGCTGCATTACGATAAATTGCGTCCACCGCCTTGAATTGACGATTCAAAACGCTTAATCTTTCCTGAATTTCTTCTCTCATCTCTAACTTCCTTTGTAGTCCCAAATCGGATTTTTTCGTATTTTAATTTTATTATGAAATATTAACTTTGTCAAGCAAATATCAACCTTAATTTTAAATAAAATTTCAGATAAAATTATTACAGAAGATTTTCGTCGTAAATAGCCCTAACTCCACCGATAAATTTGGGGCGAACACGAGCCAAAGTTAAGTGTGCTTCTCCGATACTCTTAATTGAAATTCTAACGGGCACGGCAACTTTTTTAAGGTGCATACCGATAAACGTATCCCCTATATCCATCCCAGCATCAGCCTTAATCTCTTCCACAACCACGGGATTTTTAAACGATTGATAGGCTACCGTTGCAAGCGAGCCACCTGCTTTCTTCTGTGGTATAACGTTAACTATTTCTGCGCCTAAAACGGCTTCTTTTTCGGTTACAATGGCTCGGTTTAAGTGCTCGCAACATTGAACGGCAAGATATATTCCTTTGCGTTTAAGCGCCTTATAAATCCCGTCGAATATATTTTTCGCCGTGTCGGGATCAGAATTAGTGCCGATTTTTGAGCCTACCACTTCACTTGTGGAACAACCCACAACGACTATATCCCCTTTTTTAAGTTTTGCTACTTCAATAAGTTCGTTCGTTGCCTGTTCGCATTGCTCTATTATAGTCATAATTTCACCCCTTTTATTTGAAGAATATTATATCATAATCTAAATACCCCGTCAAATATTATCTTTTAATTTTGCGTCGCAATTAAAAAGCACCGTTTAGGTGCTTTTTGGTTATTCTTTCTTAGCCTTCTTCTGCTCTTTGGCTTCTTTTTTCGCCTGTTTTTTCGCTTCTTTTTCTTCTTTAGTTTTATGATGGAATAAATCTTTAATACCATCATTCTCTAAATCAAATTTGTGCGTAGAATCCCTTTTCTTTTTCACTC
>SVIE01000067.1 GCA_015069625.1 Clostridiales bacterium | reverse complement strand
CTTTTCGTCTTTTACTTCTGCTTGAATTAGGCTTCCGTCAATACCTGAAATTCCCATGGCCTTTCCGCCTTTGCTTTCAAGGAAATTAACAAGTGATTTATTTACCTTGCCCGCAAGAACCATTTGAACGATATCTACCGTTTCTTTATCAGTTACACGAAGTCCATCCATAAAGATAGCCTTTTTGCCAAGTTTTGACATCATTTCGCTAATTTCAGGGCCACCACCGTGAACGAGAATTACTTTAACACCGATAAGCCATAAAAGAACTATATCTTCCATAACTTGCTGTTTAAGCGTTTCGCTAGTCATTGCGTTTCCGCCATATTTAATTACAACTTTTTTGCCGTTATACTTTTTGATATACGGAAGCGCTTGCGTAAGCACTTCTGCCCTTTCGGCATTTGATAAAATTTTATCCATGATTTATCCTATTTTTATGTATTTTTTGAGCAAGACAAGGCTCGCAATTTTACTTTAACATAAGACTTAGAAACGAGCAAGACAAGGCTCGTAACTTTGCTTAAGGAAAAAGAAACGAGTTGGACAAGGCTCGTGAAGTGTTTCGGATGAAATTAACCTTTTTGGTTATTGAAGTCGAAACACGAAACAGTTAACGCAGTCCAACGAAGTTTATTTTTTCTTAAGTTCGGTAGTCGCCATTGATTTTAACGTAATCATACGTCAAATCACAACCCCAAGCCTTTGAAGAGATTTCACCGTCGTTGAGATTAACGAGTATTTCAATTTCCTTTTCGAGTAAAATTTCTTTTGCCTTTTCTTCGGAAAACTCTACCCCGCTACCCTTTTTACAAACAGAGATAATGCCTTTATTCGATTTGAAATCCACGTCGATTTTATTAACGTCAACTTGCGCTTTTGAATAACCGATTGCGCAAAGGACACGCCCCCAGTTAGCATCTGCGCCAAACATTGCCGCTTTAAGTAGGCTTGAACAAATTACGCTTTTTGCAACGGTTTTTGCCGTTACAACGTCCTTTGCGCCACTAACCGAACATTCTAAAAGTTTAGTTGCGCCTTCACCATCCCCAGCAATCATTTTGCAAAGGTGAACGGTTACGGTGTTAAGCGCCTTCATAAAGGTGTTAAAATCTTCACCTTCAGACGTAATTTCGCTATTTCCTGCTAATCCGTTTGCAAGCACGGTTACCATATCGTTTGTTGAAGTATCCCCGTCAACGCTAACCATATTAAAGGTATCTTTAATATCGCTTGACAACGCCTTAGCAAGCATTTTTGGAGAAATTGAAACGTCGGTTGTGATGAACACAAGCATTGTTGCCATGTCGGGATGAATCATTCCACTTCCCTTTGCCATACCACCGATTTTACACGTTTTTCCATCTAGCGTGAATTCTACCGCTACTTCTTTTTTAATGGTATCCGTAGTCATAATGGCTTCTGCGGAAAATTCGTTTCCGCTATTAGAAAGACCTTTGACTAGTTCGTCCATACCGTTTGCGATAGGGATTAAATCGAGCGGTTGACCGATTACGCCTGTTGACGCAACCACAACGTCTTCTGCTTTTATCCCCGTTTTTTCGGATACGAGCGCACTCATTTGTTCTGCGATTTCTATGCCGTTTGCATTACAAGTGTTAGCGTTTCCGCTATTGCAAATTATTGCCTGAGCGTAACCGTCTGCAATATGATTTTTCGTTACCGTTAAGGGTGCACCTTTAACAAGATTTGTTGTATAAACTGCCGCTGCACTTGCACGCTTTTCGCTAATTACAAGCGCTAAATCACGCTTTGTTCTGTTTTTCCTGATCCCGCAGTGTACACCGTTTGCCGTAAATCCTTGCGCTGCACATACACCGCCACTTATTAGTTTCATACTTTCACCTTTATAAAATTAGTCCGTTTGTTTCTTCTTTTCCGAGTAAAATGTTCATGTTTTGAATTGCAGACCCGCATGCGCCTTTTCCAAGGTTATCAAACCTTGCAACAAGCAAAATTTCTTCACTATTACCGAATACGGAGATTTCCATACTATCTTTTCCCGCATAAGCATTTGCAGATAAAAATCCGTTCTCGTCTGCATTTTCGTTATACTTAACGATATCTCCACAATAATAGGATGCAAAAACTTCCCTTATATCTTTTTCCGAACAGCGCAAATCCTTTTTGAAAAGCGGAACTGTTACTTCCATACCCCTTGGGAAATCCCCAACGATTGGGCAGAAAGCAATTTTTCCTTTAAGTCCGCTTATTGCACTCATTTCAGGGAGATGTTTATGCGATTGCGAAAGGCCATACTGCCTTGGTGCAGATAATAAAACGTCTCTTTTTTTATTTTCATAATCTGCTATCATCTTTTTTCCGCCACCCGTGTAACCCGTCAACGAAAAACAGGTTAGGTTGGTGCGTTTTTTTATCATTTTATTTCTGATAAGCGGTTCCGTTAGCGCAATAAATCCACTTGCATGACAGCCTGGGTTTGCAATACGCTTGCTATTTTTAATTCTTTCCCTTCTGCCGTAAAGTTCGGGAAATCCATATTCCCAACCCGAGCAAACACGGTGAACGGTTGAAGCGTCGATTACTGCCGTTATCCTGTTTTCGATAAGTGCATCCGCCTGCTTTGCCGCATCATCAGGAAGACAGAAAAACACCACGTCGGCAGAGTTCATTGCTTCCTTTCTTGCACTAACGTCCTTTCTTAATTCTTCGGGAAGAGTGATTAGTTCTATCCCACTCATTTCCGAAAGACGTTCTTTTATGTTAAGACCAGTTGTGCCTGCACCACCGTCTATAAATATTTTAGCCATTTATAAGTTTATCCTTAACGTATTTAATTTGATTTTCCACCGAAGTGAATGACGTTCCACCAACCGAAACACGCTTGTTTACGCACGTTTCAAGATTGATTTCATTATATAAATCTTCTTCAAATAAATCACTTAACGCTTTGTATTCATCTAGCGATAACGTTTCTAAAATTTTGCCTTTTTCTATGCAAAGTTTAACCGCCTGTCCTGCTATTTTATATGCAGACCTAAACGGCATACCCTTTTTAACAAGATAATCTGCTAAATCGGTTGCATTGATAAATCCACCGCCTGCTGCGTTCAACATGTTTTGCTTGTTGATTTTCATTGTGTCAATCATTTTTACGAACACGCTTAAACAGTTGATAACCGTTTCAGAAGCATCAAATACCCCTTCTTTATCTTCCTGCATATCCTTGTTGTATGCAAGTGGTAAGCCTTTAAGCACGGTTAGCATACCCATTAAATCACCGAACACACGCCCCGTCTTTCCACGTGCAAGTTCTGCCATATCGGGATTTTTCTTTTGGGGCATTATTGAAGAACCTGTTGTGTAAGCGTTGGATAGTTCAACAAACTTAAATTCCCAGCTTGACCACAAAATTAGTTCTTCTGAAAAACGTGAAAGGTGAACCATGATTATTGAGAGTGCAGATAAGAATTCCACACAGAAATCACGGTCGGAAACACCGTCTAAACTGTTAAGGCAAATATCTTCAAATCCTAACTGTTCGGCTTCGAAATATCTATCCGTGTCGTAAGTAGTTCCCGCCAAAGCGCAACAACCGATAGGGCTTACGTTGATACGCTTTTTGCAATCTTTGAGCCTTGCTTTATCACGGAGAAACATCATAGCGTACGCCATTAGATGATGCCCCATAGTTACAGGCTGGGCACGTTGCAAATGCGTGTACCCTGGCATGATGTCTTTTTTGTATTCTTCCGCCTTATTTACGATTACCTCTATCAAGTCGGAAAGCAGATCGGATATAATATCCGTCTGCTCCTTTAAATACATTCTTAAATCAAGCGCAACTTGGTCGTTACGGCTTCTTGCTGTATGAAGTTTTTTTCCTACGTCACCTATCCGTGAAGTAAGCACGCTTTCGATAAACATATGTATATCTTCCGCAGAATAATCAAACGTAAGTTTTCCACTTTGTAAATCGCTTAATATGTCCTGAAGCGTATTGATAATTAGGTCTGCATCCGCTTTGCTGATTATGTTTTTAGCACCTAACATTAAAGCGTGCGCCATGCTTCCTTCAATATCTTGTTTATACATCTTACAGTCAAAATGTATTGATGAATTAAAGTCGTCCGCAAGTTTATCGGTTACACCGTCCGTGCGTCCTTCCCACATCTTTGCCATAATTTATTTCTCCAAGTTGTGTTTGTGTTATTTGTGTAGTCTTAAAAACAATCCCTCAGTCAGCGTTGCTGACAGCTCCCTTTTCACAAAGGAGCCTTATACTGTCGTTATAAGGTTTAGAAGCAAGCAAGACAAGGCTCGCCGACGCAAACGGGTGAGATAGAACGTCTGTTCATCGAAATCGTTTGCTATGGCAGTAACGCAGTATTACGATGCTTTTAAGCCTTATGACCATCTACCATTGCCATAACTTTGGTTGGCAATCCGAAGAGTTCGATAAATCCGTCAGCGTCTTTTTGGTTGTAATCACTTTCGCCAAACGTTGCGATTTCTTCACTATAAAGTGATTTATCACTCCAAATACCAGCCTTAATGATGTTGCCTTTGTAAAGTTTAAGTTTAACTTTACCGGTAACCCTTTCTTGCGTGCTATCAACGAACGCTGCAAGCGCTTCACGAAGTGGTGAGAACCATAATCCGTTGTAAACGAGTTCGCCGTAAGTTACTGCAAGTTTTTGTTTTTCGTGCATGGTGAGTTTATCTAAACATAAAGTTTCAAGTGCTTCGTGAGCCTTGTATAAGATTGCACCACCGGGGGTTTCATATACACCACGACACTTCATACCAACAAGACGGTTTTCAACGATATCGATAAGACCTATACCATTTGCACCACCAAGTTTGTTGAGTTCTAAAATAATGTTCTTAGCGGTATCTTTTTTGCCGTTTAATGCAACGGGTACACCCTTAACGAATTCAAGTTCAACGTAGGTTGGAACGTCAGGAGCATTGATGGGTGAAACGCCCATTTCTAAGAAACCTTCTTTTTCATATAAAGGTTCGTTACCCGTATCTTCTAAATCCATACCTTCG
>SVIE01000006.1 GCA_015069625.1 Clostridiales bacterium | reverse complement strand
ACAAATGAAGGAAGTATTTTTTGACGTTTATAAACAATTCCTTGACGTTTGCAAAATCTTAGAAGAACACTATAAAGATATGCAAGATATGGAATTTACCATTGAACAAGGTAAACTCTATATGCTTCAAACCAGAAATGGTAAACGTACGGCTGCCGCTGCAATTAGAATCGCTTGCGATTTAATTGATGAAGGCATGATTGACGAAAAGGCTGCTCTTTTACAAATCGACGCAAAAACCCTTGATATGCTTTTACACCCCACGTTCGATCCTAAGGCATTAAAAGATGCTGATAAGAACAACGTTGTTGGTAAAGGTATTGCTGCTTCTCCTGGTGCTGCTGCAGGAACTATCGTGTTCACGGCAGAAGACGCTGTTATCGAAGGTAAGAAAGGTAAGAAGGTAGTTCTCGTACGTCTTGAAACTTCTCCTGAAGATATTGAAGGTATGAAGTTTGCACAAGGTATCTTAACCGTTCGTGGCGGTCAAACTTCTCACGCAGCAGTTGTTGCACGTGGTATGGGTACTTGCTGTGTTTCCGGTTGCGGAGATATCAAGATGGATGAAGAAAACAAACAATTCACACTTGGTGGTGTTGTTTATAAAGAAGGCGATGGTATTTCGCTTGACGGTTCAACCGGTAAAATTTACAACTGCATTATTCCTACCGTTCCCGCAGATCCAAGCAGTGGATATTTCGGAAGAATTATGGAACTTTCAGACAAGTACAAGGCTCTTGGCGTAAGAACCAATGCAGATACTCCTGCTGACGCTAAACAAGCAGCTGCTTTCGGTGCACAAGGTATCGGTCTTTGCCGTACGGAACACATGTTCTTCGAACCTTCTAGAATCGGGGCTTTCCGTGAAATGATTTGCTCTGATACGAAGGAAGAAAGAGAAGTTGCTCTCGCTAAAATTGAACCTATGCAACAAGCAGACTTCGAAGGTTTAATGGAAGCACTTGAAGGTAACCCCGTTACCATTCGTTTCTTAGACCCACCGCTTCACGAATTCGTTCCGACTTCTGAAGAAGATATTGAAGCACTTGCTAAAACGCAAGGCAAAACGGTTGCTCAAATTAAACAAATTATTGCAGACCTTCACGAATTTAACCCAATGATGGGTCACCGTGGATGCCGTCTTTCTGTAACCTATCCTGAAATTGCTGTTATGCAGACAAAGGCTATCATCAAGGCTGCTATCGCAGTTCAGAAGAGACATCTAGGATGGAAAGTTGTTCCTGAAATTATGATTCCGTTAGTTGGCGAAGTTAAGGAACTTGCTTACGTTAAGAAGGTTGTTGTTGCAACTGCTGACGAAGTTATTAAGGCTGCTGGCGTAGAACTCAAGTACGAAGTTGGTACTATGATTGAAATCCCAAGAGCAGCGCTCACGGCTGATGAAATCGCAAAAGAAGCTGAATTCTTCTGCTTTGGTACTAACGACCTTACGCAAATGACTTTCGGTTTCTCTCGTGATGATGCTGGTAAGTTCTTGCCGTCGTATTATGATGCAAAAATTTACGAATCTGATCCGTTTGCAAGACTTGACACTACTGGTGTTGGTAAACTTATGGATATGGCGGTTAAACTCGGACATGCGGAAAGAAGTGACATTCACTGCGGTATTTGTGGTGAACATGGTGGCGATCCTTCATCAATTGAATTCTGCCATGCAATCGGTCTTGATTACGTTTCTTGCTCACCTTTCAGAGTTCCGATCGCAAGACTTGCTGCTGCACAAGCTAATATTAAAAACCCAAGAAATCTTGGCGACAAAGTAGAAAAAGTTTTTAATGACGTTGCTGGTAAAATTAAAGGAATTTTTAAGAGAAAATAATCTTAAATTTTGACTAGTATTTCAAAATTAATAAACTAATATATGTTAGTAATAAACTCCGTTCGTTCTTGCGTACGGGGTTTATTTTTTTAACGTGCAAGTTCTCGTGTGAATTTGCATAAATTTACAGTATGTTAAATAAAGCATATATTAACTTAAATTTATTGAAAAATAATGCTCTTGCGGTAAAAGAAAAATTAAATAAGGGCGTTAAGTTTTGTGCGGTTGTAAAGGCTGATGCGTATGGGCACGGCGCAAGTGTGTGTGCAAACGCCTTATATCCAATTGTAGATTGTTTTGCGGTGGCGTTGGTTGAAGAAGGGGTTGCGCTTCGTCAGTCTGGGGTGAAGAAAGATATTCTCGTATTGATTCCGCCATTTATAAGTGATTTGCCGTCTGCGGTGCATTATAATTTGACGCTTACAGTTTCTTCTGTTTTGGACGTTTTAAGGGCTCAAAGAGAGTCGCAAAAACAGAATAGACGCACTAAACTTCACGTTAAAGTTAATACGGGAATGAATCGCCAAGGCGTTGATAGTTTGGATGAGTTAATTTCGGTAGTTAAAGAAATTGCGAAAAGCAAAAATTTGATTTTAGACGGGGTGTTTTCGCATTTTGCTTGTCCAGAAGAAGAAAAAGCGAGAAATAATGCGCTTAATAAATTTTTACTTGCAAATAAGACGGTTAAGGGTTATAATAATAAAGTAATAGCGCACTTGTCTGCTAGCGGGGGCTTTCTTTCGGGAGTTCAAATGGATATGGTGCGAATAGGAATACTGCTGTACGGTTATAAGCCGTTTGAAAGTTCATTGTTGTCTGTTAAACCGATTATGAGCGTTGAAGCGCCTGTGATTAAGAGATTTAATCTGAAAGCGGGGGAATCTGCCTTATATGGCGATTGCAGGGCTAAAAAAGACGTTGATTTATCATTAGTTAGATTTGGTTATGC
The DNA here is from genome assembly GCA_015069625.1 of Clostridiales bacterium. Classification (GTDB taxonomy): domain Bacteria; phylum Bacillota; class Clostridia; order Christensenellales; family Borkfalkiaceae; genus UBA1259. Next base: position 36,644 of record SVIE01000006.1, on the reverse strand, counting down.
AGACGGGCTGTTTAGGGAAAGGACTAATAGACAATTTAACAATCGTTGTATGGATTTAACTGCGGTTAAGGATTGCGACCTAGATTACTTTCCGATTTTAAGTAATGAGTTTGATGCGGACGTGGTTGCCCGTGAGTATGGCACGATTAGTTATGAAATACTTTGCAGGGCGAGTGCTCGTGCAGAAAAAATATATATTAGGTAGTTAAGATGTGGTATTATTTTAAGCAAACGTTATTCTTTTTCGTTTATCTTATATTTATGGCTATAATTTCGCTTGCTATAACGGCAATCGGAATTGATGCGCTTGAAGCGGTGCTTTTTGGCTTATGTATAGCCATATATACGTTTATTGTCTGTTCGTCAAACTATAAAGACGGGCAGGAAGCAGTTAAACTTCTTCAATCTAACAATATGCGTAGAAAACAGATAATTCAAACGGGCGAATATATTGAAATTAAAAAAGCAGGCGAATTTAGGCCGTGGAAAGGTTTTTTCCTTGGTTTTATAGTGGTTATTCCGCTTGTTGTAATGATGATTGTGCATTTGATTTTATTCCTTACTACAAACGGTGAAGTTAACGGTGCAGGTGCTGCATCTGGTATAGTGTATATGCTTTTCTATGCGCCTTATAGTTCGTTCATGTCGGAAGCAGCGTTAAAAGTTGGTACGCACTATTTTTATCTCTTGTATGCTGTTCCGTATATGATGACTATTTGTGGCGTGCCATACCTTATCGGAGCAAAGAAAATGCAAAAGCAATATGATAAGATTGAAAAGCAACAGCAAATGCTTTACGGGGATGAAAAATAACCGTGCGTATAGTTAGTGGCGTTTTTAAGGGCAGAGTGCTTAAATCGTTTGACGGGGACAAGGTTAGACCTACGTCAGACATGGCAAGGGAAAGCCTATTTAATATTTTGAGAGATAGAATTGCTGGGGCGAAGTTTCTAGATTTGTTCTGTGGAACGGGTGCTATGGGGATTGAAGCCATTTCACGTGGTGCGGATTTCGTGGTGTTCAACGACTATTCGAGAGATAGCGTTTCACTTACGAAACAAAACCTAGAAAAACTTGGCATATGTGATAGGGTTAAGGTGCACACTCTTGATGCGATGGTGCTACTTGATAGTATCGGGGAGTGCTTTGATATAGTATTTATGGACCCGCCGTATAAAAGCGACGTCGGTGAAAAGGCACTTAACTTGGTGGCGAAGGTGCTTAACGAAGGCGGGATTGTTATTTTAGAAAACGAAGACGGTTTTGACGGGGAAATCCTTGGGCTTGTCAAGTATGATGAGCGTAAATACGGTAGAGCAAGATTTACATTTTTTAAAAAGGGGGCTTAAATGAAAACGTGTGTGTTTGCAGGGACGTTCGATCCTGTTACTAAAGGGCATGAAGCGGTTGTTAAAACCTGTTTAAGCCTGTTTGATGAAGTTGTAATTGCCGTTGGTGTTAACGCTGGTAAAACTCCCTTGTTTACAAAGGATGAACGTGTTGAGATGGTACAAAAAGCCTTCGTGGGAAACGACAGGGTTAAGGTGCAGACGTTTGACGGGTTGCTTGTTGATTTTATGAAAGAAAACGGCTATGAGATAAACGTTCGTGGCGTTAGAAACGTGGATGATTATAAATACGAAACGGAAATGTTTTTATATAATACCGACATGTATCCCGACCTAAAAACAATTTATATCCCCGCAAATAAAGATTCTGCGTATATTAGTTCGACGGCTCTTCGCTCGCTTTATAGCGCAGGTGGGGACGTGTCGAATTATTTGCCTGAGAATATAACTGAATTTGTAAAAGGATTGCTTAAAAACAAATAGTAGAAATAATCAATCCTAAAATAAAATTTATAACCGCACAAAGTAGTTTGGAAAAAACGAACGGTGCGGTTTTTATTTTTGCTTTCATTAAGTGGGTAAGGGACTGTGCTATAACTGAAAGACCACCGAAACCACAGATGAAGGCTGTAATTGGAAGTGTCAATTTCGTTATACCCGCCGTTGCTAACGTCTTCACTCCACGTGTGCATTCAAATAACCCGAGAAGTAATCCGTCGGAAAGAGACTTGTTATTTATTGCTAGATTGATAATAAAAGAAAACGGGCTTAAAACGTTTAGATTTAATAAGACGTCGGTGAGAAGATAAAAAAGTGCAATTGTTCCGCCAACAACTAAGACGGAAATGACGGAATTGTATATACTGGTCGAAAACACATCTTCATGGGTTTTACTTTTAGGCGTGTCTAAAAGTAAGGTGGGCTTATCACCCCTTTTGTAAAAGGAAAAGGCAAACCCTGTTATAATTGCTGATAAAATATGGCATAAAAATAGCGTAGTGCCAAAAGTGGTGCTATCAAAAGTAATCCCACCTATACTAAGAATTAAAAAAGTTGGTGAAGAAGTCGAGCAGAGTGCGGATGCTCTCACTGCTTCGGTTTGGCTGATTAGTTTATTTAGTCTTAAATCGGACACTATTTTTGCGCCTATCGGGTAGCCAGATATGATAGAAATGATAAAAGCGTAACAAACAAGTCCGTTTGTATTAAAGAAACGCTTGGAAAGTCCTGATAATTTTAGTGCTAGTAATCGGGTAGTTTTAAGGGAAGAAAGTATTGAAGAGATAACTAAATATGGCAATAAAGCGGGCAAAACGCATGCTATCCATAGTTCAATACCGTACAGTATTGAAACGGAATAACGTCTATCAACGCAAAGCAAGACAGAAATAAATACTAAAAAGATGAAGGCTAAAAAATCTTTTAATTTTAAAGCAAAAAAACGTACGTTTAACATAATAATATTTATATTTTATCTTGAAATAATATATGAAATATGTTAAAATAATCAATATGGATTTATTTGATTTAGCATCGGCGCAAAATAAAAGCATACCGCTTGCCGAAAGGATGAGAGCAAGAAATTTATCAGAGTATCTTGGTCAAGAACATATAGTTGATAAAAATAGTCTTTTAAGACGTGCAATTAAACTTGATAGACTTGGTAGTTGCATATTTTGGGGACCACCTGGTACGGGGAAAACTACACTTGCAAACGTTATCGCAAGTAGTACGGATGGCAACTTCGTTAAGTTAAACGCCGTGTCTAGCGGTGTTTCCGACGTGAAGAAGGTTGTTGAAGACGCAAGATATAACGCAAAACTTTATGGAAAGAAGACGTATTTACTTCTTGACGAGTGCCATAGGTTTAATAAAACACAAAGTGATAGTTTGCTTCCGTCGATAGAAAACGGAGATATTATCTTTATCGGCTCAACTACCGAAAATCCTTATGCTTCAATGACGCCTGCTATCGTTTCTCGTTGCAGAGTGTTTGAACTTAAACGTTTAAGTGAAGAAAATATATTAGTAGCGTTAAAGCGGGCAATTGCAGATAAGGAACGTGGTTTTGGTTCTTATGATTTAACTGTAGATGATGATGCCTTAAATCATATTGCGCAAATGAGTGCGGGCGATCTTCGTGTTGCGTATAACGCATTAGAACTTGCCGTACTGACCACCGACCCTAGTGCAAACGGGCATATTCACGTAACAATTAAAGATGCCGAAGAATCTATCCAAAAGAAAGCCCTTTCTTATGATGAAAGCATGTATTATGATATGCTTTCGGCTTTTTGCAAAAGTTTAAGGGGTAGTGATGCAAATGCTGCGCTATATTACATGCAACGTTTGATTAAGGGCGGTTGCGACCCCTTGCTTATAGCAAGGCGAATTGTTGCTCATTCTGCTGAAGACGTAGGCATGGCTGACCCAAATGCGCTTATAGTCGCAACAAACGCACTTGTGGCATTTGAAAAACTAGGACTCCCCGAAGGACTTTTGCCACTTTCAGAAGCAGTTGTATACGTTTGTGAAGCAGAAAAATCAAATAGCGTATATGAAGCAATGCATCAGGCTGGCGTTGATGCGGAAACGGTTAAAGACGACACGGTTCCCCCTCATCTTAAAAACGCCGTGTATGGCTCGCAAGAAGATAAAAACTTATCTAAAAACTACAAGTATCCGCATTTATACGGCGGTTACGTTGAACAGCAGTATCTTCCAGACTCGCTAAAAGATAGGGTGTATTACACGCCTAAGGATATAGGGTACGAAAGGACTGTTAAAGAAATTAGACAAAGAAAAGGAAAGAAAAAATAACGGACGGAACAAATTATGGACTACGCATTAAAACTTAGCGGAGAATTTAATCTTCGCCCACATCACGCAGAAAATATCATTAGCCTAATCGACGATGGAAATACTATACCGTTTATAGCAAGGTATAGAAAAGAACAAACGGGGTCTTGCGACGACCAAGTTCTTCGTGAATTTTCAGATAGGCTTAAATATTTAAGAAATCTTGAAAAAAGAAAGGAAGAAATCACGTCTTCAATTACGGAACAGGGCAAAATGACAGAAGAAATTGCTTTGGCACTTGAAAAAGCCGAAACAATGACCGAAGCAGAAGATATTTATCGTCCGTATAAGCAAAAGAGAAAGACAAGGGCGTCAGTTGCCATTGAAAAAGGTTTTCAAGGACTTGCAGATTATATTTTATCGCAAGGCGAGAAAGATGCTCCGTATGAAGAAGCGGAAAAATACATCAATGAAGAAAAGGGCGTTTTAACCAAAGAAGAAGCGGTTAAAGGTGCTTCGGATATAATTGCAGAAACGGTGTCTGATGATGCCGATTTAAGAAAGATTTTAAGAAGTCGTATAACAGATAGTGGTTCGCTATCCTGCAAACTTCTAGAAGCAGAAAATGCGCTCACATACGACGGGTATAAGGATTACTCTGAACAAATAAATAAAATTCCTTCGCATAGAATTTTAGCGGTTAACAGGGGCGAAAAAGAAGAATGCTTAAAAGTTGCGGTAAGCATTGACGTTATAACGTTTACCGATTTGATAAAGGCAAAATACGTTAAAAATAACAGCGAAAGCGCAAAAATCGTGGCACTTGCATGTGAAGATGCGTTTAGCCGTTTAATTTTCCCTTCGTTAGAACGTGAAACTAGAAGCGATTTAACGGATAAAGCAAACGAACAAGCAATAAAGATGTTTGAAGTTAACCTTCGCCCGTTGCTTTTGCAACCACCCCTTAAAGGTAAAACAATATTAGGTTTAGACCCTGCTTATAGAACGGGTTGTAAGATAGCGGTTATTAGTGCAGAAGGCAACGTTTTAGACACTACGGTTATCTACCCTACACCGCCACAGAACAAAATTGAAGAAGCAAAGAAGGTGCTTTTAGCACTTATAGGAAAGCATAACGTTGACGTTATTTCTATCGGTAACGGAACGGCAAGTAAGGAATCGGAAATTTTCGTTGCGGAACTTATTAAAGATTGTCCCCGCCCCGTTCAGTATGCCGTTGTTAACGAAGCAGGCGCATCCGTTTATAGCGCAAGTAAGCTAGGGGCTGAAGAATTTCCTGATTTTGACGTATCACTTCGTAGTGCGGTGTCTATTGCGAGAAGACTTCAAGACCCGCTTGCAGAATTAATTAAAATAGACGTTAAGTCCATAGGCGTTGGGCAGTATCAACACGATATGCCGGAAAATAGACTTGAAGAAGTGCTTGGCGGTGTTGTTGAAGATTGTGTTAACAGCGTTGGTGTGGATTTAAATACCGCATCAGCAAGTTTATTATCCTTCGTTGCGGGGCTTAATTCTGGTATAGCAAAGAATATCGTTAAGTATAGAGAAGAAAAACCGTTTGAATCCCGTGATGAATTATTAAAAGTTAAAAAACTCGGTGCAAAAGCATTCGAACAATGTGCAGGATTTTTAAGAATTCACGGCAAGAACGTGCTTGATAACACGGGTGTTCACCCTGAAACGTATCCAGCAATCGAAAAATTATTATCTGCAACGGGGTATACTTTGACCGACGTTGCAAATGGTAAACTTGATGGATTAACGGCAAAAATCGAGAGTATCGGTTGGGCTAAAGTAGCGTCTGATTGCGGTGTTGGTGAACCCACCTTAAAGGATGCCGTTTCTGAACTATTAAAACCTGGTAGGGATATCCGTGAAGATTTACCTGCACCTGTCCTTCGTTCTGATTTGATGGATTTGAAAGACCTAAAAGAAGGTATGGAACTTATAGGTACGGTAAGAAACGTTATTGATTTTGGCGTATTCGTTGATATCGGTGTGCATCAAGACGGGCTCGTGCATATTTCCCAGATTTCAGAAAGATTTATCCGTCATCCGTCAGAAGTGCTTAAAGTAGGCGACGTGGTTAAAGTAAAAGTTATGGGTGTAGATTTAATCAAGAAAAAGATTTCGCTCACCATGAAAACTGCAGATAATCCACGTGGTATCGAAGTTAAGGGAGCGCAAGCACCAAGAGAAAGAAAACCCCAAGATAAAAACCGTAACTTTAATCAAAATAAGCCACAACAAAGAAAGGAAAGACAACTCGAAGGGGACGATTTAGTTAAAGCATTGATGAAAAAATTTGGGCGTTAACCCTATCATTATAAAAATAAAGTAAAAGGAGATAAATATTATGGCAAGAATGGTATTAAATGAAACTAGTTATTTTGGCGCAGGTTGCAGAAAAGAACTTATCGCTGAAATGCAGAAAAAAGGCATGAAAAAGGCGTTTGTTGTTTCGGATAACGACCTTGTTAAATTTAACGTTGTTAAAATGGTAACCGACGTTATTGAACAAGCAGGCGCAACTTACACCGTATTCTCAGACGTTAAAGCAAACCCGACTATTGCAAACGTAAAAGCAGGACTTAAAGCGTTCAACGAATTTAAGCCTGACGTAATTATTGCAATCGGTGGTGGTAGCTGTATTGATACGGCAAAAGCAATCGGCGTTATCGCAACTAATCCTGACTTTGCAGACGTTAAGAGTTTGGAAGGTGTTGCAGACACTAAAAATAGAGCATTCCCAACAATGGCGTTTGCAACGACGAGTGGTACGGCTGCAGAAGTTACCATCAACTACGTTATAACCGACGAAGAAGCAGGCAGAAAACTTGTTTGCGTTGACCCTAACGATATTCCTTACGTTGCGTTCAACGACGCAGAAATGATGATGAGTATGCCGAAAGGTTTAACCGCTGCAACGGGTATGGATGCATTAACGCACGCTATTGAAGGATATATAACCGCAGGTGCAACTCCCGTATCTGATCTTCTCTGCTGGAACAGTATTAAATTTATCGCAGACAACCTTCGTGATGCGGTTGCAGATGGTTCTAATGCAAAGGCTAGAGAAGGTATGGCATACGGCTCGTACGTAGCAGGTATGGCATTCTCTAACGTAGGTCTTGGTATCGTTCACTCTATGGCACACCCCTTAGGCGCACGCTTTGACGTTCCACACGGAGTAGCAAACGCACTCTTACTTCCTTACGTTATGGAATACAATAAAGCATCTTCACTTAAGAAGTATGGCGATATTGCAAGAGCTATGGGCGTTGATATTAAGGGCATGACCGAAGAACAGGCTGCAGATGCTGCAATCGAAGCGGTTAAGAAACTTTCTAAGGACGTCAATATTCCTCAGACGATTAAAGAACTTAAAAGAAAAGGAACTGATGAAGTTCTTATAAAAGAAGAAGATTTAGCACAACTTGCTAAAGATGCAATTATCGACCCCTGTACAGGTGGCAACCCAAGAGTTACAACCGAAGAAGAAATTCTTGAACTCTATAAAATTGCATACTAAAATGGTTTTACAATAAAAATAAAACCGTCCTTTGCAAAAATGCAAAGGACGGTTTTTTTAATTCTGTTTTAAATTGTCGCAAAGTGTTAAGACGGCAGATTGTTCATTTTTATTGAGTAATCTAAATCGCTGTAATAGTACGTGTTCTTCATCAGAAATTTTTTGTTCGTCGGTGGTTGCGAAAAATTGAGATAGTGTTATGTCAAATGCACGGCAAATATTTTCTAATGTCGTGATTGATGGCAGCGTGTTGCGAGAATACATGTTCGACAATGTGGATTGAGTTAATCCTGCTTCACTAGTCAATTTATAAATAGACCAGCCACGAGTTAAACGTAATTCTTCAATTCTTTTTAAGATATCCATTTTTTCTCCTCCCTTATACATAGAATACTACACATTTGAAAAACAAATAAACCACAAAAATATTGACTTTAATATACATATGTGATATATTAAATAAAACAAAAGGGTAGGGGCTGTGATATGAAAAGGATTTTACATGTAATATGGAATTTGAACAGGGGTGGTGCGGAAACGCTGATTACTGAAATTTTTAAAAATATAGATAGGAATAAATTGCAATTTGATTTTCTAGTTTATGGTGGTAATGGCGTTTATGATAGGGAAGTAATACAACTTGGCGGTAAGATTTTCTATTTAAAAAAGCGGTTTTCTAAAAATATTTTTGCAAGTTTGAAAGAGTTATATAAATTTTTTAAGATGCATCCCGAATATGAAACCGTGCATTGTCATTTAACAGGAACAGCCGGATTTATATTAAAAATGGCAAAAAAAGCAGGGGTAAAACGGACAATAGCACACTCGCATATTGCTGGGGAAGGTAATATGGGAATAAGTTTTCTGCGGAAGATGTTATATAGGACAAGTAGAAAAATGCTTTGTAAATATGCCGATTATACGTTTGCATGTTCTTCAGATGCGCTTACATACTTAAACGGGAAAAGCAAATACGGGAATAAAATAGTAAGAAATGCTATAGATGTTGAAAAATTTGAATTTAATAGTTCGGATAGGGACGATATACGTCGAAAACTCAATATTAGAGATAATGAAACGGTATATTGTCATATAGGAAGATTTGCATTTCAAAAAAATCACGAGTATCTAATAGACCGTTTTTATGAAGTACACAAAAAAAATCCAAACACAAAACTAATACTCGTAGGTAAAGGCGATTTACAACAAGCGGTGCTAGATAAGGTTAGAGAATTAAATCTTTTAGGAAGCGTAATATTTACGGGCGTAATTGAAAACACATACGCTTATTTGTCTGCTTCGGATATGTTTGTATTTCCGTCAAGATACGAAGGACTTGGCATTGTGTTAATTGAAGCGCAGGCAAACGGGCTTAAATGTATAGCGTCAGATAGAGTTCCGATAGAAGCGGACGCAACAGGGAACGTTAGATTTTTACCATTAGAAGATGGGAAAGCATGGGTGAACGAAATGATGAACGGTAAAAGAGATTTTTCGGTTGTAAGTGATGTTGGAGAAAAGGTAAAACGAGCAGGGTATGATATTCACGAAGTAGCAGTCGAATTAACAGAGTTTTATCTTAGTTGTTAAAATAAAAGCAGGGTTAAACGCCCTGCTTTTTTTCTGGGGTTAATATTAAATTAAACGTTGGTGAATCCGTTGCCACAAGAACAGTTGTTGTTTGTGTTTCCACATAAGTAACCTGTGGTAGTTAAAAGGGCTAAAAGTAATAGCAGTTGAGTAGTGTTAATAGTGCCCCCGCTTGTAAGAAGAAGTAAAAGAGCAATCAATACTATGTTGTTTGAATTCATTGTAAACCTCCTTTTTGTCAAAATCTTCTTTTTTTCTTTGTTTTATAAGAAATTGTTACACTCTACGTTACATAATAAAGTGATACAATACGTGTACACTTATTATATGCGTAAAGGAGATTAAAAATGAAAGAAATTCTGCTTGATAGAAGGCTTCAAACAATGGTGACGGATTACGTTCCAAAAGGTGAGATTTTAGACGACCTTGTTTGTTTCTTTTCCATTTTTTCCGATTACACGAGATTAAAGGTGATTTCTGCGCTTGCGATTAGCGAAATGTGTGTTAGCGACTTGTCAAATTTATTAAATTTAAATCAAACCACCGTTTCGCATCAGTTAAGGTTGCTTAAAAATCTTAACGCCGTTACGACTAAAAGACAAGGAAAAGTTATATTTTATTCGCTTAGGAATCAAACGTTATCAGACGTGCTTTTAAAAGGTGTGGAATTTTTAGGCTATTAATTCTTGTAAAATATTTAAAAATAGTATATACTAAAATATAAGCGTTTTTATAACATTGTGCTTAAAAGAAACGTTAGGTGATTTACTATGGGGATAATCGATGAAAAATTAAAACTTCTGCCTGATAAAAGTGGTGTTTACGTTATGTTAAACGCAGACGGACAGATAATATACGTCGGTAAAGCCAAAAACCTTAAAAATAGGGTAAGGCAGTATTTCCACGGTGGCTTCAAGACGGAAAAAGTTTACGCAATGGTAAATAACGTTGCGGACTTTTACTATATCATCACTCCAAGTGAAATAGATGCACTGTCGTTAGAGAATAATCTTATCAAAAAGCATAAGCCGAGATACAATATTTTATTAAAAGACGATAAGACGTATCCCTACGTAAAGGTGGATTTGAAAACCCCTTTCCCAACGTTTACGCTTACACGCAAAATCAAAAAAGACGGATGCAAATATTTTGGGCCGTATATGGCGGGTGTTTCGGTTAAGAGCATTTTAGAGATTATAAATACCGTTTTCGGCGTGCGTCCGTGTGATAAGAAACTAGACCCGAATAAACAGATAAAACCTTGCCTAAACGCTCATATCGGCAAATGTTTATCCCCTTGCTCTAATGGTATTACGCAAGAAGACTATGCCGTTCGTGTGAAAGATGCTTTGGATTTTCTTAAAGGTAACACCGATTATGCGGAAAGTAAGATAAAAGAAAAGATGCTTGCGCTTGCAAATGCAGAAGAATTTGAACTTGCGCTTAAATATAAAGAATATCTTCTAGGTTTAGAGAAGATAAAACTTAAACGTGTTACTGCTATGAATAATTTCATTGACGCAGACGTTGTGTTTTATCTAACAAATGGGATATACTCCGTGGTTAGTATTCTTTTCGTCCGTGGTGGAATAATGCTTGGGGGTAAAAACTTTGCACTAGAAGAGGCAAATCTTTCTGATGGTGATGCGATTTTTGAGTTTATTAGCGGGTATTACGGAAAGGACGTTAAACTTCCACCTGAAATTATTTTGCAGACGGAAATTCCAGATGCAGACTTATTAAAAGAATATTTATTTGCCGAGCATGGCGAGAAAACGCAGTTTGTTTATCCAAAGGCTGGGGCAAGAAAAAAACTGCTCGATATGGCGGAAGAAAACGCAAAAGAGCATTTGGAAATTGCCGTTGATAGAATTAAGCATAAAAACGATATGACCATTTCTGCGTGTGTGCGCCTTAAAGAGATTTTGGGGCTTTCACGTTATCCTAAACGTATGGAATGTTATGATATTTCTAACGTGAGCGGTGTGGATAAAGTGGGCAGTATGGTTGTGTTTACTGACGGAGAACCTGATAGGAACGCATACCGCAGGTTCAAAATTAAGACTTTTGAAGGTGCAGACGATTACCGTGCGCATCAGGAAATGATGGCACGAAGATTAGAACGATTAGAAACAGACGCAGAGAAATTTCCTAAGCCAGAACTAATCGTAATCGACGGTGGAAAAGGGCAACTAAACAGCGTTAAAGAAATTTTCGATAAATATAATATCACCGATATTGATTTAATTGCGCTTGCTGAACGTAATGAAGAAATTTACACGTTAAATTCTTCTACTCCGATAGTTTTAGAAAAGCGGGATTATGCACTAAAAGTGCTTCAACGTCTTCGTGATGAAGCGCACAGGTTTGCAATAACCTATCACAGAAGTTTGCGGTCAAAACGTGCGCTATCAAGCGTGCTTGACGAGATTAAAGGATTAGGAAAGGTTAAAAAACTTGCGCTGATTGAAAAGTTTAAGGATATAGGCGGAATTATTAGCGCAACTAGTGATGAACTTGCTTCAACGCAAGGTATAGGCGAAAAACTTGCAAAAATTATAATTGATTATCTTACCAAAGAGGGGCTTAAATAATGAAATACGACTTATTCGTTTCTGATTTTGACGGGACGCTAGGTATTGCGCCTGGAAACATTGATGCTGAAACGGTTGAAACGGTCAAAGAATACGTTAAAAAAGGTGGGAAATTCGTTATCTGTACGGGGAGAATGTATACGTCTATCCGTGATATTTGTTTAAGATACGGATTAGAAGGATTAGTTATTTCCTATCAGGGCGCAATGATTAACGATATCAAATCGGGAGATTCGATATTTATGGGCGGAATCGATTATCCGCTTGCGTCGGAAGTTGCGGAAAAACTGCTTGCAGAAGGAATACAAACAGTTGTAGATATTGACGACATTTTATATTACGAGCAAAGTAGTTCATATACCGAATATTACGAAAAGGCAGTTCATATTACGGGGAAAAAAGTTAAAAGTTTAATAGAACTTGTAAACGCTGAAAAGAAACCCGTTCAAAAGGTGGGCGGTATCTGTGATGCAGAAACGGCAAAGCGATTAACTGAAAAATATAATCAAATTTATAAGGATAAATTGATAATAAACAACGGTTCAAGTCAACTTATTGAAGTTATAAACCCTGCTTGTAGCAAAGGGTTTGCCGTTAAATTTTTATCAAATTTTTATAACGTTCCTATGGATAAAATTATCACCGTTGGCGATAGCACAAACGACATAGAACTTGTTAGGGGTGCGTGGCACGGTGTAGCGGTAGGGGACGCTAGGGAAGAACTTAAAGCGGTTGCAAAAGAGATAACCGTACCGTATAAAGATAAACCCGTTAAAGTACTTTTAGAAAAATATTGCTTATAGGCAGGATACATATGAATCAAGAGAATTTGAATACTGAAATTATAGAAGAAGCGCTTTTAGACCTTCCGCTTATAGCGTTAAGGGGAAAGGTGTTATTTCCGAAAACTGTGCTCAACTTCGACGTTGGCAGACCGTTTTCCGTAAAGGCGTTAAATAAGGCAACAGATGATAAATCGCTCGTGTTTATAGCAGCGCAAAAAAATCCGATTATCGATAACCCAAGAAAGAGAGATATTGCAGAAATCGGTGTCGTTGCAAAAGTTAAGCAACTCACAAAAATGCCAAACGGCAACATGAAAGCGAGCGTTGATGCGCTTTACCGTGCAGAGATAGTTAGATATACTAATACCGAAGGGTATTTTTCTGCAATAGTTAGAGAAGTGCCATACGTTAACACGGAAAACACGGTGGAACTTGAAGCGTGTTTCCGTTTAGCAAAGAACGCATTTTACGAATATTCTTTGTTAGATAGTAGAATTACGAAAGAAGTGCTAGCAACCGTTTCTGAAATTACTGATGCAAACGAATTTGTGGATAACGCAATGTCGCTTATGCCGTGTGAAATTAGCAAGGTGCTTAATATTTTATCTATAAGCGACACAAAACTTCGCCTTACAGAAGCGCAAAAATTGTTTTCTCGTGAACTTGAAATTGCAAAAATTGAAAAGGAAATAAGCCTTAAAGTAAGGCAAAATATCGATAAAAGCCAAAAAGAATATTATCTTCGTGAGCAACTTCGTGCAATACACGACGAACTTGGCGACGATATAGATGAAGAAGATGCACTCCGTGAAAAGATAAAAGCAAAAGGCTTGCCAGAAGACGTTGAACAAAAGGCACTTAAAGAGATTGACAGATTAGATAAAATCAATCCGTCGTCGCCCGATTATTCAATTATTTTGAATTACCTTGACTGGCTTTTAGAACTTCCGTTTAACGAAAAGACGGAAGACACGGGAACGCTTGCCACAGCGCAAGAAATTTTAGATAAAGACCATTTCGGCTTGGAAAAGGTAAAGCAAAGAATTTTAGAATATATTGCCGTGTTGAAACTCACTAAAAAGATGCGTGGGCCGATACTTTGTTTCGTTGGGCCTCCGGGGGTTGGTAAAACTTCGGTTGCAACGTCGATTGCCCGTGCACTTAATAGAAAATTCGTTAGAATGAGTCTTGGTGGGGTTAAAGACGAAGCGGAAATAAGGGGGCATCGCAGAACGTACGTCGGTGCTATGCCTGGGCGTATTATATACGGACTTAAAACGGCGGGAAGTGCAAATCCCGTGTTCTTGCTTGATGAGATTGATAAACTTTCAAGCGATATACACGGCGACCCTGCAAGTGCGCTTTTAGAAGTGTTAGACCCCGAACAAAACGTTACTTTCCGTGATAGGTATATGGAGATTCCGTACGACCTATCCGACGTTATGTTTATAACCACGGCTAACTCGCTTGATACCATACCCTATCCACTTCTAGACAGAATGGAAATCATTGAACTTAGCGGTTATACGGGTGAAGAAAAGGTGCAAATTGCCAAACGCTATCTTATTCCTAAGCAACTTAAACTCAACGGTGTTCCTGAAACGAAAGTGGATTTCACGGAAGACGCAATTCGTGAAATTATTGAAGAATACACTATGGAAGCGGGAGTTAGGGGCTTAGAACGTCAAATAGGAAGTGTTATCAGAAAGGTGGCGGTTAAACTTGGCGATAATCCAAAAATGCGCAAGCAAAAACTTACGGCGAAAGTCGTATGCGACTATCTTGGCGTTAAAAAACGCCTTAAAGACGTTACGCCGGAAGTTGACGAAGTTGGCGCAACGGTTGGGCTTGCGTGGACGCAAGTTGGCGGAACAACGCTAACTATCGAAGTAGGTTTAATGCGTGGTAAAGGCGAACTGCTTTTAACCGGAAAACTTGGCGACGTTATGAAGGAATCCGCCCGTGCGGCAATTAGTTATATCAAGTCTAACGCAAAGCGTTACGGTGTAGATGAAGAACTGTTTGAAAAGAATGATATTCACGTTCACGTTCCAGAAGGGGCAACCCCGAAAGACGGGCCGAGCGCAGGTATAACCATGGCAACTGCAATACTTTCAGCACTTACGAAAAAGACTGTGCGCCACGACGTTGCTATGACGGGTGAAATTACTTTGCGTGGTAAGGTTTTGCCTATCGGTGGGCTTAAAGAAAAGGCACTTGCCGCATACCGTCAAGGTATTTATACGGTAATTATTCCAAAGGCAAACGAAAGGGATTTGGCAGAAATTCCAGACGAGATTAGAAAGGAGATAAAATTTATTACGGCGGAAAACGTTGACGAAGTGTTTAACGTCGCAATCAATTTTTAACTAGTACTATGAAGATAAATGCAATGTTTATAACTTCCGTTGCAAGTGCGGATAAGTTTTTAAAAACGGATAAGCCGATTATTGCCGTTGCGGGCAAAAGTAACGTTGGTAAAAGTTCGCTTATAAACATGCTTGCAAATCAAAAAAAACTTGCAAGAACGTCGGTTACCCCCGGTAGAACAAGGCTTATAAACTACTTCGATTTCGGGGAGTTTATTCTTGCAGATTTACCTGGGTACGGCTTTGCAAAGGTTAGCAAGGAAGAAAAGGCAAAATGGGGAAAACTTATGGATAAGTTTTTCTCTGACGTTCCACTAGATCACTTGTTTATTTTGGTGGATATTCGCCATAATCCCACCGAAGAAGATAAGGGCATGGTGAATTATGCATATCATTATGCGCTTCCCTTTTCGCTTATTGCAACTAAGGCGGATAAGCTTGGAAAAAGCAAAGTTAAACCGCAAGCATTTAAGGTTGCTTCCGATTTGAAAGTTGGGGCAGGGGATATTACTCCCGTATCTTCGGAAACAGGCTTTGGAAAAGATAAGCTTTTATCTGAAATAGAAAAAATCATTTCAATGCACGGAGAAAAATCGGGCGATACCGAAATTGAAGAATAAATTTTATATTTTATATATTTATATATAATGTAATAAAAACCGCTTTGTGATTAAGGCGGTTTTTTGTTTTTGGTTGTATTTTAAAACAATATAAAAAGTTAAATTTATCTGTGTTTAGTATAAAAAATAATAAATATCATGCAATTTTTAAGCAAAAAATTTTAAAATGAATATTGAATCGTGCGTGTGCGTGTGATATAATATATCAAGAGATGGTTGAAAAGCAAATTGCTAGTAACCATTAAAAATTAAAATTAGGGCTAGCCCTATTGCGTTTTTTGTAAAACGCAATATCCGGCATTAATGGCTCGAAAAAGGAGGAAGCATGAAGAAGAAACTTTTGGCAATATTCTCTGCACTTTTAATTGCGTGTTCGCTTGGTGCGGTGGGTATGTCGGTAAGTGCGCTTGATGACTCGAAGACGGCTATTGAAATAGCAAACGTTAACTACGACCCAGATACAATGCCTGCTGCTGGCTATGGCAACAAGGTGTTAGTTGCAGTTAACTTTGACACTAATACGGCAACAGGTAATTGGTGGACTGCTATTCCTGGTGGAACGGAAAACGTTATTATTACCACTAGTACTGGAGTGCAAAATGCAACGTACGTTGAAAGTTGTGGAAATAGCATTGCAGTTAATAGAATGCAGTCGTATATAATTAGCGTTGGCGATATTATTACGTTTAAGGCTGGTTGGGTAATCGGCGACTACGAATTTAAAGAAGACGTTCACTATAAATACGAAACCGAAGGAGCACCTTTCGTTAAGGTCGCAAATGCAGAAGGGGAAGAAATTGAAAAAACTGCTTTCAACGTAGTTTCAGTACAGAATAACGTTGACACAGGCACTCTTCTTGATGGTTATGGCAAGATGATTATCGTTGACGTTAATCCTATCAACACTGGTGGATACTGGACGGCAATTCCAGGCGCAACCGATTACGTTGAAATAATTAACAAGGATGGAGACCCCGTTGCTGTAACTTCAGTTGAAACTTGCGGAACAAGTATTGCAATCAACAGAACAACTGGTGAAGATTACGCAATCGCACTTGGTGACACCATAATTTTGAAAGCAGGGCTTTCTTTCGGTGATTACGAATTAAAAGAAGACGTAATTTACGAATATAAAACGAATGGTTTTTGGTCACTAAAAGTTAATACTGACGAAGCTTTAGATATGTCTGTAAACGAAGTGCGTTTCTTCGCTACGGAATGGGGCACTCCTGCATTACAGGTTACTTTAAATATTGGTGGTGGAGCTATTAATTTAGCTCAATATACAAATGCTTTAGACGGCGTTAAAATGGAATATCAAGCTGTAGGTGGTGAAGCGGTAAATCTTCCAGAATTTACTTATTTAGGTGAAGGAAGCAACAACTTCCTTATCAGACCTACCGTAACAGATAGCACGTTTGTAGCAAGTGTGGGTGATAAGTTTACGATTAAGGCTGGTTCATATATTGCAGACGGTGGTGAAGTTTACGCTATTGATGCTGATTTGACTTACATTTTATTATCTACTAATTCTTGTATTTTAGACGTTTATAAAGAAAACACCATAACGTTTGATGCTAATGGCGGAACGCTTGTTGGCGAAGCATCTCAAACTATTTGGACGGGTGATAAAGTTGAAATTCCTTCTAATCCCACCAAAGATGCAGATGCAGAATTCACTTATGAATTTGCAGGCTGGCTCTTAGGCGGCGAAGCATATGATTTTGATGCTCTTGTAACGGGAGATATCACTCTTGTTGCAGATTGGACGGCAACACCTGTTGTTGCTGAGCCTGTTCCCGAAACGTTAACGGCAACTTACACGGGAACGATTACGGCAGGCGAAAAGATTAATCCTGCTGGCATTTCAATCGTACTCACTTATGATGACGATTCAACCGAAACTGTAAATGCAGGTATCGTTGAATACTGGTATAACGAAGAACAAATCGTAGATCCTATTAACTACGTATTTGGTGAAGAACTTATCGGAACAGTTAATATCACGGTTAAATATGCAGGTTTAGAAACCATAATGACCGTAGAAGTAGTTGCTCCTGCACCCGTTCCTGAAACGTTAACGGCAACTTATACTGGAGAAGACATTTTCGTAGGAGAAAAGATTAATCCTGCAGGTATTTCAATCACTCTTACTTATAGTGATGATTCAACCGAACCTGTAAGTGCAGGCGCTGTTGAATACTGGTATGAAGACACAAGAATTGAAGATCCGATTAACTACATATTTGGCGTAGAACTCATTGGCTTTAAGGATATCACGGTTAAATACCAAGGATTAGAAGCTAAAATGCGTGTTCGTATTGTAGGATATCAAATTGTAATAGCTGCTAATACCGGTGACGGTACGGCTTATGGCGTACAATACGTTGGTGAATATACTTTACCAGAATGTACGTTCAAAGCACCTGAAGGTAAACAATTCAAAGGTTGGTCGCTTACGACTGATGGTGAAATTATTACTACTGAAACCTACAACGTAACTTCTGACATGCATTTATATGCAATTTGGGAATATATTCCTGGATTTGAATTTACCGTAACGTTTGATGCAAACGGTGGTGTATTTACCGACGAAGAAATCGTAAACGTTGAAGCAAACACCGTAGTTGTTGAACCATCTGCTCCCACAAAGGATGCAACGGCAGAATACACTTACACGTTTGCTGGTTGGACGCTTAACAACGCAGATTATGATTTTGAAGCGCCTGTAACCAAAAACATCACTCTCGTTGCAAAATGGACGGAAACGAAAAATAGTTACACGGTAACTTATGATTCTAACGGCGGAACGGCTGTTGAATCTGAAACTGTTGAATATGGCTTAACGTTCACCGAGCCTGCTAACCCCACGAGAGATGCTGATGCGGAATACACCTATGAATTTGCAGGTTGGTTCTTAGAAGGCGTTGAATATGATTTCGCAACGCTTGTTACTGGTAATATTGAACTTGTTGCTGGATGGACGGAAACGCCTGTTGTTGCTGATCCTGTTCCCGAAACTTTAACGGCAACTTACACAGGAACGATTACCGTAGGCGAAAAGATTAATCCTGCTGGCATTTCTATCACGCTCACTTATGATGACGATTCAACCGAAACTGTAAATGCAGGTATCGTTGAATACTGGTATAACGAAGAACAAATCGTAGATCCTATTAACTACATATTTGGTGAAGAACTTATCGGAACAGTTAATATCACGGTTAAATATGAAGGTTTAGAAGCAACAATGACCGTAGAAGTTGTTGCTCCTGCTGAACCTGAAGACCCTGTAGATCCACCTGTTGATCCAGAAGATCCTACCGAACCTGAAGATCCCGTAGATCCACCTGTTGATCCAGAAGATCCTACTGAACCTGAAGATCCTGTAGATCCACCTGTTGATCCAGAAGATCCTACCGAACCTGAAGATCCCGTAGATCCACCTGTTGATCCAGAAGATCCTACTGAACCTGAAGATCCCGTAGATCCACCTGTTGATCCAGAAGATCCTACCGATCCTGAAGATCCCGTAGATCCACCTGTTGATCCAGAAGATCCTACTGAACCTGAAGACCCAGTAGATCCACCTGTTGACCCAGAAGATCCTACCGATCCAGAAGATCCTACTGATCCTGAACAACCTGAAGAACCAAAAGGCGGATGCGGAAGCACTCTTACTGGTATGATTATTCCTTCAATTATAGCACTTATTGTAGCAGTTATTGCTATTGTATTTAAGAAAAGAAGAGCATAATCGTTGATAAAAAAATTAACACCGAGACTTTCACGTCTCGGTGTTTTTTTGTTTGAATATATCATATTTTGACAAAAAATGAAATTTGATATTGAAATTTATATTAGCGTATGATATAATAATTTTTAACTTGATTATATTTTAATATAATCGTTAGGAGGAAAAGAGTATGAGAAAGAAACTAATAACGTTTTTTTCCGCATTACTGATTGTATGCTCACTAGGAATGGTTGGGCTTACGGCAAGCGCTCAAAATAACAATACGGGGGCTATAAGTGTTGTTGGCGTAGCGTACATGAGCGATATCGGCAATGGCACGTCTGGCGTTGTTGTTAATATGGGCGAATTTTACGATGGGGTAAACGAAACCTACTGGATAGAATTCACTTCCAATTACGTTACTTATACGGATGCTAGTGGAAATAATAAACTTACCAAACTTGAAACGTGTGGTACTAGTTTTGCAATCCGTAACGTAACCCCTGCAAACGGCGACAAACTGTTAATTAAAGCAGGTTTTAGTTGGAACGGCAAGGAAATGAAAGAAGATTTAATGTTTAATTGCGGTGAGAATCCTGAAACCGCATGGTACACGGAAAAACCATCTTCTTATATTTATCACGAAGGAATAGATACTAATAAAGCGGAAATTATTCCAGTTAACGTAGTTCAAAGTGCTGCTTGGAGAGCGGTGCTTGTTGAAATGGGGCCATCTATACCTGCCCTTGATAACTTCATGATTGGCAATCATAAAAACGATAGCGCTAATCCATCGGCACTTAACTTTTTAGAAGTTGATAAGAGATTGATTTCTTACACGGATAGTCAAGGCAACGATAAGTTGTTTTCAGTTAGATATAGAGAGCAATATTTATTCGTGGATTCTAATGGCCAAGATTATCAAGTAGGGGATATTTTAACTATTAAGGCGGGGCTTGTTTGGAACGGCTATCAAGTTAAACGAGACCTTGTGTATATTTGTCAAGGAACAGATTTATCTTTCGTTCTTAGTGCGGACAGTTACGAATATACTGACGTAAGTATTGCAGGGATTTACTTGTACAACGATACTGCATGGGGAGCACCTACAATCGACGTTATCTTTAATATGCCCGCAGGTGTAACGTTTACTCAGTACGCAGATTATAGTTCTACAATGAACATGGATTACGTAAAAGCAAACGGCACAATGGGTAGCCTTGCAGATTTAACCTGTACCGACGTATCGGGAAGGTTTGTTATCCGTCTTGCAGACAAAGGCTTGGCTAACCCGTATTATGCGGAAGTTGGCGATAAGTTTACCATAAGAGAGGGAAGTTATGTTTTACTCGGTACTAAGGCGTATAGAATTCCTGAAACCGTTGCTTACATTGTAACTAACGCAAGCGCAACAACAACTAATGGTGGGCAGGGATTTAGTGTTTATCAAAACCAAAATTACACGGTAACCTTTGATTCTAACGGTGGTACGGCTGTTGAGTCTAAAACGGTTGAAGAAAGAACGAAGGTCGCAGAACCTACCGCACCAACAAAGAGTGCAACGGCAGAATATACCTTTACGTTTGCAGGTTGGACGCTTAACGGTGCAGATTACGATTTCGATACGCTTGTAACGGGAAATATCACGCTCGTTGCAAAATGGACTGAAACAAAGAACACATACACCGTAACGTATGATTCTAACGGTGGAAGTGCGGTTGCACCTGAAACCAAAGAATACGGCTTAACGTTTGCTGAGCCAACCGCACCAACAAAGAGTGCAACGGCAGAATATACCTTTACGTTTGCAGGTTGGACGTTAGATGACGAAGATTATGATTTCAATACGCTTGTAACGGGAGATATAACCCTTGTTGCAAAATGGACTGAAACTAAAAACACTTACACGGTAACGTTTAATTCTAATGGTGGAACGGCAGTAGATAGTGAAACAGTTGAGTACGGTTTAACGTTTGCTGAACCTACCGATCCAACAAAGAGTGCAACGGCAGAATATACTTTTGCATTTGCAGGTTGGACGTTAGATGGCGAAGATTATGATTTCAATACGCTTGTAACGGGAAATATAACCCTTGTTGCAAAATGGACTGAAACCAAAAACACATACACCGTAACGTTTAATTCTAACGGTGGAACGGTAGTAGATAGGGAAACCAAAGAATATGGTTTAACGTTCACCGAACCTACCGCACCCACAAAGAGTGCAACAGCAGAATACACCTTTACGTTTGCAGGTTGGACGTTAGATGGCGTTGAATACGATTTCACAACAGAAGTAACGGGCAACATTACCCTTGTTGCAAAATGGACTGAAACAAAGAATACTTATACGGTAACCTTTAATTCTAACGGTGGAACGGTAGTAGGTAGTCAAACCAAAGAATACGGTTTAACGTTCACAGAACCTACTGCGCCCACAAAAGATGCAACGGCAGAATACACCTTTGCATTTGCAGGTTGGTTCTTAGATGACGTTGAATACGATTTCACAACAGAAGTAACGGGCAACATTACCCTTGTTGCGAAGTGGACGGCAACCCCTGTGGAAACCGATCCCGAAGATCCTGTTGACCCGCCTGTTAACCCTGAAGATCCTACCGATCCCGAAGATCCTGTTGACCCGCCTGTTGACCCCGAAGATCCTACCGATCCCGAAGATCCTGTTGACCCGCCTGTTAACCCAGACGAGCCAGAAGAACCTGAAGACGTTGCTGTAACCGATATTCAACTTAACACAAGTAGTGTTGATTTAGAAGTTGGTGAAACCTATCAACTTATGGCAACAATCACACCGACTAATGCAACGAACAAGAACCTTGTTTGGAGTTCTAATGACGAGTCGATTGTAACAGTTGATGCAAACGGAAACGTAACGGCAGTAGGGGAAGGCTCAACGGCGATATTTGTTGAGTCCGCAGATGGTAGAGTTAAAGTTGGTTGTGTTATCAACGTAACCGATTCGAGCAGTTCTGCAGATCCAGAAGTGCCAGACGAGCCAGAAGAACCGAAAGGTGGTTGCGGAAGTGCTATCGGAAGTGTGTTGATTCCTTCAATGATTGCTATTTTAGGTGCTGGTTTTGTTGTTGCAAAAAAGCGTAAAAAATAGTAATTAATAATCAAATAAAAAGACCGCTGTTAGATTAAACGGCGGTCTTTTATTGTGTAAATTTTACGTTAAAAGTTTTTTAAAAAATTATGTAAAACGGACAACTTTTTTGTGGCGAAAAAACGTAAAACATTATACATATAAAATGGATTTCTAAAAAAAAGAATATAAACTATCTGTAAAAAATTTAAAAAGTATATTGAAATTGCTTTTGACATATGATATAATACACTAAATAATGAATATGTGTAACATATTTCGTTAAGGAGGAACTTATGAGAAAAAAACTTTTAGCAATCTTTTCGGCATTGCTTATGGTTTGTTCACTAGGGGCGGTAGGCATGTCTGTAAGCGCCGAACAGGACGTTAACAAGACGGCAATTGCTCCTGATATTGTCGTGTGGTATGATGACCAAATTGGTGGATCAGGCACACCAGGTATTACGGTTGGTTTTGGAGAAGATATAACTACACACGCTCCATATTGGGCTACAATTAATACTGATAAGGTTTCGTATAGAGATCAATATGGTAACAATAAACTCACTATTGTTGAATCTTGCGGAAATTCATTCGCTATCCGTAACGTAACCCCTGAACTTCATGACGTTTTAACCGTTTATGCAGGTTTTACATGGAATGGTAAGGAAGTTAAGTATGACTTTGCTTTCCATTATGACGGAGTTGCAAATTCCCCTTGGTATGGTCATACTGCTAGTGGAGTTAAGGTATCGAGTTACGTTTATAATACTGCATTAGATAGCAATAAGACTGAACTTGCAGGTATGGTGGTTGAACACAGCGCTAGTTGGGGTTCTGCGGTTATCAATTTCGAAACAAATCATCCCGATTTAGACGCTTACGTTAACTTGGTAAAAGGTGGCATGGGAAAAGAATTTTTAGAAATTGATAAGAGCCTTATTTCCTATACCGATAAAGACGGAAATGATAAATTATTCTCGTTGCGCTTATATCAAAATAAAATATTCGTTGATGCGGGAACAACGTTGGGTGGCTACCAAGAAGGCGATATCTTGACTATTAAATCAGGTTTCGTTTGGGGGGACTATCAGGCGAAAAAAGATTTAGTGTTTGTTTGTCAAGGTGAAAATGCAACTTTTGCTCCAGCTTTAGATAACTTTACAAATAAAAACAACGTAACTATAAATTCGCTTAACGTTTATTCTGAATATGGCGCAGGCAATCCCCCTGCAATTCAAATAAATCTTGATGGAACAGGTTCTGTATTTGCCACAGGTCAAAATTACGCAAGCACGATGAATATTATTTATACGTCAACAAATAACGTAGTAAAGCCTATTTCAGAGTTTACGGCAGTAATTGACAGTGGTTCGTTCAGATTTAGTTTTGAGGACGCGTCTTATAGACTTCAAGTGGGCGATATATTCGTAATCAAGGCGGGTAGTTTTATTAGCGTTGGTACGACGGCATTTGTATTCCCAACCGACGTTGCTTATCAAATCACCGATCCTAATTCTGAAACAGGATACCAAGTATATACGCTTTCACCTTGCACGGTTACGTTTGATTTGGCTGGTGGAACTCTTAATGGAAGTTCTTCTGTAGTCGTTAGCGAAGGCACGCCCGTTGCAAGACCTGCCGATCCTACGAAGGCTGCAACTGCACAATACACCTTTGCTTTTGCAGGTTGGTATTTAAATAACGTTGAATATGATTTCAGCAAGTCTGTAACGGAAAGTATTACTCTTGTTGCAAAATGGACTGAAACTTTAAGAAGTTATACTGTAACGTTTAACTCAAATGGTGGAACGACAGTTACTTCACAAACTAAAAAATATGGTGAATTCTTCACCGAACCTACTGCTCCAACTAAAGCAGAAACCACAACTAAGACTTATGAATTTGCAGGTTGGACGTTAGATGGTGAACCTTATAACTTTGCTACTACCCAAGTTACCGGTGATATTTTACTCGTTGCAACTTGGAATGAAGTGCCAAAAACTTTCACGGTAACTTATAACAGTAACGGTGGTACGGCGGTTGCACCTGAAACGGTAGCATACGGCACCTGCTTTACCGAACCTGCTGATCCTACAAAAGAAGCAGACGAAAACTACACCTACACGTTTGCAGGTTGGACTTTAGGCGGTCAAGTATATGATTTTAGCACTACGGCTACAAGAAATATTACGCTTATTGCACAATGGACGCAAACCCCTATTGGCGGTGGTGATCCTGTTGATCCTACAACTTATACGGTAACGTTTAACTCTAACGGCGGAACGGCTGTTGCTATGCAAACTATAAACGCTAACGCAACGGCAACAAGACCTGCAGATCCTACTAAGGCTGCAGATGCAAACTACACTTACACGTTTGCAGGTTGGTATTTAAATAACGTAGAATACAACTTTGCAACCCCTGTAACAGGCAATATTATTCTTGTTGCAAAATGGACGCAAACCCCTGTTGGCGGTGGCGATCCCGTTATTCCTACAACTTATACTGTAACGTTTAACTCTAACGGTGGCACGGCTGTTTCTTCACAAACTATTGACGAAAATGCAACGGCAACTAGACCTGCAGATCCTACTAAGGATGCAGATGCAAACTACACTTACACGTTTGCAGGTTGGTATTTAGATAACGTAGAATACAACTTTGCAACCCCTGTAACAGGCAACATTACTCTTGTTGCAAAATGGACGCAAACCCCTGTTGGCGGTGGTGATCCAGTAGATCCACCTGTTGATCCTTCAACTTATACAGTAACGTTTAATTCTGTTGGTGGAACGACTGTTGCTAGTCAAACTATAAATGCAAACGCAACGGCAACTAGACCTACAGACCCCACAAAGGCAGAAGACGCAGAATACACCTATACGTTTGGCGGATGGTTATTAGACGGTGTTGCTTATGATTTTGCAACGCCTGTAACTGAAAACATTACTCTTGTTGCTAACTGGATTGCAACGAGAAAAGCGTTTAACGTAACGTTTGACGCAAACGGTGGTACGCTTAGCGGAGAAAAAGTTGTTTTAGTTGCTAAGGGCGAAAAAGTAACTAAACCTATCGATCCGGTAAGAGCTGAATCTTTGGGCTGGACGTTCACATTTGCAGGTTGGACGTTAGATGGCGTTGATTTCAATTTTGAAACGGCAATCACCGGTGATATTACCCTTGTTGCAAAATGGACTGCAATTTCTCCCGAAGCTCCTGATTTAGACGAAGGTTTCCCAGAAAATCCTGAAGATGGTGAATTTGAAGAAGAAATGAATAAAGGCGTAGGTTGTGGAAGTATTGTTGGAAGTACGCTCATTCCTTCAATGGTAGCACTCCTTGGCGCAGGAATTGTTGTAGCAAGAAAGAGAAAACAGAAATAAACTTAATTAGTTTAGTAAAATACGCTTCACGATTTAGTGAAGCGTATTTTTTGTTTTGTAAAAAAGGCACTTGATAATTATTCAAGTGCCTTTTAGTTATTTAAATTTCTTTCCGTAAAGTTTTGTTCTTGTTCTAGGAAGTGCGGTTTCTGCCGAGCCTAACGGCATAAGAGCGTTTCGATAATCGTGTTTGTCGCAAAAAACTTTTAGTTCCGCTCTTAAACGAAGTAAGTTTTTTTCTTCGATTTCGGTTAGGTCAGATAAGAATGCGCTTGCTTCACCACCAGCGTATTTAGCGTATTTTAACAGTTGAACGTAGTGTGGCAGGCAAAAGCCTTTCGACGCCCTAAACGAATCCCTAAAATTAAGTTCACGCTTATACATTTCGGCAATAGTTCTATAATACTTTTCCATGCTCTCTCCCGTGAGATTGCAAATAATACACGTGGATTGATCGGCTTCTAATTTTTCCGCTTGTTTTAGTGCCGATTTAACGTTATCGCATTCTGTAACGTGATCTAAAATCGTGTTCATGCGACTAGCGATTTGAAGCGCAACGCTAAGTTTGTTTTGGCGGATAAACATCATATCGAAGTGCCTTGAACAAAACCCGAATTTGTTTACCTTTCCACGCATGCCTTCCTCCATAACGGCATCATTTAAAAATTCGTGTAAAAACTGTTCTTCGGCAATCGCCTGAATTTCGCAAAGCGGACATTCGCAATCAACCTTAAATTTCTCTTTAATTAAACCTGTGTCTATATGATATGCCATATAAATATTTTATCATATTTTTAAATATTTTCAATAGGATTATTGAAAATAATATTATGGTGTGCTATTATTATTTACATCAAAAAGTAGGAGGGGTATATGTCGAAAAAACTAGGTGTAGTTTTAGGCGCAGGTGGCGCTAGAGGTGTTGCGCATATTGGTTTTTTGCAAGCGCTTGAAGAAGCGGGGATTAAACCTGATATGATAACGGGCTGTTCAATGGGTTCGGTTGTAGGCGCATGCTATTGTTATGGCTTAACGCCTGAAAATATGTATGAACGTGTTTCTAAATTAAAACTTGGCGACATATTCGATTTATCGTTAAACCCTTGGAAAAGCGGTGCTCTCTTGCGTGCGAACAAAATGTATGAGCAGATAAAGAAAATTATAGGAGCAAGCACGTTTAATGAGTTGAAAATACCTTTTAAGTGTGTTGCTGTGGATTTATATACGGGCGATTTAAAAGTGTTTGATGGAGATAAAGAAGTTGCAAAATGTGTTGCGGCATCTTGTTCTATACCAGGTATATTCCGTCCTGTTGAGATGGATGGATTGTTACTTGTCGACGGTGGCGTTAAATGTCGTGTGCCCATGGAAGAGATGAAGCAAATGAATCCTGACGTTATCGTTGCGGTTGACGTTTTAGGCGTGCCACAGACTACGGATAAAAAGTTCAATATGCTAACCGTTCTTCTTCGTTCATTTGAAATTATGGACGGTGAACTTATCGGGCATAAAAAGTTAACTAGTAACCCAGATCTCTTTATTGAACCAGAACTTGGCGATATGTCGCAATATAAGTTTAAAGATATTCAAAAGGCATACGAAATAGGATATAAAGCAGGTTTGGATAACGTTAAAAAGATTAAAGAGTTAATAGAAGAATAATTTTTGTTAAAAAGTTATTTAACGCATAAAATCGGTTGATATTTTTTAATTTTTATGATAAGATGTTAAAGTTGAACGGAAAATTCAACTTTAATGCTACTGTGGCTCAGTCGGTAGAGCAGCTGATTCGTAATCAGCAGGTCGGCGGTTCGAGTCCGCCCAGTAGCTCCAAAAAGCACCCATCACCAAAAAAGGTGGTGAGTGCTTTTTTGTTAATGCAACTGTGTGGACTCGAATTAGAATTGAGTAAAGTCGTTTGTGCGCTTTACATGTGGACGAGAACCGCAGGTGCGCCCGTCAGATGAAGGGCAAACAAGGACGGGCAAGGGCTTCGGAGCAAAGCGGAGAAGTGTCCGCCCAGTAGCTCCAAAAAGCACCCATCACCAAAAAAGGTGGTGGGTGCTTTTTTGTTTATGCAACTGTGTGGACTCGAATTAGAATTGAGTAAAGTCGTTTATGCGCTTTACATGTGGACGAGAACCGCAGGTGCGCCCGTCAGATGAAGGGCAAACAAGGACGGGCAAGGGCTTCGGAGCAAAGCGGAGAAGTGTCCGCCCAGTAGCTCCAAAAAAAAGAAAGACACTCTAAAAAGGGTGTCTTTTTTGCTTAAAACTTGATAAGGTTAATGATGCTTTAATTTGGAATTTTTATCTTTTATTTGTCAGTAAGAGATTGAAAAGCAAAAATCCTTTGTTATATTGAACGGCACAAGGAGGATTTTTGAAAAATGATTTTTTATTTTAATTCTAATGGAGAACCGCTTGGCTCGATAATAGGCAGAGTGTTTAGTGGTTCGGTAAATGCGACGGACACATATTTTGTTTGCCCTGTGAGTAGTGATTTGGTCGTTAGCGTAGCATATTCGCTTGCCAACGGGGAAAGTACACATAAAATTCCGATGCAAAGTTTAGGAGCGGATAGCGTTAATATTAAACTTGACGATAATACTGTTTATAACGTTTGGAAAGTTGAAACACCCTATTCTGTAACAGAAAAAAGTGGGGAAATTGTTGTACAATTTTTTATTGCGAACGCTGATGGTTCGGTTGTTTCGACGGCACGAAGCATCTTTACAGTTGAAGAAGGAGTGGAGTTGAAAGAACTTGATAATGATGCAAATTATGATGAAATTTCAACTGTAATTTCTGGATTAAATCTCTATATGGAAAAGGCAAAGGCTACAATAGATTCTGCGTTTATTGCTGATTCGTCTGTAATAAGAAATGAAAACCAAATAGTTGTAGGAAAGTACAATTATAAGAATAGTTCTGCGACTTTTATTGCAGGGTGCGGAGAGAGTGAAACTATTCGTCGCAACGGGTTTTACATTACTGATACAGGATATGCAAGAACGGATATGACGCCACAAGTCAATTCAGACTTGACAAACCGATTGTACGTAGATACCAAAATTATTAGCGTGTGCGGAAGTAAAGAAGCAAGTACACAGGTGGATAACGTTGTGTTAACAAACATTATTAACAAACAACTTTACTATGTGAACAATGTAAATAATTTAACGTTAGTTCCTGTGGACGGCAATAAAGAAGGAGATTATTTTTATATAATGTTTATGAGTGGAAGCGTACCTACTGCGTTTGCAAAGCCTCAAGTGGGTAATATGATTATCGAAGAAATTGTTCCTAAGTCTAATCACGTGGTGGAAATTAGTGGAGTGTGGAATGGTTCAAAATGGATTGTTTTAAGTCATCAAACGGCGGTGTAATATGAGTAATTTTACAATGCAACGACGTAAAATGTTTAATGAGACTCCGGCGACCCTAACGAGAGTAATGGGCGAAAATTCGGTTGAGATAATAAATGCGAAAAGTTCAAAGCTTATTTCACTTTTTATAAACGTTATGGAGACAACTGATGCTGAAGAAAGGAAGATTATTTTTAGGGGTAAAAACTTATTTAACCCCGCACGAGAGTTCCAAAGTAATCAGTCTTATTTGGGAAACATTGAAAATCTTAAAGCAGGAATAGAAGCAGGGCAAATGCTTTTTTATGGTTTGTCTTGTGGAGTAAGCGAAGGTGCAACGTTTACATGTTCTACACCTAATCAATATTGGATAATTTGTCCCGTAACTAATGGATTATCATACGTCACAAGATATTTAAAGTCTAAACTAATATTGCTAGATGAAAATTTAGTTGTGGTTAAAGTATCGGATACAAGAACTATTCTTAACGACGTAGATGCTAAGTATTTGGCGTATTATTGTTTTAATATTGCACAGAGCACGAGTGTACAAACATGGACGTTAGATGACGTTAAAACAAAATGTCAAATAGAAGTCGGCACGGAATTAACTGATTACACGCCGTACGTTGAACCGCAAATTGTTATAGTCCCCAAGTACGTTAACTATGATGATACAGGGGTGGAATTGCGTTTAACAATAGGGGAAGGATTAGATGTGAATTACCAGTCTGGAATAGTGAAATATAATGGAGAAGTATTGCCTACAGAAGCAGATTTTTGTCAAAGCGTTTTGGGGTTAAGTTGTCCTTCGGCGCATACATTTGTGGAAACGGAAGGTATAAGCAGTATGATAACGGCAATATATTATTGTTAAAAGAGTAAAAAGGAGATTTTATGCTAAATAAGAATTTCGGAAAACTAATAAATGATAAACTTCAATATGCACCAAATCCGCTAGCAACAAAAGGGGTATTTATCTCTAATCCGTCTAAATCAGAATATATGGCAAGGGGATTTTTGCCCGTTATTATTGACGAAAAACCGATAAAAGAAGGGAGTGTTTTTTCACCGTATTATGTAAAAACCGATAAGGCGATTATAAAAAAGTGGAAAGAAATTATTTTGCCGATTATAGAAGAAGCGGAAGAAAATTTAGACACGTTAACGATAAATTAAATAAAAAGCCGACTATAAACGTCGGCTTTTTTCACGCTATCCATTTTTTAATCATATTATAACAAAGAATAAAAAAGGAGGCGTCAATGAATCCGTTTAACGAAAAGCCAAGGCAAATTTTTAAAACTTTTCAGAATTGGCAACAACTATATCCTAAAACTTATAACAAAAGGGAAATAGATCCCTATACTAAGGCAAGAATTATTCTTATGAACGGCACGGAGTTTGAAGCAAACTGGTTTTCGCATCAACTAGCACGTCATACGGATAATAACGACTTGCGCCGTGAAATTGCTGTTACAAGGGCAATAGAAAAGCAACAACAAATAAAAATTTCACTTCTTAAACCTAGCAATGAAAGTATTTTAGAGCACACTATATCTTATGAACAGTTGGCGGTTGATTTGACTGCGGAACTTGCAAAAAGAGAACTAGATTGTAACGTTAAAAATGCACTAGATTTTGCTCTTTTAGAAGACTTTGACCATTTATATAGATATGCGAACCTGCTTGAAATGGAGCAGGGTATATATGCAGAGTGGCTAGTTGGTAGATACACCGAGATTATGCCAGGAAGACCAACTATTTCTCATCACCGCTTCCCGATGGATAACGTTAAACGA
Source organism: Clostridiales bacterium (assembly GCA_015069625.1). GTDB lineage: Bacteria > Bacillota > Clostridia > Christensenellales > Borkfalkiaceae > UBA1259. Next base: position 5,585 of record SVIE01000006.1, on the reverse strand, counting down.
AGTATTGATGCGAAAAACTCAGACGTGCAAACGGTGTTAAATACAATGATTATAACGGCGGCAGAACAGCAAACAATGAATTATTATATGAACGTAACGGCGTTTGCATCATCCGACTTAGGCAGAAGATTATATGAAGAAATAGCGTTGGTTGAAGAAGAACACGTAACGCAATACGAGTCGCTTATGGACCCAAATGCAACTTGGCTTGAAATGTTATTGTGGCACGAATATTGCGAGTGCTATTTATATTGGTCTGCATACATGACTGAAACTGATGCGTACGTTAAAAATCTTTGGGAAGAAAACCTGTCTTTTGAAATAGCACATCTTCATAAAGCGGTTGAACTTCTTAAAAAGTACGAAGGCAAGGATTGGCAAGAAGTTATTCCTGACGGTGAATTCCCCGCACCTATATGTTTGCATGAAAATATCGATTACGTGAGAAAAATTTTAGGAGACACCGTTCAATTTACGTCTGACAGGGAAAATTACGTTAAGGTGAAAGATTTGCCTGATAAAGCCGATTTCTTCCGTTATCAAGACGTAATAAATCCTAACGTGCAGATAGTTCCTTCACACAACGTAATAGACACTATGATTAGAAAACGTGGCGCAGATTATAGATTCCAAGTTGCACCAAACCCCGTTCCAGAGTTAAGGAATAGAAGAGAAGATAATACAAGCGTAGGCAGAAAACCGAACGCAGCACCTTCATCTTCATTTTACTGCAACAAAGATTAAATTTTCAACTAATAAATCTTATCCATTTAAGCAAAAAAGCGTATTGACGAAATGAAAGTTTAATGATAAAATATAAATGTTAGAGAAATTTTTATCGTTGCTTATTGTTTGCACAAAGGAGAAGACATGAAAGAAAATTATATTGTTTGTAATTGCATGCAGGTTTCATATTCAAATATAGCAGAAGCGCTTGAAGGACATAATAAACTTGAAGACGTGCTTGAACTTTTCAAAGTCGTTCAGGAAGTAACGCATTGTTCAACGGGTTGTGGCGGTTGTCATGATAAGGTGCTTGACGTTATTTCTGAAATAATGATGGCTTAATAAAATATTTGCTTAATAAAAAAATGCCTTACTGTCTGTAAGGCATTTTAAATTGTTAGAAAGTTGACTTTTTAAGCCTTAAAGAATATACTTAAAAAGTAGAGAGATAAAGTATGAACAGAATAACCGATACTGAACGTCAATTTAATAAGATGACTAAAACGCCTGTTGGAAAACTTATAATAATGCTTGGAATCCCAACTACGATAAGCATGCTTATCACCAACATTTATAATATGGCGGACTCATTTTTCGTTAGTAAAATTTCCATATCTGCAGGCGGGGCGACTAGCGTTGTTTTTGGAATTATGGCAATTTTGCAAGCGTTCGGTTTTATGTTTGGGCACGGCGCAGGCAGTTATATTAGCCGTGCGCTTGGCGAAAAGCAAATTGATAAGGCAAGCAAATACGCAACGTCTGGCTTTCTAGGTGCGCTTGTTAGCGGAATGCTAATTTTGACCTTCGGGCTTATATTTTTAGAACCGATAATGCGACTTTTAGGAAGCACGGAAACTATTTTACCCTACGCTAAGGACTATGGTTTTTGGATACTTTTAGCGTCGCCTTTTATGACCACGAGTTGTGTTTTGAATAACGTTTTAAGATATGAAGGCAGGGCAAATCTTGCAATGATAGGTTTAACGACGGGCGGTATATTAAATATTGCGTTCGACCCACTTTTTATTTTTACGTTCAATATGGGAATAGCGGGGGCGGGGCTTGCAACGGCTATTTCTCAAGTGATTTCGTTTGGGATATTGCTGTCTGTGTTCTTACTCGGTAAAACGCAAAGCATGATTTCGTTTAAGCACATTACCAAAGATGTTAAAATTTTTACAAACATTATCGTTACGGGGCTTCCAAGTTTGGCAAGACAGGGGTTAAGTAGTGTGTCGACAATGGTGCTTAACACTCAAGCAAAGCCGTTTGGGGATGCAACTATTGCCGCTATGGGATACGTTTCAAGAACGTCGCACATGATATTTAGCGTGGGGCTCGGAATAGGGCAAGGTTTTCAACCTGTTTCTGGGTTTAATTACGGCGCAAAGCAGTATTCAAGGGTAAAGAAGGGGGCAATCTTTACAACGTGGTTCGGCTCTCTTTTAATAGGCGTTCTTGCCGTGATAGGCATAGTGTTAGCACCACAAATTATTGCTATATTTAGAAGTGAAAAAGAAGTGGTGGAAATAGGCGCAAGGGCTCTTCGGTTTTATTGTATCGGGTTACTGTTTATGCCTGTTTCGGTTGTTGCGACAATGCTATTTCAAAGTATCGGGAAAAGCATCTCTGCGCTTATATTATCAATGCTACAATGCGGGGCGGTATTTATTCCGTTATGTTTAATTTTACCTATGTTTATAGGGGTGGTAGGAATAGAAATTTCTCACCCGATAGCATACGTTGTGTCGGCATTTGCATCCTTGCCGTGTTTGGTGGTATTCCTAAAAAACTTACCGAAAGACGGGGAAATGGAAGTAAAGGATTTATCTGTTGGGCAACCGCAAGACCAAGAAGAATAAAAATTTAACAAACAACAAACGCCACGGCTTAACTGCCGTGGCGTTTAATTTTTTATCGTTTTATAGGCTCAGTCCCAATCTCTGACTGATAAAGTACAAATAAAAAACTGTGCAATAGGTCGTTAAAACCCTTGATAAGATGTAAACTCTTATCTTCGGGCATTTGCCTACTCTTGCTTACTTTTTATTCGCCCTTTCAAAATCAGTCATTTTTTGTGTCAGAGCCATTTTAGAAAACTCCAAAACTTTGCAAAATTCCAACAACAAATAATGCAAATATGATAACGGGTAGAATATAAGACATGTAAATTCTCATCCAGTTTTTAACTTTAAGACCTTTGCCTTGGTTGGCTTCCGTCGTAAAGTTGTTCCAACCCCAACCTTTGCCTGCTTTAAGAGTACAGAATAACACGAATACAAGTGAGCCTAATGGAAGAATAATGTTAGAAACGATAAAGTCTTCCCAATCTAAGATTCCTTTGCCAAGGAAGGATATGCTTGGAATTGCAAAACCCACTATACATGGTATACAAAGTACGCACATAAGTATTCCGTTGATAATACAAGATTTTGTCCTGCTCCAATTAAATTTTTCGCAAGCACTTGCAATAATAAGTTCAAACACGCCAAGCACGGTTGAAAATGCTGCAAAGAACATAAACACGAAGAATAGAGAACCGATAATTCTACCACCAGGCATGCTGTTAAATATGTTTGGTAAGGTTACGAATATTAGGTTAGGGCCAACGTCAGTTTGTCCATTGTTGAAAGCAAAGCAAGCGGGAAGAATAATTAAACCAGACATGATTGCAACGAAGGTATCAAGACAGGTTACGCTAACCGCTTCACCCATGAGCGCACGATCTTTTCCGATATAACTACCGAAGATTGCCATTGAGCCCATACCTAAACTTAACGTAAAGAAGGACTGATTCATTGCGGCAACAATAACGTTACCAAGGCCGACTTCTTGAATCTTTGACGTATCTGGAACAAAAAGGAACTTAATTCCGTCAATAGCGCCAGGCATACAGCAACAGTAAATCGCTATGCCTATCATAAGGAAGAGAAGTGCAATCATCATAACCTTTGTTACACGTTCTAAACCTTTTTTAACACCGAAAGCGCAAACTAAAAATCCTAGCACGATAACGATTGCGGTTGCAACACCAACGGCAACGTAATCTTGTTGTAATGCTCCGTTAAAAGATGCCACTCCACTAGGGGTTAATCCGTCAAGTTCGCCAAAAGCCGTGGCTTTTAGATATAATAACATCATACCCGTAATAACGGTGTAGAACATCATAAGAAGATAACTGCCTGCAAAAGAAGCGTATCCGTGAATATGCCATTTTTGACCAGGTTTTTGTAATGCTTGATAAAGGAGCATAGGACTTTTTTGACTTGCCCTACCAAGCGTAAATTCCATAGTAAGAACGGGAATTCCTAAGATAACAAGGAATAAAAGGTAGAATAGAACGAATATTCCACCCCCGTTTTGCCCTGCAACGTAAGGAAATTTCCAAACGTTGCCGATACCTATTGCACAACCTGCACTGAGCAACAAGAATCCTAATCTGCTGTTGAGTTTTTCTCTAGGCTTTGCAGAAACAGTTTGCATTGAATTATCTTTTTCCATAGTTTTCTCCGATTTGAGATATACGGTATGTTATTATAACAGATAAAATAAATATTTTCAATTGTTTTTTACTTTTTTATTAGTCGTGCAGAAAAATTAAAAACGTGCGCATAATATAAGTGTGAACGCATATAGAAGGAATAAAAAAATAGTTTTAACGTTATTAGTCGTGCTTATTATTGTTAGCACTATTTCTATTCGTCAAGTTTGGGCAATGCCATTTTATAATTTAAAACCTGCGGGGGAACTTGTACTTCGTGCAAGATTTTACACAACTTATTCGTCGTCATCCGACGAGAGAAAGCATAACATAAAGAAGGCTTCGGAGTCTATAAATAAAACGCTACTAGACGTAGGGGAAGAGTTTTCGTTCAACCACGTTGTTGGTGAAAGAACGGTAGCAAGGGGGTATAAAACGGCAAAGATTATTGTCGGTGGAGATTTTGTTGACGGGATTGGCGGTGGAGTTTGCCAAGTTTCAACCACGTTATATAATGCCGTGCTTTTGGCAGGGTTAGACGTTTTAGAATATCATCCGCATAGTTTACAAGTGGGGTACGTCGCACCGTCTTTTGATGCTATGGTGAGTGGTGGCGGTGCAGATTTAAGATTTGTAAATAATACGGATAATCCTATTATCGTGTATTCAGAAGCGGATGGAAATAGGCTTTTAGTTAGCATTTATGGACAACCTATGGATTATGTTATTGAACGCAAAAGCGTCATAATAGGCGAAATTCAACCGCCCGAAGAAATGGTGGTTAAAGATGAAAAAGGAGAGTTTCCAGAATTGTTTGAAGGGGAACAAAAGGTTGTAAGATACGAGAAAAAAGGGCTACTTAGCGAAGGATATTTGATTAAGAAAGTAAACGGGAAAACGGTTAGTGAAAAAAGGGTAAGAAGGGATAAATATAAGCCTATCGGAAAATTGATAGTAGAAGGAACAATAAAAAGGAGTGAAGACCTTTTAGACGACTGGCTAGGGGAAGTGGGCAAAATATAAATTTCGCTAAAAGGTTAATAAATTTAGTAAAATACTTTGACAAAGGTGTTTTTTTGTGATAATATAATCAAGCAATAGCGAAGGAAACTTTGAGCAAAAGGAGAAATACCCAAGTGGCTCAAGGTCGCCAAGGCGCCGACTCCAAGCATAGCTTGTTCGTGACTTTGGCTACAAACAGTTCACAGAACTGTTTGCTAAACGCGTCGTCCCCCTGCTTCGGAACCTTAGCAGGTGAGCGAGAAAAAATAAAGAAAGCGCAATAAAGAATTTGAGTAAAAGGAGAAATACCCAAGTGGCTCAAGGGGCTCCCCTGCTAAGGGAGTAGTACGTTTATAGCGTAGCATGGGTTCAAATC
>SVIE01000066.1 GCA_015069625.1 Clostridiales bacterium | reverse complement strand
GGTGAACTTCAAACGATAGGCGCAACCACTATTGACGAATATAGAAAATATATCGAAAAAGACCCTGCGTTAGAACGCAGATTTCAGCCGATTATGGTTGATGCACCAAGCACGGAAGAAGCGGTTGAAATCTTAAAAGGGCTTCGTGATAAATACGAATCTCATCACGGCGTAAGTATTCCAGATGAAGCAATCGTTTCGGCAGTAATGATGTCGGATAGGTATATTACCGATAGATTTTTGCCCGATAAGGCAATCGACTTAATTGACGAAGCGTCTTCAAGAGTAAGGCTCGATAGTTATAATTCTCCCGCAGAAGCAAAGCAAAAAGAAGCCGAACTTAATCGTCTTATGGCGGAAAAGAACGAAGCAAAGCGTAGGGAAGATTTTGATAAAGCAATAAAATTAAACAAAGAAATTGAAAGGGTAAACAACGAACTTGCGGAAATTAGAAGCCGTGCTTCAAAGAACGTTACTAATAGAGAAAAACTCGTTCTCACAACTGATGACGTTGCAAAAGTAGTAAGTAGTTGGACGGGTATTCCCACCACCAAACTTACCGAAACGGAAGCGCAAAAACTTTTAACGCTTGAAGAAGAATTGCATCGCCGTGTAATCGGTCAACATGATGCGGTAAAAGCAACTTCCGATGCTATAAGAAGATCACGTGCAGGGCTTAAAGATCCTAATAGACCTGTTGGTTCTTTCATCTTTGTTGGACCTACGGGCGTAGGTAAAACGGAACTTTCAAAAGCACTTGCCCAAACCGTTTTCGGTGATGAAAACGCACTTATTAGGGTGGATATGAGTGAATACATGGAAAAGCACTCGGTATCTAAAATGGTTGGTGCGCCTCCGGGATACGTTGGGTTTGATGAAGAAGGTCAACTCACCGAAAAGGTTAGAAGAAAGCCCTATTCGGTTGTGCTTTTTGATGAAATCGAAAAGGCGCATCCCGACGTGTTTAATATTATGCTTCAACTTTTAGACGATGGAAGATTGACGGATAGTAAAGGAAGAACGGTAAGCTTTAAGAACTGTATTATAATTATGACGTCTAACGTTGGCGCAACAGAAGAAGTTAAGCGTGTAGCATCACTTGGCTTTGGCGGTGGCGCAAAGGAAGAATACGATAAGATGGCAGATAGATACATGGATGCCCTTCGTGAAAAATTCCGTCCAGAATTCTTAAACAGAATAGACGATATAATTATCTTCCATAAACTTACAAAAGAAGAAACCAAGAGTATAGCAACGCTTATTCTTGATAAACTTAAAAAGCGTTTAAGCGGAATGGGAATTAACATGGAAATCACCGATTCTGCAATGGATTTGCTTATCGAAAAAGGTTACGATAACAATTACGGTGCAAGACCATTAAAACGTGTTATTCAACGCAGAATTGAAGATAGATTAAGTGAAGAAATTTTGCGTGGTTCGTTAAAAGAAAGTTCCACCGTCGTTATAGACGCAGCAGATGGAGAGTTCACATTTAACGGCAGATAAATTAATAGCTCGCTCCCAATCTCCGATTAATAAAGAACAAATAATAAACTTCGTGATAGTTCGTTAAACCCCTCGTCAATATGTATACTATTGACTTCGGGATTTGCCTGCTCTCACTTGTTTCTTATCTGCCCTTTTAATTAATCTCCGATTGGTCACTCGCTTTGGCTCTAACCTGATATGACGGAGAAAGAGCAAACTAAAAAAACAAAAAAGTTATTTTCAAATTCCCCTTAAAATAAAATCGTTTTTAAGGGGAATTCTTTTTTAAAAAAGGGTATTGAATTTGTTTTAATTATATAGTATAATATAATTAAGTTAAGGAGGAAACTACTATGAAAATTGAAATCGTAGGCAGAAATTACAACGTAGGTGATCATCTCCGTGATGTAACTGAACAAAAACTTGCAAAATTAGATAAGTATTTTGAAGACGATCAAACTTATGCAAAAGTAAGTTTTAAAAAAGAAGCAGCGAACTCCCAAACTACGGAAGTTATGCTTGAATATGCAGGTAAATTTGTAAGAGCAACCGCAACAAGCGATAATTTCTTTGAAAATTTGGATAAAGTTTTGCCAAAACTTGAAGGTCAGATTCGTAAACATCGCACAAGATTTGATAAAAGCAGTAAAAACCAAGCATATAGAGAAGTTACGATGTATGCTAACGCATCTCAGTATGAAGAAAAGAAAGGCAACATTGTAAAAGAAAAGAAATTCAAATTGAAACCAATGACGGTTAATGAAGCGATGGAAGAAATGGAACTTTTAGGACATAATTTCTACGTATTCTTGGAAGCAAAAAGCAACACCGTTCAAGTTCTTTATTTAAGAAATGATGGAGACTTCGGCTTAATCGACCCCACAGTATAAGAAAAGGAAATTTAATATCAATATGCAAACAGGCATATCCACAGCGTCTTTGTTCGTTCGTTATACGACCGAAGACGCTTTGCGTTATTTAGCAGAAAATAAAATAAAAACAGCGGAAATTTTTCTCTCCACCTATTGCGAGTATAGTAAAGAATTCGGCAAAATCTTAAAGAGCGTTCAGGGTGAAACGGACGTTCACTCTATTCACGTTCTAAACACGCAGTTTGAACCGCAACTATATTCTATCGGCGAAAGGGCGAACCGTGATGCTTTTTTAATGCTTGATCAAGCTTTGCAGGCAGGCAAGGAAGTGGGGGCAAAGTATTACACTTTCCACGGCGTTGCAAGACTTAAAAAAACACCGCTTAATATGGACTTTGAAAGGATAGGAAGAATAACGCAAAAAATCATTGATAAGTGCAAAGAATATAATATCACGCTATCTTATGAGAACGTTCACTGGGCGTATTATAACTATATAGGTTTTTTTAGCGAACTGAAAAAACGTGTTTCTGGGCTTAAAGGAACGCTCGATATAAAGCAAGCCCGCCAAAGTGGAATACATTATTCCGAGTTTATTAAGGAAATGAATTCAGATATCGTAACGGTGCATATTTCTGACGTTGATGAAAATGGTAAAATGTGCCTTCCAGGGCGAGGCGTAACCGACTTTAATGATTTGTTTTCACGCCTTAAAGACGTTGGGTTTGACGGGGCGGTGTTATTAGAAGTTTACAAAAATGATTATGACAATCCGTCAGAACTTATCACTTCGCTAGATTTTATAAATGAAGTGGCAGATAAAGTGTTCTAAATAAAAGGACAAAAACACCTTAAAAACAGAGAAAAAAATAATATAAAAAAACAACAAAAACCAATCCGTAGTCAAAAACACGGATTGGTTTTTCTTGTTGTAATAATTTTTTTACGATTATGATAGGATAGTAACGATAAAAAAGCCCAAATTTTCCCTATAAAAGGATCTTAAAAATTATTCTTCTTGTGGTTTTGCAAGTTCAACTTCAAAAGCGGAAAGAATTTCTTTAATTAAATATTCTCTTGTTTCCGTCTTAATGGGGTGAGCGATATCTTTATATTCGCCGTCGCTCGTTTTACGGCTTGGCATAGCGATAAAATGTCCTTCGTTACCTTCGATAACTTTGATATCGTGAATTACGAAACAGTCATCAAAAGTAACTGACGCAACAGCTTTAAGTTTGCTGTCGTTTTTTCTCACAATGCGAACTCTTACGTCTGTGATTTGCATACTCGTTACCTTCCTTTGCGTTTAAAAAACTATTTACATTTTAGCATATAAAAATCACGTTTTCAATAGATTTTTCAAAAAAAGTGAATAAAATTTGCAAAAATTGAACGAAAAATACATTTTTTTCATAATATAAGATGTGAAAAAGTTAGAAATTTTAAAAAACGTAACAAATGTTCATTTTATCGGGATAGGTGGAATTTCTATGTCTGCCCTTGCGAAATACTGTGTTTTATGTGGTTATAACGTTAGCGGAAGTGATGAAAAGAATGTTCGTGAAACGTGTGAGTTTTTATCATGCGACTGTAAATTATTCACGGGGCATAGCGCAAAAAACGTCAAAAATGCAGAAGCGGTTATCTATTCTGGGGCGATAGATGATAATAACCCAGAGATTATAGAAGCAAAAGGAAAAAATATACCACTTATTAAAAGGAGTGAATTATTAGGTAGTATATTGAAATCGTATAAAAACTCGGTAGCAATAGCAGGCAGTCACGGAAAAACAACCGCCACGTCAATGCTTGTTCACGTGTTCGAGCGTGCAAATAAATCCCCCCTTGCGTTTATAGGCGGGGAAGATAAAAAGTTTGGTAATTTTACTTGTGGGAACGGGGATACGGTTATCACCGAAGCGTGTGAGTATAAACATAGTTTTTTAGACTTAAACGCTACCGTTTCCGTTGCGCTTAACGTGGATAACGACCATTTAGATTGTTATGGTAATATGGAAAATCTAACGTTGGCGTTTAGAAGGTTTTTGTCTAACGGAATAGCCGTAATCAATGCCGACGATAGTAGGTTAAAAAGCATTACGGGAGAGTGTGTTGTAAGTTTCGGGATAAAAGAAATAGCGTCGTATAAGGCAGAAAAACTTTGCAAAAACAAAAGTGGTGGATATTCTTTTAACCTGTTAAGATACGGTGTAAAACAAGGGCGTATAAATTTAAGAATTTTGGGCAAACATAACGTTTATAATGCCCTTTCCGCAATAACCGTTGCAAGTATTTTCGGAATTGATTTTTTAACGATAAAACGTGCGCTAGAACAGTTTGGCGGAGTGGGTAGAAGAATGGAAAGTTTAGGTTATCTTTACGGCACCCCTTGTTATGCAGATTATGCTCACCATCCAAGCGAAATAAAGGCGAGTTTAAGTGCGTTTAACGTAAACACAAAGGACGTAATTGTATTTCAACCGCACACTTATTCAAGAACTAAATTATTGTTAACTGATTTTGTAAAAACGCTAAGTGGCGTTGAAACGGTTATATATTCCACCTATCCTGCAAGAGAAACGTTTGACGCAAAAGGCTCGGCTTACGTGCTTTATCGTGAACTTAAAAAAGCGGGCGGAAAAACCGATTACGCATCAACCCCACACGAACTGTTTTATCTATTAAAAAGATATGAAGAAAGTGGCGGAAGAATAATTTTTGTAGGTGCAGGCGACATTTATCAATTAGCAAAAGCAAAATCACACGAGAAAAAGAGAAAATAAAGTAAATTAATGAATAAATACTTGCCATTTTTTTCGGATTAGTGTATTATATAAATACAATTATAACAATTCAGGAGAAATTATAATGGTAAGAAAAAGCAGAAAGATAGCAGTTTTGGGTACAGGTAACGTAGGTGCAACTATTGCATACACTT
>SVIE01000065.1 GCA_015069625.1 Clostridiales bacterium | reverse complement strand
CATAACGAGCGAGCCACTCGGGCGTTAGCTATCGTAGCGTAGCGGAGATACAATGCGGGTACCGCATTTCTTTCTTCTTTTACATAACATCAACAATTCAATACTCGGAGACGTATCGAAGTGGTCATAACGAGCGAGCCACTCGGGCGTTAGCTATCGTAGCGTAGCGGAGATACAATGCGGGTACCGCATTTCTTTCTCATCTCATCAAACCTTAACTTAATATTTATTTGGAGACGTATCGAAGTGGTCATAACGAGCCGCACTCGAAATGCGGTTGTCGGTTTCCGGCACAAGAGTTCGAATCTCTTCGTCTCCGCCAATAAAAAAAGATGCCTTTATGGTATCTTTTTTTATTGCTAGATGAAGTTTGACGAGAACTCTTCTAGAGTGCGGTCGCCTTTGACGGACTTACTTGACGGGCAAAGTCCTGCATTTATGCAGTATCTCTTCGTCTCCGCCAAAAAACGAAACTCTACATTTTATGTGGAGTTTTGTTTTTTGCTTGATAACACAGATTTGACTATTGCCTACTATCTTTTTATTTATTTTCACCCAACTAAAAGTAGGCAAAGTTCGGGCAATGCTTTGCGACTTGTCGCAATATCTCTTCGTCTCCATATAAATTAATACTCTATTCTAAATGCAAACCTTCCTTTTACTTTTCTATTCATATATTCTTGATTTTACAATATAGTTATGCTATAATACTTACGCCAAACTAACTAAATAAGCGCAATTTGTGGTGTAATTTTCTTTTTTAAGGATAATTATATCTATTTTTACCACAATAGTATTAATGAATTTGATAAAATGCAGATTCTACTTATGCTATTGTGGTTACACCTATTTGCGTAATGTTAGTTTGGCGACTATCGGAGTCTGCGTTTTTATGCGCTAACTTCGGTTGGCGCATTTTTTATTTTACGGAGAAAATTATTATGGCTTTAATTAAATGTCCAGAATGTGGAAGTATGATATCTGACAAATCTAATGCTTGCATACATTGTGGCTATCCTATTGTTTTAGCGCAATCAACTGTTACTCCCAAAAATATTCATACAACCACCCCCACAAGTCAAAAAAATTTAGAACCAAATATTGCAACATCTTCTAACAAAACAGTATTTTCAACCATATTAACTGTTATATTATCAATACTAGCACTGTTAACAATGTTTATGCCCTGTGCCACAGCAACAAACGAATACGCTAATATTCTTAAAGGATTAAAGCAAGAAGACCTAATTCATATCTCAATGTATGACTTCGCAAAATATTATAACGGCAATGGAAATAATGCTTTTTTGATAGGTACAATTATTTTTGCCACGTCTAGCATATTGCTCATATTCTTTAGCTCAATGAAAAAAATCTGTTCTATGGTAATCTGCAACTTTATATCTTTCGTATCATTTTCCGCTCAATTCGCCTACTACGATATTGCACAAAGTGATATTTACAATTATGGCGTAGGATTTTTCACATGTTTAGCTATATCATTATTAATTCTTATAAGCACAATATGGCTTGCATTTACAAAAAACAACTCCACACACCATGAAATAGCACATACAATTACAACCACTAAGCCAAAAGAAGACACACAGCCCCAAACAACCCCAAATTATCCAACAATTCAAGAAACCACAGAACAAAAAAACATTTTCAATATGCAATATCAAAAAAACACTCCCACAACTAAAAAATGGGTGTGCAAAAAATGCGGAGAACAGAACCCTAGTTCTTCTATTTCATGCAAAGGTTGTGGTGCTTACAAATAATTTTATAATACGTACGCCAACTCAAAAAAGACACCATAAAGTGTCTTTTTTCTTATGCCTTCTATTTATCTACTTGTAAAAGATATTTAATTATGTTATAATATTTTTATTATAAAAATTATAATGAAAAAGGCATTTTATGAAAACTCTAATTATTTCAATGACGTGCGGTGAAGGTCATAATTATATCGCTAAAGCAATCAAATCTGAACTTGATTTATTAAATGAAGATTGTAAAATTATACAACTTTATGGATATAGCGATAAAGAAGTTCAAAGACAGAACAAATTATTTTTGAACACTTGCAAATACATTCCTTCTCTCTATGAAAAAATTTGGCTAAAACTTCGTAGTCGCAACCCTAAAAGACCAAGTTCTATAGTCAAAAAAACTATTAAAAGTTGCGACAAATACCTTTTAAGCGAAATTGAAAAATACAATCCCGACAACATAATATGCACTCATAACAACGCAAGCGCCGTTATTTCTTATTTTAAAAAGGAAAATAAAATTCCTGCGCACATTAAAACTTACACTATTGCTTTCGACTATTGCGTTTGTCCGTATTGGGAGTTTAGCACCGATTGTGATTATATCATTACTCCACACGAATTTACCCACAATGAATATTTAGAAAAAGGTTTTAATAGCGCACAACTCCTTCCTTTCGGGCTTCCGGTTGATGAAAAATACACAAAAAGCATAAACAAACAACAAGCAAGAGAAACGTTAGGAATAAATCCTGAAATTTTCACCGTTGCTCTGTATAGCGGGGGGAACTGTCTAAGTAAAGCAAGTAAATTTATTAAAGCAATCATCAAATATAATTTACCTATACAAATCATTGCTATATGCGGAAAAAACGAAAAAGAATTTAAGAAAGTAAACAATTTAATTGCCAAGTATAATCTTAAAAACGTTTTAAATATCGGTTTTTGCACTAATCTAGACGTGATTTATTCTGCAAGCGACATCGTCTTCTCCCGTGGAGGCGGAATGGGACTTACCGAACAAATTAACAAAAACGTACCTTTTGTTTTACGTGAAGGATTAATCATAAATGAAAGAATAAACAAAAAAATATTTACCGATATGGGCGTGAGCCTTTCAATGAACAAAATTCAAGACGCTTACACCATTCTTCGCAAACTTATTGCGCACCCAAATAAACTTAATGAAATGCGAGATAAGGCACAATCACTTTGCAAGCCAAACTCCACCAAAAATTTCATTAACTTTTTATTAAAAAACAAAGCAAAAGAAACTATTATTTAACACTATGAAAACACTTTTTGTAAACGGAAACGTTATCAACGTTTTTTCTGAAGAAATTGAAAAAAACAATATTTTAATTGAAAACGGCAAGATTATCGGTGTTGGCAACTATGCAAACGATAGTGCAGACGAAATTATTGACCTTAACGGCAAATACGTTTGCCCTGGATTAATTGACGGGCATATTCATATCGAAAGCACCATGCTTCTTCCATCTGAACTTGCTAAAATTTCACTTGCGCACGGCACTACAACTATTATTGCCGATCCACATGAAATTGCCAACGTTTGTGGAAAAGATGGTATCGATTTTATGATTGAAGCGAGCAAAAACCTTCCTTTTGACGTATATTTCATGCTTCCATCATGCGTGCCTGCGACACCGTTTGACGAGTCTTTTTCTAATCTCACAGCAGATGAACTTACAGGTTTTTACGCAAGCCCCAAAGTGTTAGGCCTTGCTGAAATGATGAATTACGTTGGGGTCGTTAACAAAGATCAAGAGATTTTTAATAAAATTGAAGATGCAAAATACTTCTCTAAACGTATAAACGGACATGCTCCCCTTTTAAGTGGCGAGTTACTTGATAAATATATATCCGCTGGCATTAAAGACGATCATGAGTGTTCTAATCTTAACGAGGCGTTAGAAAAACTTAAAAAGGGCATGCATATCATGATAAGACAAGGCACAAGCGCAAGAAATCTCTCTGCACTTATTCCACTTTTTAAAAAGCCTTATTCAAACAGATGTATGCTTGTTACCGACGACAAGCACCCTGCCGACCTATTAAATAATGGACACATTGATAGCATTATAAGGCAAAGTGTTTCTCTTGGTGCAGACGTTATTTCTGCTATAAAGATGGCTACTCTTATCCCCGCAGAATATTTTCACCTAGAAGGTTACGGAGCAATAGCACCTAGTTACAATGCCGATTTTGTGGTGTTTGATAATCTTGAAGACTTTAACGTTTTAGACGTTTACAAAAACGGCAACAAGGTTGTCGAAAACAAGCAAACACTACCTTTCACTACGCCACATATTAAAAAATTTTTATACGAAAAAACTAAAAGTTCATTTAACCTTTCACCCTTAACTGAAAGCGATTTTATTATTTCGCCCAAAACTGGTAGCGTGCGCATAATCAAAACGATCAAGAACGAACTTTTAACCGAAGAAATTATTAAACCATTAGATTTCAGCAAAGCAAACGGCATTGATATTGATAGCGACGTTATTAAAATCGCCGTTTTTGAGCGTCATAACGGAACAGGACATAGAGCTGTTTGTTATATAAACGGACTAACAATTAAAGACGGCGCAATCGCCACTTCCGTTTCCCATGATTCACACAACCTTATTATCGCAGGCGCAAATGAAAAAGATATGGCACTTGCGGGCAACACCGTTATTAACGCCGGCGGGGGACTTGCCGTAGTTAAGAACGGCAAGGTATTAAGCCTTATGCCCCTACCTATTGCTGGGCTAATGTCAGAACTTTCGGCACAAGAAGTTGCAAGTCAAAATCAAGCCTTACGTGATAGCGTTTCTGCACTTGGAATCGAGCAGGGTATTGAACCATTTATGACAACGGCATTTATAAGCCTAGCGGTTATACCACATCTTAAAATAACCACAAACGGCTTAATAGACGTTGACAAACAAGAATTAGTTGATCTTTTTGTTTAACAATTAAAGCAATAAAAAACGGCAGGGAAAATTCCTTGCCGTTTTAATTTGTTAATTTTATTATCTGTTATTAATAAGTTTTGTGAGTTCCACAGGTTCAACAATTTTGCCGTCTTTGTAAACACGCATATTGCCAGAAGCAATTTCGTCAATTAAGATAACTTCGCCATTGTTGTAACCAAATTCAAACTTAATATCCCACAAATCAAGCCCGATAGTTTTAAGGTCGTCTGCTACGATTTTGGTGATTTTTAAGGTCTGTTCTTTCATGCTTTCAAACATTTCTTTTGTCATAATGCCAAGCGCAACTAAACCTTCACCCGTTACAAGCGGATCACCCTTTTCGTCGTTTTTGAAAGTACATTCAACGTAACCACCTTCAAGAACGGTTCCGTTTTTAATGTATTCACCATATCTACGAATAAAACTTCCGGTTGCAACTAAACGGCAAATTACTTCAAGACCATTACCGCCCTGTGCCTTGCCAAAGTTTTCAGCAGGAAGAACTTCCATTAAAGCATTATCTATATCAGCAGAAACATAATGCGTTTTGATACCTGCTTTTTTAAGCATTTCAAAATAATAAACAGACGTTTGAAGGTTTGCTTTACCGATACCTTCAATGGTTAAACCAACGCTGTTTTCACCTGGGTC
>SVIE01000064.1 GCA_015069625.1 Clostridiales bacterium | reverse complement strand
TCTCACTTGTTTCTTATTCACTCTTTTAATCAATCTCCGATTGCTCACTCGCCTTGATTCGTTCAAAACCAATCATTTTTCAGGTAAAAACTAATACAAATATAAACACAAAAAACGGCTACAAACGTAGTCGTTTTTTGCATTTAAGGAGATAACTGTTTCCATAAAAAATCAGATTTTTTATGGAAGGCTTACAAAAAGAGAGCAGTAAGTTTATAAGCACCTAGCAATATTAAAATAAGCGGTGGTAAAAATTTAATCTTTCCAAATTTACTTATAAGTTTAGTTTTGGAAAGTAAAACGCCAAGGGAAATGGCGATAGCGTGCATAATGGCAATAGTTAGCGGAACGTAAAATTCGTTCAAGCCCATAAGGGCTAAAGAAAGGTTTGCAAACGCTCCGTCAAGCCCCACGGCAAAGCCGGAAATAATGGACTGTTTAATTATACCGCCATCACGCTGTTTTTCTAAGGAATCTTTTTTTAAAAGATTATATATCCCTACTCCGATTAAAATAATTCCGCCTAAACTTGCGGTTTTTTCGCTTAAATACCCGCTTAAAAACCAAGCCAAATAGTTGGCTATAATGCACATAATAAAGACGGTTAAGGTAATTCCTAAAACAAGCGGAAGTTTTTTGCCTTTTTCAAAGGCTAATGAGAAACCGCACACGAACGAATCGATACTGACGGTAAAAGAAGTAATCAATAAATAGTACGTCATTAGTGAAAGCCTTCAATCGATTGTTTACTACATAATATTCACGCTGAAATGAATATTGTTACACGAAAAAGAGCAAAAAAATAACAAAATACGTAAAAAGACAAGTAAATTATATATAATAAATTAAAAAAATATATAATTACGGTTTGACAAACAAACTAAATTATTGTACAATATATCAGAATGCGATATAGTATTCTTTAATATGGTTAATTTTAAGGAGTTTCAATATATATGAAAACTGCAAGAACCCATAAAATATTAGCACTTTTAGTCTTGCTTGTTTTGTCGTTTACTTTGGCGGTATTCGGCATGCAGTTTAGCGGTGTTAAAGCGGCAACTTCGCTTAAAGCTTCCGATTATTTCGTGTATTCCGCAGGGGATATTACAAGTAATCAAGCAACGTTCGAAAACGATTGCGTTAAAGCCCCCCTTAAAACCGGTGACAAAATTAAGATTAAAAACAACGTTGTTGTTGACGACTTTGAAATTAAAGTAAAAGTTCCTGCAAACGCAACGAAATTCGTTCTTACCGCAAAAACTGCGTCTTACGACGTAAACGGTAACGAACACATAGTAGAAGGCTTTGCTAAATTTAAGACTGATATCGTTAATACGTTAACTATCAACGCTAACGGCACGGCAACCTTTAACCAAGGTTCAGAAACGCTTGTAACCGCAACCGACGGGGTTTATACGATTAAGTTAAACGTTACGGATAACTTTATGCAAGCAACCGTTAACGGCACGGCAATGCCAACCGTAACGTACGCAAAATATAAAATTGCAGATTACGATAAGGTTATCGCAACCGTTGAAATGGGAATTGACCTTCCGCAAGACGCAACGGAAGCATCCCCTTTATACGTAGAATACGTTGACCAAAAGGTAAGTGACGTTGAAGGCGATTTCAAGCAAACATTTAAGTTGAACGCAACGGGTGATGCAATTGAAAAGAAAGCAAATCCTGTAATGTCGTTAAACGCGGGTTTCACTAAGATTGACGAAACAACAGGTAAAATAATTGCTCCGATGGCAAAGGAAAATATCCTTGTTATTACGCAAAACGCAGTTATTCCATCAACAAAAACGGTTAAACTTACAACTAGCGATAGTGATAAAGTTTGGCTTAGCAATAGTTCAACGTACATCATGTTTAAGGCAGAAGGCGAAGCGTCTTTCTCAATCGTTGATTCTAGCGACAACACCGTTTACGAAACGTATAACGTACTCGTGAAAAACGAAGGGTATGACGGGGAAGGCGTTGCTCCTATTTATAATGGTGATGCAGAAGCACTCAAAGCATTTAAGGCCAAGATAGAAGATAAACTCAAAGATGACGATGGAAATTATATCCGTATCGGCTCAACGCAATATCTTGAATTGCCATCACTTAAAAGCATGGTAACCGATAACGTTTCTGCATATGAAGATTTATCGTTCACGCTTTGTTATAAAACCCCTACTGAAGAAAAAGAAGTTTCAGGCAACAGGATTCCGCTTGCATCAGCAGGTAAATATCAATTCTTCGTTCGTGTTACTGACGAAAGGGGCAACGGAATGAAGAACGACGATTTCTTCACGACGGATAATAGCGGAAATAAGATTTTCAGCGATACTTGTACTTATGCAGATTACGTGTTTGAATTTGAAATTTTAGATAATGCGCCTATCAAGTTAACCGCAGCATCATCACAAGGTGATGGATATATCGGTGTTAAATATACGGCAACGAGTTTTACGATTGAAGCATCTGCTTACGAACAAAAATATAAACTCTTATATAGCGCAACAAAAGATGCGCCGGCAGAGCAATGGGTTGAAATCCCAACCTTAGATAACGTTAGTGAAGATTATTCAGAAAACGGCTTCACTTATGCGGACGTAAAAGCAATTGCGTACGACGGGAATCTTGGATTTACTCCTGATAGAGCAGGTTACTATAAGATTGAATGTACAATCACTTCTACAACGTCATCACGTGTAACGGCAACTGCAACAACAACGGCAATTTCTATTCAAGATAAACCGCAAGTGGTTGTAGCACAAGAAAACGATTGGCTTTCAAATAACGTATGGTCGGTTGTATTCTTAGGCGTAGGAACTCTTTGCTTAGTAGCAATAATTGTTCTTCTCTGTATTAAACCAAAAGAAGAAACGGATACGGCAAATAGATCTAGAAGAAAAAAATAAAAACGAAAACGTATAAGAAAAGGCTTCGCTAATAGGCGAAGCCTTGATTATTTAATTTTATGAAAAGTTTTATTGCAGACAAAAACGGAAAATTAACCCGCCTTGCATTAGATAACGTACAAGGACTTTCGTATGGTGCGCTTATGAAAAGTTTGCGTGATAAAGACGTTAAAGTTAACGGTGTGCGTGTCAAAGCAGATATGATGCTTAACGTTGGAGACAAGGTGGATATATATTTTAAGCAAACGGCAACCTCAAAGTATGCCGTAATTTTTCGTGATGAAAATTTGCTTGTAATAAACAAAAAGCGTGGATTTACGTCTGAAGAAGTTTTTGATGAAATAAGCCAAAAAGAAGAAACTTATTTTATTCACCGCCTAGATAGAAATACTGATGGAATTATGGTGTTTGCCTTAAACAAGGTGGCGGAAGAAGAACTTCTTTTAGGATTTAAGAATCGCACGTTTACAAAGATATATAGAGCAACCGTTTATGGTAAAATGCCTAAAAAGTCGGATATACTAACGGCTTTCTTAAAAAAAGATAGCGAAAAGAGTGAAGTTAAAATTTTTGACAAGGAAGTTTTAGGTTCGGTCATGATTAAAACGGGTTACCAAGTTGAAAAAGAAGACGAGGAAACAAGCGTTTTATCCGTAACTCTTTACACGGGCAAAACTCATCAAATCCGTGCGCATTTAGCACACGTAGGGCACTTTATAATAGGGGACGGAAAATACGGGGATGATCGTATCAATAAGCGTTTAGGGGTTAAAGAACAACAACTTACGGCCTATTCGTTAACGTTATCTTTTGATGATAAAAGTCCGCTTGCTTATCTAAATAAAAAGACGTTTACGCTAGGGGGAAAGTAGTATGCCACAAGACGCATTTACGCTAAGACACCTATGTAAAGAACTTTCTTCCACGTTCACGGGCGGAAAGATAAATAGAATAGTTCAACCGTCTGAAAACGACGTCGTTTTCACCATCTATACGGGCAAAAAGACCGAGCGTTTGGTGCTTGACGTTAACCCTGCTAGACCAAGAATAGGGCTTGATAAAATGGATAGGGAAAGCCCTTTAACCGCACCAAATTTCTGCATGCTTTTAAGAAAGCACTTGCTATCTGCAACAATAGAAGAAATAAGTTTAGTGGGGTTTGATAGAATAGTCAAAATCGAAATGTCCACGTCAAGTGAATTTTCCGACCCGACCGAGAAAACGTTATACGTTGAATTGATGGGAAGATATAGCAATATAATCCTTACTGAAAATGGAAAAATTTTAGGTGGAAACAGGGGAATAAACTGTTTTGACGCAGGCGTTCGTCCACTAATCGTCGGCAGAAATTACGTTCTTCCACCAACTAATGAAAAGGTAGAACCGTCAACGGAAAATCTTATAAAATATCTATCCGTTTATAGCGGGGAAAATTTAGCCGAATATATATGTCAAGGCGTGCAGGGTGTGGCATCATCCACTATAATAGAAGTGTTAAGCGCGTATGCTAAAAAATGTGGTGTGGGTATAGATGCTATCACGTTGCAAGACTATGTAAAAATAGAAAAACTTGCTAAATTTATTAGCGACTTCCTGTATAATCCGCCTGTTAGTCCGTGTATCATAAAAGAGAACGGAAAACCTAAGGACGTGTGTGTTTTTCCGTATGAATGCGTAAGCGGAGAAGTGGAAAAATACCCTTCGTTAATGCAAGCGGAAAGCGAATATTTTACACGAAAAATTACCGAAAAAAGAATAGCGGATAAATCTGAAAGAATAAAATCAGTATTAAAAAGCGCAGAGAAAAAAGCGCAAAAAAGATTAAGCGCAATTTTAGGTAAAGAACGTGATGCTATTGATGCCGAAAAAGATAAAATTACGGGCGAATTAATTTTAGCAAACGTCTATAAAATTAGTAAGGGTGATAAATCAGTTAAAGTGGAAAACTACTATGACGAATATAAAGAAATAGAAATTCCGCTAAACGAATTTTTATCTCCTTCTGAAAACGCCGAAACCTATTATAAGCGGTATGCGAAAAAGAAAAGAACGCTTATCTCTCTTTTACCGCAAAAGGAAAAAGCGGAAGCGGAATTATCATACGTCCGTTCTGTAAGTGATGAGTTTTTGCTTTGTGAAACGGAAGAAGAAATCGACGGAGTTATTGCCGAATTAAAAGAGAGTGGCTTGATTAAAGACGCATCTAAAAAGAAGAAAAAAGAACAGACGAATTCGTGTAGAAAATACGAGATTTTGGGCTATACCGTAAAGGTTGGTAGAAACAACGTGGAAAACGATTATTTGGTAACAAACGCCCACTCCAAAGACGTGTGGTTACACTCAAAAGATTATCACTCGTCCCATGCATTAATCTCGTATGAAGGCAAGGAAATTCCAGAAAAAGTAATCCTTTTAACAGCGGAAATTGTTGCCTACTATTCAAAAGCCAGAACGGGTGGTAAAAGCGAAGTTGTTTACACGGAGAAAAAACACGTTAAAAAGCCAAGTGGAGCAAAGTTAGGGTTTTGCACTTATACCGATTTTAAATCGGTAACGGTAAATGCGAATAGGCACGACGAATTTTTAAAATGCAAATAAAAGGCTTAAAAAACTTGCGTTTTAAATGACGTTATGATAAAATATGTAAGAATTTTAAATATTTATAAATAAAGCAGGAGTTAATTATGAAGTACACTAGATCG
>SVIE01000063.1 GCA_015069625.1 Clostridiales bacterium | reverse complement strand
CAACGAGACTTATCGTATTAGAAGGTTTGAGTGGTACCGGTAAGTCAATGCTTCCTAGAATGTTCTCTGAATTTATCGGGCACAAAGCATTCTTTGCTCCTGTTCAAGCAACTTGGAGAGATAAGACGGATATGCTTGGTTTCTATAGCGAATTTAGCAAATCATTCAAAACGACTGATTTCTTAGAACGTCTTTACGGTGCATCTTATGAAAAAGATATCAACTTAATGGTTCTTGATGAAATGAACCTTTCACGTATTGAATATTATTTTGCAGACTTCTTGTCAGTTCTTGAATATCCTGCAGAAGATTGGAAAGTAAGAGTATATGAACCACAAGCAGGTCAAACTCTTCCTGCAAAACTTGACAATGGTTACGTAACTATTCCTACAAATACGTGGTTTGTGGGAACGGCAAATACTGACGACTCAACGTTCACTATTACCGATAAGGTTTACGACCGTGCAATCGTTATCGACTTTATGGAAAAGGTTATGCCTATTGAAAGTGATTACGATTCAACGCCTATTGAACTTTCTGCGGAAGAAATGGCTAAGTTGTTTGATGAAGCCGCTCAAAACGAAAAGAATAGACTTACCAAAGATGATTTAAATAAATTCTTTAAGATTTGTGATTTTATGCGTGAAGCGTTCGACGTTCGTTTTGGTAACAGAATTATGGTTCAAATCGAAAACTTTGTTCCTGTATACGTAGCGCTTGGCGGTAAGAAAGAAGAAGCGTTAGACTTTATGTTTGCACGTAAGATTATGCGTAAGATTAGCGGTATGTTTGAAGATTACGTAAAAGAAGAACTTGTAAATCTTACCAAACTTATTCAAAACACTTACGGCAAAGGCACCTTTGTTGAAACTGAAAGAGCAATTGCTAAAATTACAAAAAGGTTGGTTTAATGTAAAATGAAAAACGACAGCCTAAACATATTAAAGTTATTTACACGTAAACTTGCAAACTGTCGTTATAAAGTTGCTCCGGACGCATTAGTTAAGTATATGGAAGAAGGAAGATTCGGATATACTTGCTCAAAAGATTCGGAAGACGTTGTAACGAATGAGTTTGTATTTGCAGATGACGTTGCAACCTTGGTTTCGCATATTCGTAGTATTTTTAAAGAACCCCACATATTCTTGAAAAAAGAAGACGTTATTCAAAATACTACCGTTGCGTCCAAATTTGATAACGTATCTTTACGTCAAACGTATAAAGATGATAAAATTTGGCGTGTTAAGAACGGAACAGTTGCTCCTGAATACATTCATGCTTACGTTTACGAAGACAACCTTGCAATTTATGAAAACCGTTTTATAGTATATTTAATAGACTTATTGCTTGAAATGGTTACTAAAAAAATCAACGAATTGATGGTTGGTTTGGAAACGCTAAACAAGCAAATGGGGTCAGTTGATAATCAATGTTTTACCCCGTTTGATTACGTTGACTTTGCAGATGAACAAGGCGGAATTCCCGTACTTCTTAATGCAGATGCAACGATTGTTCAAATTATTAACTCTCTCATTAAGAGTAAGAAGTTGTTAATTGCTTTCCAAAGTAGAGAATTATACGTTGCTTGTAAAAAGGCAGGTGTATTTAACGTTGCTGGGCTTAAAGCAACGAATATCTTCTTAAACGATAAGGATTATTTCTATTGTTACAATTTCTATCTTAACTACTTAAACAAAGAACCGATTTTTACAACCGAAAGCAAAATGTATTATGGTTTTGTAACGGTAAACCTTTTAAGTGCATTAGTTAAGTCGGGGTTTGAATTAGACGAAGAAGCAGAAAATATTTCTATCAACAACTCTGCACATCTTAAATTTTCAGGACTTAAATTTAAGAAAGATCCGTTCACTATTGATGTTTCTCAAAATGGAGATGATGAAATTGTTTTCGACGTAACCAACCTTGTAGATAACAATAAAGCAAAATACGTTTTCAAAATTATCAATCAATCACTCGCAAAAACGATGGCGGATTTCACGTCTGTTAGCGATTATGCAAAGAAACTTATTGAAAATCAACCTGACGACGTAATTAAAACGTACTTTGTAAATGATATCGAAGACGTTGTAGATTATAATGCACTTTATATCTTACCAAACAAGGCAAACGTTGCAACTCGCTTTATGAAAGCCGTTAAGTCTTGCGTATTGCTTGTTGAAGGTTCTGACTTCTTACATACAAGATATTGTCCTGTTTGCGGTTCAAAACTTATTGCACCAAATGAAGAAGATTATTCTTGTGTAAATTGTAGTTCGCTTTATCATATATTTAGATATACTAGCCGTGATTTAATTTGGATTAAGAACTTACCTGCTGTTAATGCAGAAAAGCACGCTAAGACGGAAGAAAGCCTTGATTCAAGCGTACAAGAAGAAGTTAAAGCATCTGCCATAAACGAAGCGCCAGCACCCGTTGAACAGCCTGTAACTAAAACGATTATCCAAACGGTAGTTAAAGAAGAAAAAGGACCTACAAAGGTATGTTCTAACTGTCATTACGAAATGGCGGTTGTAAATCATTATTGCCCCAACTGTGGTAAAGAAATTGACATTGTTGGCAATGTGATAGAAAGAGAAGAAGTAAAAGAAACTATTATTGAAACGGTTATTAAGGAAGTTCCTGCTCCCGTTCAAGAAGTGGTTGAAGAAGTAACCGCTGTTGAAGAACCTGTAGTTGAAACACAACCAGAACCTGTTGCAACCGTGGTAGAAGAACCCGTTCCTGTAGTAGAAGAAGTTCCTGTTGCTCCACAAAAGGAAATGGGACTTAAAAAGTCTTTTGTTGCTAAACTTTCTCAGTCTGGTAAAGAAAATCAACTTTTCTATAGCGAACTTAAAAACTACTTATTATCTTTCAAACGTGTTTATACACGTGTAAGTTGGAATTATGATACTTTCAACCTTGGTAGAGACGTTAAAGTTAAGATTGCAGTAAGGGGTAAAACGCTTGTTGTATTCTTCGCTTTAGATCCTAAGGAATACGAAAACACCAAATATTATCCGCACGACATGGGCGACTTGAAGAAATTCGAAGAAACGCCTATGATGATTAAAGTTAAGTCGGATAGAAGTGTTAAGTATGCAAAAGAACTTATTGACGTAGTTCTTGAAGGTGTAGATAAGAAAAAGGTGTTCGAAGAAGAGTCTTATGAAGTGCCGTATTACACAGATGAAGAGCTTGTAAAAGAAGGACTTGCAAAAATTGTTGAAAGAAACATATAAAAAGGCTTAAAAACATTTCACAAATTCAAAAGTTTATGTTACAATAGTAGCATAAACTTCGACGGAGGTTTATCGAAGTGGTCATAACGAGGCGGTCTTGAAAACCGTTTGGGTGCAAGCCCACGGGGGTTCGAATCCCTCAGCCTCCGCCAACAAAACAAAAACCCTACACGGTAGTGTGGGGTTTTTGTTTTGTTTGTGAAAGGCAAAAAAAGGGATTTGAACCTTGGGTGCGGTCGTCATATGACGGACAAGCATTGACGGACGAAGTCCTGCCAGAGTTCCCTGTTGACAGGGTATGGCAGTATCCCTCAGCCTCCGCCAGCAAAACAAAAACCCTACACGGTAGTGTGGGGTTTTTTGTGTTCTTATTAAATTATTGAAAAATAATTTTTAGGATGTATAATAAAATAAACATATTTGGCCTAATTTGTTGCTGATTTGATAAAATTACTGTGTTATAATGAGCTTGCTCGAGTGAAAACAAATTAAAGGAGAATAATTATGGACACAGATAAGATTTATGCAGAACAATTAGCAAGCGAATACGCGCCCAAAAAGGACTCTAAAGTAAAGGCACTTAAAAAATTAGACGCAAAAGCAAAGAATCCAGCCAACATTTTTACGTTCACCTTTGGTGTTATTTCTGCCTTGATTTTAGGAACGGGAATGAGCCTTGCAATGGGTGTTATAGGCGGTGGAACACCACTTATGATGGCACTAGGCATTGTAGTAGGTTGTATTGGTATAGTAGGGGTTAGCATCAACTATCCTATTTATAAAAGGATATTGAAAAAATCTAAAGATAAATATGCAACTGATATAATTAATCTTGCAAATGAAATTGTTAATGAAGACTAATTAACGGCAAAATTATGGCAATAGGTGAGAAATGAAGAAGAGTGACAGTAAATATTTATATACGGCGGAGCTGATGAATCAGGCATTATTATTGTTGCTTGAAAAGAAAGATATAGACTTTATCACCGTGACGGAAATTACAAAAAAGGCGGGCGTAAATCGTTCGACGTTTTATTTACACTATGATAACGTTTATGAACTTTTAGAAGAGACGATTGAAAATCTCAATAAAAAATTCATGAATTCCTTTTCTATAAAGGCACCATTTGAAATAAAAACGAAAGATGATGCGTTTTTAATTACTTCGGAATTTTTAAAGCCATACTTAAAGTTTGTTAAAGAAAATAAGCGAGTGTTGAAACTCGTACATCAAAAATCGGGGTTATTCCAAAAACAAAAAACATACGAAAAAATGTATGATATGATTTTTTATCCCGCCATTTCACGTTTTATATCGGGTGAAAATGAAAAGATTTATAACCTTGAATTTTATACCGGTGGCATTTCGTCAATTATCCATAAGTGGCTTGCATTAGATTGTAAAACGGAAATTGAAGAACTAATTAAAATCATAACCGATTGCGTGGGATATAAACAACAATAATTATAGCAAAAAGACACTTGTGGGTGTCTTTTTTTTGTGTTATATTAATATATATAATTAAAAGTTTGGTCGGTAGGAGAATATATGAGTAAAAGTCAAGCGATAATATATCAAAGATATAAGAACATGAGCGAAGCGTTGATTAAAGCACTAACAAGACGTGGATATGAAGCGTACTTTTGTGAAAATTCAAAGGAAGCAAAGGAAAAAGTAATGTCGTTAATTCCAGAAAACGCTACTGTTTCGTGGGGCGGAACGCTAACGCTTGAAGACATGGGGGTGTTAGATGCGGTGCGTAAAGGCAATTATAAAGTAATTGATAGAGATACGGCAACTACGCCAGACGAGAGAACTAAAATCTTAAAGGCGTCTCTTACGGCTAATGTGTATCTTTCGAGTGTTAACGCTATTAGCGAAGACGGAATAATGGTAAATATTGATGGGTTAGGCAATAGAATTTCAGCAATTGCGTTTGGTGCAGATAGTGTAATTTTGGTTGTTGGTATGAATAAAGTTTGCCGAAACGCAGAAGATGCGAAATTGCGTGCTAGAACGTATGCTGCGCCTAATAATGGTTTAAGGCTTAATCTAACAAATTTGCCATGTGTAAAAACAGGTTTTTGTGCAGATTGCATTGCACCTGAATGTATGTGTTCACAAATAGTGGAAATGCGGACTTGTAGAATTCCAGGCAGAATAAAGGTTGTTTTGGTCGGTGAAGATTTGGGGCTATAAGCATACGTTATAAAAAAAATAAAAAATTTTTTTAGTAGTAGTGTATTGAATTATTGCAAAAATCGTTGTGATTTGTTATAATAATAGCAAGATTTAGTTAAAGCTAATCTATATATTCTTTTTGGAGAAATTATTATGAAGAAAATTTACTCAGGCAAAACAAAAGACGTTTATGAACTTGAAAACGGCAACGTAATGTTAAAGTTTAAAGATGATTGCACCGGTAAAGACGGGGTGTTTGACCCAGGTGAAAACAGCGTTGGTTTAACCATTGAAGGTATCGGTAAAGCAACGCTGTTTTCACCTGGGTCAAACACCCCGTCTTTACC
>SVIE01000062.1 GCA_015069625.1 Clostridiales bacterium | reverse complement strand
CACCTTTTGCTATCGGAAAAAGCGTATCTATTACCCTTTGCCCCGTAACCATAGGTCTATCAGGCATCATTTTTTCTTTATACGGTCTGCCCTTTCTCACCGGCCAACGCTGAAGCATACATACTTCTTTGTCGCCCCTTTCAGTTCCAATAACGGCAACCGTTTCAGTTATAGTAAATTCACCACTACTTACATTTTTAACCTTTCCACTAACACCGAAAGGCACCATTATTCTATGAATAACGCTTTTAGTTTCTTCAACTTCACCCAAAACGTCCCCTGCAACTACGTTGTCGCCAACGTTAACGCACGGCTTAAATTCCCACTTCTTTTCTCTATCGACGTTATTCACGTTTATGCCACGGCAAATTCTATCACCATAGTTTTTATAAACGTTTAAAAGTGGTCTTTGAATCCCGTCAAAGATACCTTCTATAAGACCTGGGGCAAGTTCAACTGAAAGCGGTTCACCTGTGGAAACAACTTCATCTCCTGGTCCTAATCCGCCAGTTTCTTCATATACTTGGATAGAAGCCTTATCTCCCCTTAATTCAATTATTTCACCTATAAGGCGCATTTTACCCACTCTAACAACGTCAAACATCTTACAATCTGCCATGTTTTCCGCAACGATTAGCGGGCCGGAAACTTTTACTATTTTTCCTTGCATCATTAAGTTTCTCCTTATTAGCCTTTATTAAACAATATATCTACACCAAGCGCTTTTTCCATCGCTTTTTTTATGCCTTCCATTCCGTATCCGTTACTTCCATCTTTCCCTGGAACTGAAAGTATTATAGGATAGGGGACTGCCAAATATCTACTTATAACTTCATCAAGTTTTATCGCCAACTCTTCAGTAACGAAGATTACTCTATAATCTTTTGCTAATCTTTTAAGTAATTCTTCCGCCTTTTCAACATCTGTTACAGGGTAAGCATCAACACCAACAGCAGTAAACGCAAGCACTCCGTCACCACCGCCAAGGATTGCCATTTTATCCTTCATAACTATCTCTTAGCCTCCCCTTTATATCCATAGAATCTAACCCCGCCTGTTTTCCCGCAAGCACAATCCTAACGTTATCAATTTCAATAAGTTTATTAAAACAGTAATTTACAAACGGATAAATCCCCGATATTTCATACTTTTTTGCTTTTAGTTTTTTAACGGCAAAACTTTCTGCGTTCTTTTCAAATTCCGCTAGCGGTTTACCAAGCGACGCATCTTCGATTGCAGAATAGACGTTAACCTTTTCCGCACGTGTCTTAAATCTTTCTTTTAGCGAATCAAAAGGTTCTTCCGTTAACGCTCTAATATCATTTTCGCTAAGTGTTCCACCTACAACCCTATGCTCCAACGTAAAAGAATAATCTCTACTTCTAAGCGCAATAGAAACATTTGCAAAATCCGCTTTCGCATCATAAATTTCTTTTAAGATTTTATCCTTTTTTGAGATAGCAAAAAGTTCACTATATACCGCCTTTTTGATTAGCGACGATACTTTAAGCCCTGTCGCCGTACCATTAGCAAACTCCAAATCACATTTACCAAGCGCAACTTGAAGAGATTTTGGATATGCTAGATAGTTATCTAGCATTATGTCGTTTTTTAATTTATCTTTTGAATAAATACCATCTTCAACCGTCATAAAGTCAACGTCTATCGGTGTATGTTTACCTTTGATAAACACTTCTACGTTGTGGAAATCGTTAGGATATAGAAAGAATTTCTTAAAATTTTCATTTGGAGCATCATGCCTTACAAAGGCATAAAGTTCGCTAAGTTCTCGTTCTATCAACTTTTCATAATCACCATCAACTTCCACTCCGCCAAAACCCACTTCGGATAAAATTTTAAGAGCATCAAAAAAGTCAGGCGCATCTATCATACGATACAACCGTTCCACTCCTAACATTTTATTTTCACGTGATTTTGCAAGCGCATTTGAATAAATTGCGTTCATTATTTATCTCCGAAAAGTTCTGCTACTACCTTTGCCGTCATTTCTTGCTTTTTAGCATTTATAAGCGAATTAAAGGTTAAATCTTTATCGCTAGTTTTTCCTATCAGATATACTCCACCGATAAATTCACCTTTTTCTTTAGCAACAATTAAATTCTTTTTCTTAAATACTTCAAGTTTTTCAATATCGCTAGCCGTTAAAACTTTATCGCACGACAAAACCACCGTGTCGCCTTCGTCGGCATACTCGGTTATATTTTTATCGATTAACGCAAGATAATCTTTCTTTTTAAGCGAGCAAAGTTTATCAAGTGCTAAACGAAAAGTTTCTTCTATAACCGCTTGTTTTTTTGCAAGTTGAATTTTTCTAACGGAAAGTTCCGCCACCGTTTTTCGCCTAGATACAACTTCTAATGCGTCCTTGTCAACAACCGCTTTTTGCGTGGAAATATATTCTTCTGCCCACTCGTTAGCATCTTTTTCCATTTCACGCACTTTTTCGTTGGCTTCACGCATCATTTCTGCGCATTTAAAACAAGCATCCGATATGATTTTTTTGACTATTTTATCTTGTCCACTCATTTTTTATCCTTAGCTCATTAAGAGTATAGAAATAACCAAGCCTAAAATTGCATACGTTTCTACCATTGCAGGGAAAAGTATGAGTTTACCTGAAAGTTTTTCGTTTCTAGCAACCGCATAAATACCGCCGACTGCCGTTTTCCCTTGATAAATACCAGATATTAAACCTGTAATTGCAAGTGGCATTGCTGCAGCAAATATTTTCGCCCCTTCCATTGCCGTCATAGCAGCAGAGACGTTACCCATGCCGATTATCGCAAGAACGAATCCATATATACCCTGTGTTGCGGGCAACACTACCAAAATAAGAACTTTACTGAACTTTTTGGGATCTTCCGCCAACACGCCAGACGCTGCTGAACCAGTATGATAAAGACCGATAGCAGAGCCTGCCCCACATAAGCCTGCACATATTGCAAGCCCTAAAATTGCCAATGCTTGTGCTTCCATATTATTCCTCCGTTAATTTTAGAGTTTTTTATTCTTTTAATTGCTATTGCAATTATTTTCTTAAATATACGTAACTAAATTCCGAACCGAACGGAACAAACTTTCTACCTTCACCCGTATAGAACTTTGAGAAAAATTCAATGTATTGCAAACGACTATCGTGAATATATGCGCCAAGAACGTTCATGGCGAGATTAAACACGTGTCCGATTACAATTATCAGTCCGCCAAGGAAATACCCTGCGCCACCGCCTAATATCATTCCAAGCCCCATATCGTTGAAGGTTGTCGCAATTATCATACCAGAGAGCAACAATCCAAACAGACGAGCGTAACTTAAAATATCACTTAGCAGATTGATTATTCCATAAACCGCACCGAATCCCTTTGTGAATTTTCCAAAACCCTTTTCGTTTCTACCAGCAGTAAGCGCAGAGATAACAACCGAGCCTATTACCATATACACACCTGGCATTTGCACAAGTGCAAAAAATTCAAATATAGGAGTATCAAGCGGAACTGTTGGCATTAAGTACGCAACGATAAAATTAAACGCTGCGAAAATAAAACCTATAAAGAATATCACCCAAACTAGCCCGTCGAATATGCCAGACGCTATATCCTTTTTCCTAAAATCGTTTATCGCCTTAAACAAGTATCCTGTTCCAAGTTGAACAACCCCAAGCAATAAACATAACAACAACACCGTCATTAAATCAACAGTCCCGTTTCCTTTTGGAATAGGGCTTGGAATTATTGCTTGATAGGGAAGTGAGAACCCTAGATACGAGTTAAACAGTGCACCGAAAATTCCTGCAAATACCCCGCCTATCGCAACAATATACCACAGTCTTCTCGTTCCGTTATCCACTTTTATTTTTCTTGCTAGTAAAGTCCCTACCAGCACCATCAACAGTCCGTATCCAACGTCTGCCATAATTACGCCCATGAATAACATAAAAAAGAAAAACACGATTTTACTTGGGTCTAGTTCTCGATACGAAGGCACCGAATACATTTCCGTGATAAATTCCGTTTGCCTTACGATTGCGTTGTTTTTAAGCATAGTTGGTGGCTCGTCTTCTTCCGTCGGTTCAGTAAATTCCATAAATACCGCTCCGTTTGACGTGCCGTTAACTTTTTCTTTTACTACTTCTACTTTATACTCTGGAACGTATGCTTCTAAAATAAAGGTTGTTGCCGTTTCCCTAAATTCTTCTGCAACCGCTTGTTTTTCAAGCGTGAATTTTTGATAATCCGCATAAAGTTTTATCTCGTTAAGTTTATTGCTTAGTTCACAGATTTCACGCCCGATTTCACTTTCTTCTTTTTCTATATTTTCAAGTTCCGCTTTAATTTCTGCAATTTTTTCTTTGGCGGTAACTTCATACTTATACGGACAGGCGGTAAAGCCGTTTTCATTTAACAGCACGCCGAGTGCGCTACCTTCTTCGTTAAGCGAAATGGCGGTTAAAAGATACAAGTCAGATGACAATTGACTGAATTTATATAATGCATATGAACATTTTTCAAATTCGGATTTTAATTTTTTAACCACGTCCGCCTTTACTGTTCCAAAAAAGATTTTTGAAGTTTCTGTGTCCGAATACATTGAAAGGGGCATTGTTGTGCTTTCATATAATTTTAATCCGTCAATTAAATTGATAAGTTTAGTTTTTTCAGTCTTATATGATAAGAGTTTATTTTCTTTCTCTAAAACTTTATCTATTAATTCTTCCGTTTTTTCGGCAGTTTTGGGCACAGCCATAAACTCGTCAAAAGACACAAAAAAGCCTGCGCTTAAAGACTTAATATCTTTATTCGCATAGGCTTCCTTTTTATTTTTATCTATTTCAGACAATATAAAATCGACGCACCTTGTCGCCTTGTCTCTTTTTACGCTTATCTCTGTGTTTTGTATATCTAAACTTGCCTTATCGGTCTTTTCTATTTCAGACGTTGCAATTATTTCCACGCTATCTGTTTGACTTAATGCGTTTAATACTTGCTCCTTGTAGTATTTTATACCGATAAGTTTTAGTTTGGACATCTTGACTATTGCCATACTAACCTATTATTTCTTTAACTATTATATCTGCCGCAGAATCAATTTTTTCCCGAGCATTGTCTGCAAAGGTTTCTGCTTCTTTCCTGCCTTTTTCTACAATATCGTTATATTCGGATTCGGCAGTAATTTCCGCTTTACTTAACGTGCTTTTTCGATATGCTTTCGCAACGTCAATAGCACCTTCTTTAATTGCCTCTGCTTTAATCTCTCCCATTGAAATCGTTTTCTTAACGTTGATTTCGGCTGTAGCGATAAAACCTTTTGCAGAATTTTCCGCATCTAAGATAGCGGTTATCACTTCTTCCATCTGTTCCTTCCTAACATGGTTTACCTAAATAAACCTTTTTTCATATAATAATTATATATGTAATAATCTATAAAAGCAATAGATATTTGAAAATTTATATCTCTTTTTAATTAACAATATACCTTTTTACTGCTCGAAAAAGTCAAAATTTGCAAAGTTTTTACAAAAGAAAAAAAATTTCTAAAAAAATTTAAAAATTAGGTGAAAAACACTTGCCTTTTGTTTCTAAATTTGTTATATTATGTTAGCAAAACGAAAGAGACCCATGGGAGCATAGCTCAGCTGGGAGAGCATCTGCCTTACAAGCAGAGGGTCATAGGTTCGAGCCCTATTGTTCCCACCATTATCTCTTTCGTTTGCATAATATTTTTGGTGCGGGAATAGCTCAGTGGTAGAGCGCTGCCTTGCCAAGGCAGATGTCGCGAGTCCGAATCTCGTTTCCCGCTCCATTTTTTTTGTAACGGAGCAATCTCCGTTCATGGCGCCATAGCCAAGTGGTAAGGCCCGGGTCTG
>SVIE01000005.1 GCA_015069625.1 Clostridiales bacterium | reverse complement strand
AACAACAGTGACGTTTCTAATGCTCCAGTTATGTAAGCCCAAATATTTGACCACGTTCCTGTCACCGCAACCAATACGATAAAACTTATAATTACACCCTCGTATATCGGACGTCGCAAAACTAAAAACCACAAACAAATAATCGCCAACATTACTAGCAAATAAATTACTACGTTTGGCATTTTCTTCCTCCTCTAAAATTTTTTCAATTCGTATGAATAATTAGATTTTTTCAGGATCTAATAGTGAAACAATCATATCCTCGCCATTAACATCATATACTCTAATTTTATCGTAAATCTTTTTCACGGTTTCTTTTAATTTAGCAGAATTTTCATCAACTACGATTATATGCGCATAACGTTGATGCGTGTTCCCCGTTGCCAAAATTTCAGAGCCTGGAGCATGATAAAATGCTATGTATTCTACTTCCGGCATATCGTTAACCACGTCAAAGCCTTCTTCTTTTGCAACAACACCTGCTCTAACGTTTATTTGTAAACGTATAGTTGTTTTTCCATTTAATTTATAACTTTCTTTACTAAACGCATCGTGTTCAGTGGGGTATTTACCCATTATAGCAAAATAGATCATTGCCCTTGGCACGTCAATTCCCGTAATTCGCTTAAACGCTCTCTCGTATTCGCCACCAGCAAAACGTCTACCTGGATCAAAATAAAGAACGTCATCCTCGGTAAAAAATCCTTGCGCTACAAACGGCCCGTCCGTTACCCCTATGCTTTTAAGCATATTGATAAGTCTTCCGTTTTCCTTGCTTACGTATTCTTCAGAACGAACCGATGGCGACCTGTATGCTACAGCAACCTTATCCAATCCATACTCCTTATCTCCAAAGAACGCATCTGAAAGTTGTTCTAAATATGCTTCGCCATTTATAAACTGATAACTTACACAGAAGGCATCTTGCTGTGCAATATAACGTTCAATAATATATTGTCCATCGAAAGAAGCTTGCTTTGCGTTTTCTACCGCTTTAACCACTTCTGCTTTCGTAGTGCATATAGACGCCCCTCGTGACCCTCTACTGTTTGACGGCTTAACGATAACCTTAAACGGAAGTTCATCGCCTATTTCTTCTAATAATAATCTAGTAGGCGCGCCCACTCCGTATTTAATACAACAGTCCTTAAAATCTTTCTTTCTTGTTAATATCTCAAATTGTTCACGTGTTCCATAGCAAAACTTTTTAGTCCTTTCACATAGCCTTTGATAATGCGGTTGAACAAAATCGAACCATCCACTTACTATTCCATCAATTTGCTCTTCTTCACAAAGTTTTGCTAGTTGTTCAGTTTCAGTTACGTTAATTTGATACGAATAATCTGCCATTTCTTTTGCTGGAGCCGTTTCTAAATTGTCTACTACGTACGTTATTACCCCTAATTCTTTGGCTGCTTCAACTACTTTACAGTGTTGTGATCCTCCTCCCATAACCAAAATTTTCTTACCTCTTAAAACTTCATATTCCATGAATTTATTCTCCTGTTCCTTTTCTCTTTTATTTTAATATTGTTGCCTTATGTTAAAATATCTTTCCGATCATTTATTGCTCTAAATCTTCTTTTTGTGATGCGCCTTCAACTTCTTTATTTTTTTCTTCTAGTATTTCTGAAACTTGCGTTTCTTTCACAACTACGTTTTCACTTATTGCTTGTTCTGTTGATACGCCTTCTTCTGCTGTTGGCTCTGTTATACTTTCCCCTTCCAAGCACTCAGCAACTAACTTTTCTTTGTTTTGTTTCTTTTTCTTGTGTAAAAATTCTTTTATGGCATTAAGCAAATATTTAAATATTTCAAAACGGAATAGCATTGAAAAAGCAACGTATAAGCCAACACCCACGATTATCTGCATAATTAGAACGAGATACATATTCCAACCGAGTGAAAGATATAAGTAGTTCATTGCATAAACTGGCGCGCCCATTAAAATACAGATTCCTAAATAAGGCAAAATATCTTTCATCTGTTCTAATATGCTATAGTCTAATAACTTTTTATTGGGAAAGGCGTTAATGCAAACAGATACAATGGTTGTACCGGCCATAGCTACCGCAAGCCAAATCGGACTAATGCCAATAGTCATTTCCAAGACAACAATTACAACAAGAACAGATATTCCTATTGCCTTTTTGATTATTTCAAGCACTAGATACAAATCACTTCTCCCCACTGCTTTTATTGCTTGCAAATTAGCAGTACTCACTGGATGAAGCGCATATATGATACACATTATTTGCATATACGGAATACTTTCCGTCCACCCCGCGCCAAGTAAAACGTATGTAAATACAGGCGCTATTGCAGCAAGCCCTGCCATTGCGGCAAATATTACATAACAACTTGTTTTAATCGACCTTCTTGTTATATTTTTTACTTTTTCTTTATCGTTTTGGACGTCCGCCAAGACAGGAAACAACACGTTATTGATAGGCCCGTCAACGTTCTCACCTATTAATTGTGGCCACGATTTACCCTTATTATAGAACGCTAAATCGGTTGGAGAATAAGCCTTACCCATGATTATACTTGTAGATTCTGTGTATGCTGTATTAATAAGTCCAGAAACCAAAATCTTCCAACTATACTTAAGAAGCCCCTTCACACGCTTCCATGAGAACATTAGTTTTGGATACCATTTGGTTACGAAGAATAATACTATTTTACCAACTACGATATTTGTAAGTTCTTTTGCAACGAGCGCCCAAACACCAAAACCTGTAAACGCCATAACTATTCCCACAACCGCAGATAAAATAGTTGCAATAAGCGTGGAATAAAAATACTTTTTGAACATGAAGTGCTTATCAATATAAGCGTTTTGAACGGAGCCTAATGCGGAAATTGGAAGCCTTAGCCCTAAAACTTGAAGGACTGGGCCAACGACTGGTATCCCAAAAAATTCAGCTATATACGGAGCAGAGAAAAACAACGCCACGTATAATACTATAGAAATAAATAAACTGGAATAAAACACCGATGAAAAATCAAGTTCGTCCGCATCTTTTTTCTGAACGAGCGCAACCCCAAATCCACTTGAAACGAACACGTTACAAATGGTTATAAATATCGTGGTTACGGCAATTTCCCCGTACGCATCAGGGCCTAAAAGTCTTGCAAGTATAACTGAAACGATTAGTGTTATTAATTGAACACCAATTCTTTCCATAAATCGCCATGCCAAACCAGATATAGTTGTCTTTTTATAATTCATCTTATTTTCCATTTAACACCTTTTGCTTGTATTGAATAATGTTTATTATGGTCTGACAGCACTCCTCTTTAGTTAAAACTTTACCAAAAGCATTCTTCATTTTTTGTGCATCGTCTTCAGCCCATGCTATAAATTCATTAAACGTTTGGACTTTGATTTCTTCTATTTTATTGACTTTGCATCCTGCGTAATTTATACCATTAGCCAAATCTCCGTCACCATAAACGTATACTTTTTTCTTAAGTTTTGAAAGCCATACTAGTGTTCCAAGCGCAGATGATGTTTTACTACTTAAAATTGCAACGTCAATAGTATTTAAGAATTCTACGTATTCCTTAAGTGGTAATCTCGTTTTAATATTATCAACCTTTTCTCCAAACACTTTCTCTGCTGTTTTTATTACCTCCTGTTCGTATTCTTCATGTCCATACACAGAAACAAGTGTAATTATAACATCTTCATTTGCAAACTTTTTTAACTCTTTTATTACTTGGCAGTGGTTTTCACTTGGATACATACTATGCCCAATTAAAATTCTCTTTTCCTTTTTAACTGGCGCTTGCGACACTTCTATTTCCGATGCTTCTGCCGAAGCATAAGAGTGCTTAAACAATTTAACATTTTTGCCAAATACGTGCTTAAACTTTACTTCGTCAACAAAATTGGATGCAATAGCAAATGTTAAACACTTTTTTGCCTTTCTTCTGCGCAAATAAGCCATTAAATTATGCTTTAATATACCAAAAGAAAACCCTTTCTTTTTAACGAATGGATATACGTCATGCCCCCAAGTACGCCATACGCATTTTTTAAGATCTTTGTTTTTAACTTTTAATATGGAAACTTTGTTTTCGTCCCACGCGTGCAAAAACAACACATCTACATATGGGGCATAATCATCTATTATGGTTCTACTATTTTCCTCTAAAAAAATGTTTTTTGCACCTTTTTCAATTAAAAGGTTGTAAACTCTTTGATGCGGTGTAACAAAACCCCACTCTTCTTCAGTAAAATAATCTTTGTTTTTAACCACGTCAACTAAACGCACAGAAAACTTAGGTTCATCCACATTTAGAACGTGCAAATATTTAATTTTGCTTTCTTTTATATCCTGCATATTAATTTCCTAATTCAAAAAATCTATCGTGTTAAATCCGTTGAGTTCAAACGCGCGTTTGCCTGTTAACGTTACTATGTCGCTTATATAGACGTTACCAAGTGGTTTTCCGCCACGTCTGTGAGAGTGAATTGCACACTTGATTTCAGGGTGCGCTACGTCATCAAACACAACCTTTTTATATGGAAGTGCATCAAATCGTTTAAGCGTATCATCGCTTGCGCCGTCCCTTGCCGTCATGATAACGCGGATATTATTAAAATTGATACGCGCTTTTCTTTCGTTCCATTTTTGAACAGCTTGTTCAAAAGTTTTATAGTGAACGAAATATACCGTTATATCGTCAAGTTTAGCAACAGGATAATTAAACTCGCTTTCAATTTCTATAAATTCTGCATTTAAGTATTTATCTAAGTTTTCAATAAACTTAATAAAATCGTCAGGAAGAATTTTTAGATTAACCGTTGGGCTTAAAAATTGAAGCCCTAAATCGTGTGAAATTATTCCACCGATACAATGATTAGATATAATAGACGGTTTATTTTTAAGCTTTTTGCGCATTTTTTTGTTGCGGAACTTTCTAAGTCTTGCTCCGATTGCGAGTTTATAATTTCTCATATTTCA
This sequence comes from Clostridiales bacterium, assembly GCA_015069625.1. Taxonomy (GTDB): domain Bacteria; phylum Bacillota; class Clostridia; order Christensenellales; family Borkfalkiaceae; genus UBA1259. The sequence continues at coordinate 41,805 of SVIE01000005.1, read as the reverse complement.
CCTTATATTATCTTCTTTAATAACGAGTATCTGCCCTTGTTGAAAGCATTTGCAATAAGTTTTACACGAAGTTTACCAAGTAAGCCTGCGTTTTCCGATTGCAAAAATGCTTTAACTACTTTTTTACTAAACGTTACGTTAAACTTTTCTTTATATTGTTTAATACTATTTATAATTTCTTCTTTTGATATGCCGTTTGCTTTAGATTGACCAATAGCGCAAATAAGTTGCATTAACAAAAACTTATCTTTAACGGCAGAAGAAATTAAATCACTATATCCATTTGCAACGGTTTCGGCAACGGACGTTTGGTAATAAAACACGTCCTTATTTTTAGACTTCATAGCACCGCTTTGGTTGATATAATAGCGGTAAATCGGAAGGGTGGAAAAATATATGTCCCTTGTGAATTTATAATAAGACAAACCGAACATAAAATCTTCGCCAATTTTAACCGTTTCATCAAACGTTAAATCGTTTTCTTTAATGATACTTACCTTAAAAACTTTATTCCAAAGCGCATTGTTAAGTTTATAATTAAAAACGTAACTATTAAAAAATTCATCAAATGATGAAAGATTATACACGTAATCACTTGCCGTGACGTTTATCACCTTTTCTTCGTTATCGGTAACCCTAACGTAGTTAAAAACCGCTAAATCAGATTCTATTTCAAATATCTTTTCTATAACGTTGGCACTGATATTATCGTCAACGTCCACAAACCAAACGTATTCACCGTTTATTTTGTCAAGCGCAAAATTTCTTGCAGACGAAACACCGCCGTTTTCCTTTTCAAAATACTTGATGAACGGATATTCTTTAGCCATTTTTAAGCAAATCTCGGCAGAATTATCTTTTGAGCCGTCGTTCACCATGATAACTTCAATCTTGCCGTTATCCTGATTTGCAATACTATTTATGCAGTTTTCGATAAATTTTTCACCGTTATAAACGGGAATCACTATTGATAAACTTTTCAATCTTCTATCGCCTTTATTAAATAATTTTTAGATTTTTCTCTAAACTTATTAAGTTCTTCGTTTGCTTTGGTAAAATCAGTTTTAGAAAGACTTATAATTTCTTCTTTCGAAAGCGTCTTTTTTAGACTTTCTTCAAGCCCAAGCTTTGTTAGAAAATCTATCTTCCTGCTATCGTTATTATTTTTCACGTTTTCAGATTTTGCTATCATGCTTGCGCAAGGCACGTTAAACATGGTGGAAAACGCCGTTGCGTGAAACGAGTTCGTATAAACAAATTTAGCATTATTAATTAAAGATACAAACTCTAATGGAAGCGCATCATATTTCTTGATATATCGTTTAAATATATCCTTTATATTTTCGTTTAAAATTACAACCTTTAAGCCTAAGGTTTTAGCAATTAAATCTATAAAACTTCTATCTCCGTGGTTATTCTCTAAAAAGTACACGAACATATAAGGCTTTTTGATTTTATTTTCAGGGATAACTTCTTCCCACCCTTCTTTGCCGAATAAAATTACGGGGTCGCAAACGAGTTCTACGTTTTTATCGGTTAAGGTTTCAAGAAGTGCCTTGCCTTGCTTTTCACGAACGGATATACTATCCACGTTTTGAAGCAAGTTCTTAATTAACTCTTTATGCTCATCATCAAACTGACCCTTGCCAAGCGACGGTGCATATGCAATTCTCTTGCCTTCTTTAACGAAATCCAAGTAATATTCAGAAACGAAATCAGGACATTCTGGATTCCAAATCTGATCGCTTCCGCAAACGTATGCGTCAAAAGCAGATGCAAATTTTTCAATACCCTTTTCATCGTTCACTTCTTCAGTTACAGGCAGAACGTTATTGATAAAATGCTCAAAACCCTTATAACGTCTTTTGAGTTTCCCACCAATTAAACGTTGATAGCCGTTTCTAAGCATACCTTTAAGCCCACGGGATTTTTTATAAACCGTGTAACATGCTTTTTGACTAGCCGAACGATAATTTATTATTTTTACGCTATAACCTTTATTTTCGATCGCTTTTGCAAGCGCATACGCCTGCAAAACAGAACCGTAGTTGTGCGAAGCGTGAAAGGTTATGGTCGCTACAGATTTCATATATCTCCTACATTAAAGCAAGAAGTATTCCTGCCCATTTAAGTTTTAATAGTTTTGCAAAAATTATCTCTTTTATCCCTTTTGGCTTTATTGTTCTAAGCGATAATTTTACAAGTGGATGACAAGAGATTTTTTTAATCTCTTGCTTTTTTTCTTTCTTTGTTAGTTCGGGCGCTTTTTTAACGTTTAACGCTCCACCTATCGCACTTCTAAAAGCACTTCTAAGTATTCTTTTTTCGCAATCTTTTATGTCGTTATCCAAAACGAAACCTTGCTTAAATTCTAAAAGCAATGCGAATTTATCGAATAAGTTTTTTCTGTACCTGTTGCTTAGTGAACTTTCCACGTATCTATAATAATAAAGCGGTTCGTTAACAACGCACATCTTTTTAGCACGGATATAAAATTCTAAATCGAAAACTATATCTTCCGCATAATATTCCCTTTCGCTTTTAAATCTCTGCTCGCCGATAGAACTTCTTCTAAAAAGTTGGCAACAAACAAAGCCTAAAAGATGATGCCCAATCGCATCTTTTTGACCTATAAACATAGGAATAATTAAATCACGGATTTCCCCTGTTTCATATTCGTCTTTGTCAAGCGGCCTTGCGTGTGCAACACTCGTTTCCCCGTTATATGTAAAGTGCGAAAACATACATACGTCTGCATTTGTTTGTTCAATTTTGCTAACAACTTTTTCTATCATGGTTGTTTCAACAAAATCGTCACTATCGATAAATGCAACATATTCACCGGTAGCAATATCTAAGCCTGCGTTTCTTGCAGAAGATAATCCACCGTTTTCCTTGTGAATTACTTTTACCCTATTATCTTTAACGGCGTACTCATCACACATCTTACCACTATTATCTGGGCTTCCATCGTCAACCAAGATAATTTCAAGGTTGCTATACGTTTGATTAAGCACGCTTTCCATACACTTATCTATGTACTTTTCAACGTTATATACGGGAATAATTACGCTTACTTTTTTCATTTCTTTATTTCAAATTTTCCTTATACCAATCTATTGCAAGGGCAATTCCCTTTTCAAAAGAGAATTCTGGGTCGTAACCTAAAAGTTTTTTAGCCTTGGATATATCTGCATTACTATGCTTAATATCCCCTGCTCTATCAGGTCCAAAGTTGGGTTCGATATCTACGTTAAGCGCTTTGGTTAAGCCGTAATAAATATCGATTAAGTATTCTCTACCGCCAAATGCAATATTGTACGCTTGTCCCGCAGATTCACTTGGTGCAAGGCACGCTTTAAGGTTTGCTTCAATTACGTTATCGATATAGGTGAAATCTCTGGATTGTTTTCCGTCACCATTGATAGTTGGCGTTTCACCGTTTAATAGCATCTTAATAAATTTAGGAATAACCGCAGCGTACGCTCCGTCTGGACTTTGACGACGACCGAATACGTTAAAATATCTCATTCCGTAAGTGTCAAGTCCGTAAAGTTTATAATAAAGTTTACCCCACTCTTCGTCGCAACGCTTGGTGAGTGCATATGGTGATAAAAGGTTGCCTTCTCTACCTTCCGTCTTTGGAAGAACAGGTTCATCACCGTAAACGGATGAACTTGATGCGTAAACGAACTTTTTTACCTTGTTTATTCTTGCCGCTTCCATCATGTTAAGCGTGCCTTCAATGTTGTTTCTGCAATAGAAAAGTGGCATTTCAATAGAACGTGGCACACTTCCCCACGCCGCTTGATTTAACACGTAATCAACCCCTTCCGAGGCTTTAATACAGGTGTCTAAATCTTTAATATCCCCTTTAATAAAGGTATAGTTGGGGTTGGAAAGAAACTCGTCAACGTTTTCTTGTTTACCTGTTGACAAATCGTCTAAACACTTAACTTTATAGCCTAAATTTAAGATTGCTTCACAAAGATTTGAACCGATAAATCCTGCGCCACCCGTTACTAAAAATACTGAGTTTTCAGGAAATTTAAGATGCTTATATCCCATAATTATAATCTCCAATATGCATAGTCTTTTGCTTCGTATTCTTTTCTGTCAAGTATACCCTTAACGTCAACGATAACCTTTTTGCCATTTGTTTTTGATTTGAAAAATTTAGCAATTTCTTCTTCAGAAAGTTTAGCAAATTCTTCGTGTGCAACTGCGATAATTAAGCAGTCTAAATCTTTAAGTGCATCAATTGGCGCAAGGTCTATGCCGTAAAATCTCTTTGTGTCGGGGGCATCTGCAACAGGGTCTACAACAATAGGATTAATTCCGTATTCTTTAAGTTCTTTAATAACGTCGTTTACCTTACTATTTCTAGCGTCAGGGCAATTTTCTTTGAACGTTATTCCAAGTACGCCTACTTTTGCATTTTTAATGGTAACGTCTTCTGCAATAAGTTGCTTAACCGTCTGCTCTGCGATATATTTACCCATATCGTCGTTTATTCTTCTACCAGATAAAATTATCTGTGAGTGATAACCAAGTTGTTCTGCTTTGTAGGTAAGATAATATGGGTCAACACCGATACAATGTCCACCAACAAGTCCCGGGAAGAATTTAAGGAAGTTCCATTTTGTTCCCGCTGCGTTAAGAACGGCTTTTGTGTCAATGCCCATTTTGTTGAAAATAATGGAAAGTTCGTTCATGAACGCAATATTGATATCACGTTGAGAGTTTTCAATTACCTTTGCCGCTTCTGCAACCTTAATGCTTTCCGCTCTATGAACGCCTGCATCAACAACAAGTTCATAAACTTTTGCAACCACGTCTAACGTTTCATCATCCATACCTGAAACGATTTTTGTTATCGTGTTAAGGCGGTGCACTTTATCCCCTGGATTGATTCTTTCAGGTGAATAACCTATCTTCCAGTCCACCCCACATTTGAGCCCTGAAATCTTTTCGATAATCGGAATACATACGTCTTCCGTTACCCCTGGATAAACGGTAGATTCATAAACAACGATTGTGCCTTTCGTAATATTTCTACCAACGATTTCACTTGCACCAACAACAGGTGAAAGGTCAGGCGTATGATCGTCGTTAACAGGGGTAGGTACGGCAACGATAATAAACTTTGCATCTTTAAGTTTATTTTCGTCGTACGTAAAATCAACCGTAGTGTTTTTAATAACTTCATCACCAACTTCTCTGGTTGGGTCAACACCGTTATTATAAAGGTCGATTTTTGCTTTGTTGGTATCAAAACCGATAACGTCAACCTTTTTAGCAAATGCAACGGCTATCGGCATACCTACGTAACCTAACCCTACAAGTGCAAGTTTTGATTTTTTATTAAGCAATTCTTCATATACGTTTTTCATAATGGTTTATTTCCCTAAATTATTTTTGATATTTATCGTAATCGTTTTCTAATAACGTAGTTACCACTTCTCTATGTGCATCACATCTAATAAGGTTCATCGTGGTCATTTTCTTTTTCTTTCCTATAAACTTGTCCGCCAACTTATTTTTAAGCATACGGTTAAGTTTATTATATATTCTGCCCTTACCGAAAACCATTGGATAGTAATTTGCTTGTTTTGCTTTGCAGAACTTTTGCCACTCTAACTCTATAAACTCGTCAGTCATCTTATCAGATAATTCTTTTATGTTTTTAAGTTTATCTAACGTTTCTGTTTCGGTGGCTTTTTCTATTCCGTTTTTCGTGGCTTTTATTAGTTCTAGATACACACCGTTCTCGGTGTCGAACGTTACCGCAAGCCCTTCGTTCCACGTGTTAGAATTTTCCCTAACGCCGAACACGGAATTGCCTTGTCCGTATAAAATAAATCCGCCGTTATATTCTTCGGTAGTTCCGATTATGTGGCTATGTTGACAAAGCACTAAATCTGCGCCCTTTTCAACCATCTTTCTGCATTTCTTTTGAAGAAGTGGTGTTGGGGTTCTTAAATATTCTATACCGCCGTGATAAAGCACAACTACTTTTCCTACTCTCTTTGCGTTAGCAATTTTATCAAGCGATTCATACGGGTCAAAATGAATTGCCCCCGTCTTTGCTTTTTTCGAATAGTTGAACTCTTCTTCTGCAAATGAAAATACGGTTACTCTTTCCCCGTCTTTTTCCAAAACTAAACAGTCTGTTTCTTTCCCGTTTAATATTGTTCCGAAATAATCAATGCCATTTTGTTTACAAACAGATACCGTGTCGATAAAACCTTGCACTCCTAAATCAAGCGTATGATTATTTGCTAGTGAAACTGCGTTTATTCCCACGTTTTTAAGCATTTCAAGGTCTTCTGGTTTTGCCTTTAACGTTGGCCCGCATTTTTTAATTGCATTACCACTTAACGTTGCTGGGCACTCGAAATTACAAACGGCAAAATCACTTTGATTTATAAGTTCCACCGTGTTATTAAACAGACTTTTGCCACTTTTATCGTCAAACAGTTTACGATAATCTTCGGTAGGGCAAACGTCCCCCAAAAAAAGTATTCTCATTATTCTTTATCATACTCCTTGGCTATTTTTTCCACTTCTTCTGTTAAATCAAATCCACGATTAACAAGGGCAACCTTTCTCGCTTCGCCTGTAACCGCCACCGAATTTTCCATAACACTAGCAATTTTATCAGCCCAAAGCGACGGGTTAAATTCATCAACGTGTTCGCAGTTACCTGCACCCAAGTTTACTTCTCTAGGATAGCCGTTAGAAAGCAAGGTGTACGCACCTGATAATTGCGCCTCAACCGCCGTTAATGAAAAACCTTCCCTTATCGACGTGCCTAAAACCACGTTCATCATAGCGTAACAGTTTTCTACGTCGCTTCTAGGTTCAACGTATTTAACGTAATCATCTAATCCGCAAACGGTAATCCTATCGAAAAGTTTTTGCGTGTATTCCTTGTTTTGCTTTAAGCCTGCAATAAATAGAACAAAATCTTTACCACGTGCTTTAAGTTCTTCCGCTACTTCTACCGCAAACAAATAATTTTTAACGGGTGCAATTCTGCCTACAACCCCTAGTGCAAATTTTCCATCTGGATTATATTTTTCTTTATATTCTTTAACCACGTTTTCATCAGGGTAAATAAAGCGTTCGGCATCAATAAGATTGCTTACTACCTTGCACTTTCCACCCTTAATGTTCTTTTTGTAATATAGACTATAAAGTGCTTCTTCTGAACAGCCCCAAAAATCCGTGGAATATTTATTTATCATTGTTCTTTGCCAGTAAAGTTCGGCATAAGAAATAAGACTTTTTATCGGATTACCCTTAAACTTTAATTTAGCGTGGCTATGCGAAATAATTTTCTTTATTCCTGCGTTGTGCGCACATTTTGCTATCACGCCGCACTTAGCGTTTAAATGACAATGTAAAACGTCAGGTTTTACTTCTTTAAGAAGGGCTGTAAGTTCTTTTTGATATTGCTTAATACCAACTGAACGAATAGAATTGCAATAAATTATCTTTGCGCCAAGCGAAAGTATTTCGTCGTCAAAATTTCCTTTCGTTCTTGTTCCTTTTGCTTCGTTAATTAAGAATATGAAATTAAATTTATCGTGAAGTTTTCTGATGATGTTCATCATTAAAACTTCTGCACCACCGAAATTCATTGTTCCAGTTACGTGCATAACTGTTTTTTTAGTCATCTTTTTTACCTATATCCCACATGTCGCCAACGATTTTGTTGTATTCAATCGGCTTAAAGTCAGGAGCACCACCTGCTGGGAAGAAAGTGAGTTCCCCAAAGTAAATCTTCCCGCCAACCTGATATAAATCCACCCTTACGAACGAGAAGGGCTTTGAAAGTTTTTCCGCAATCTCTTTCATTTCTTCAAAGCCTTCGGGCTTTTCTACTTCAATGTTTGGATTGTGTTCTAACTCTTTACCGAACGGCATTAAATTCCAGTCCATATCGTAAAAGTTTCTAGTGTTGTTAGCGGTGTATCTGCCAACTTCAAGTTGCATAAAACGAGGTTTTCCGTTAAAGCAGAAAAACTTATAATCTAAAAGCCCGCCCGATTTATCTTCAAGATATTTTTCGACAACCAAGCGTTTTTTAAGGTTTTTATAAACCCACTCTCTACCGCTCCAATAAATATCTTGTTTGAGCCAAGATTTCATTATCTTTTTCCAAACGCACCATTTAACCTTAAATTTATCTCTTACGATAAGATTAAATCCGCTTCCGTGCGCACCTTTAATAACGCACTTTTCGGGAAGGTCTTTTATAGGCAATTCTTTAACGGAGTTATAAACGCCGTAAATTTCATTAAGCAAATGACCGTAACCACACTCGGTAACGTATTCTCTAACGTCAACCTTATCCGCACATTTTTCCATAAGCGGATTTTTTTCGTTGAGTTTATACCATTGTTGCTTTTCGCTAAACGTTTTGGGGTTTTCAAGGTCGGGCGTTTGACCACCAGATTTCATTTGATACCAACGAAGAATCTGCTCTTTATCCGAAAACTTTTTAAGATTTTTTCTGTTTTGTCTTTCGTGAAGTTTATGTATAAGCAATAATCCCCACGGATTGTTTCTGATTTTACTTTTAAGTGACATTTTAGTTTCCTGCCTTTTCGGCTTTTTTGTTTCTTCTTTTTACTTTTAATTTGTATGGAATAAAGTGAGAAAGCACCGGACGATATGCGTAAATTTTCCACTTGAACGGGAACTTTAACATCTTAAACCCAATAAGCCTTGTTTTTACAAAGTAGATATCGTATTTAAGTTTTCTTCTCTTTATTGCGTCCCTATCTTCTCTTACACGGTAAAGATAGTCGGGAAGGTTGCCACCTTCAAAACCGTTTGCGTAAAACTTAAACCAAAGGTCTAAATCTTGTCCACGTTCGGTTCTTTTAGATACTGTGTATCCGCCAATCTTTTCCATCGCTTCCCTTCTCATCATAATAGTTGCATGGAAATATGGAACTGCCGTTTTAAGAATATATTTATCTGGATTTTGATATGACATAAGTTCGCCGAAATCACCCGTCTCATCAAAGCGAATCATACTTGTTCCAACAACCGCTTTATCGGGATTAGCATCTAAGTATTCCACTTGTTTAGCAAATCTTTCAGGCATAGACGTGTCGTCTGCATCCATTCTTGCGATATATTCACCGTCTGCATACTTAAAACAGTGGTTTAACGAAAACGGAAGTTTTGAGTTAACTTCGTTCTTTATAATAATAAACTTATCAGGATATTTTTCCTTATACTCTAAAAGTTTAGCGTAGGTGTTATCCGTTGAACAGTCGTCACAAATAATAAACTGCCAGTTGGTGTACGTCTGATTAAGTATGGATTCAATTGCATCATCCATTGTCTTTTCAGCGTTATATACCGCCATTAAAATTGATATCTTTTTCATAATGTCCCCTCTAATTTTTCCAATAAGTTTATAAATATTAAGCGTATGCTTGCCAAATTGTTGTGTATGGTGTTAAATCTGCGTTTGATGTTAAACTTACGTAGAAGAATAGCGCGTAACACAGCACCATTACAAAGATAATAAACGCTCTATCCTTTGCCCCGTATTTTTTCAGCACGGACGGAATTGCCATACATAAGAACATATCCGTGAACATTCCGAGCCTTGAAAAATATGCACTTTCCGCCATACATACATACACGCATGCATTTGCTAAAAGCATATGCACGGCAAACGATTTTTCTTTTATCATATTGCCCTTTAACGGCGTTACTAAAATTAGCGGAAACGCCATCGCTACAACTCTTAATAGGCTTACCGATTGTTGATTGTATGCCGTACTTTCAAATTCACCTTCTTGGAAGAAACCTACCGCGTCACCAATTATGTCGTAACTGAAGCGCAAGAAAAGCGTTCCCAAAATAATGATTGCCGTTGTTCGCCAACTTGGTTTGCACGTATAAATAAAATATATAGGAATACAGAAAAATGCCGACGAGTGGAAAATCGACCCCACCAATACCAGAATTAAAAAATGCCAGAATTTCTTTCTCTTAATAAAACCGTAACCAGAGAAAATAATTGCCATCGCAAGGCATTGACGCATACCGTTAAATATTCCTAAGTAGTTTATAAACAAATAGAAGGTTATACTTAATAAGAAATTTTCGCTATGACGATATATCGTGATAACTGGCAATCCTACGGTAATGAGCGCACAAAGGAAGAAATACCAATGATCTTCATTTGTAAATAAAGATACGAATTTTACTACAAGTCGTATCCCTGGTTCTTTTAATGAGAATATTGCGCCCCACGAGTAATCTTTATAAATTTCGAACATTCGCTTATAATCCCAATAGTCAGTACCTACGTTCCATCTAAAACCTACGATAAACGCAAGCCCAACGATTAAGATCGTAAGCAAGATGCCGTTTATAATCTCTCTTACCCCTCGTTCCTTATTCGTTTTTATTATCCATGACAGCAATATTGCAACGCCTGCCGTCAATAAATATATGCCCATACTACTCTATACCGTTTTAATTATTTCTTCTATTTCTCTAACCGAATTTTCGGTTCTGTATAATAATGATTTTTCTTTATTGTTTTTTGCTATTTGTTCTCTTAACGCACTATCTTCAATTAGCGTTTTAATCCCTTCTGCAAAACCTTTTGCATCGTCTGGATGATACTTAAATCCCGTTTCCCCATACACCGAATAATCGTTTATTCCGTGGCGGTTTGACGTTAATATCGGAAGCCCTACGTGCATTGCTTCAATAGATGCAAGCCCTAAGCCTTCTCTATATGAAGGAAATGCAAAAGCATCGGTGGCGTGAAGATATTTTCCAACTTCCTTGGTGTAACCTAAAAATTTAACTTGATTTTCTAAGCCGCATTTTTTAACCTTAGTTTCTAAATTTTCCTTTTCGTCACCGATACCGGCAAGGAAATATTTAACGTTTGGATTTTTAAGTTCGTTTAACGCTTCCACAATAACTTTTTGGTTTTTGTTTTCGTTAAGTTCGCCAACAGACATAATTAAGAAATCATCATCCGTTAAACCAAGTTCTTCTCTAACGGCATTTCTATCAACTTCAATATCTAATCTATCGAAATTAACGCCTGTACCGTGAACTTTATAGATGTTTTTAATCTTCTTAAACTTCTCACTTGCTAATTCATAATCCATTTGGTTTATGGTAACTAACATATCGGTATATCTTGCCATAAACTTTTCAATGGTGTAAAAGATAATCCAGTTCTTTTTCGGTGCCCCCTTAAAGAAATGAAAGCCGTGCGCCATGTACATAACTTTTAAGCCTTTCTTTCTGTACTTTTTAGCAGCAAGCCTTGTCATAACCCCCATAACCGGTTCGTTTGTCCAAACGAAATTATAATTTCCGTTTGCGATAATTTTCTTTAACTGTTTTAAGCCTTTTAAGTTTGACGGCTTAATTGGGCTTCTTGCAAGATTTACCGTAAAAATATTAACAGACTCTGGAAGCGTTGCTTTAATTTCTTCCATTCTGCCCTTTACCACCGAGCACGCTATATCTACTTGATGTCCGTTTTCAATAAGCTTTTTTACGTGCGGAATTAAAAACTGAATCATCATTGAATCGGTTGAAGTTACAAGTATTTTCATTTCTAGTTTTCCTTAATTTATTTTATCGTTTGATATATTTTATCAACGATTTCCATATCGACTTTTTCGTCAAACTTTCTCGCAAACATATATGGACAAGCCATTAAATCATCATAATCTGCAATTGTGAACGTATAAGGCGTTCGTCCGCCCGTGCGTTTCCAATCAATTCTACGCATTGATGCTTCTTCCGTTGAGTTTAGTTTGCTGATCATTGATTGAAATTCAGAATTCATCGCTATTGTCTGAATAAAACTTTCGTCAGGCGCAAGCGTCATTTTAAAAGTTGAATAAACTTTTTTCTCCATTGATATTACGTACTTTGCAAATTCGTTTGGGATTGAAAACCATTGCCACCCACAATAACAAATCTCGTAATTGTTTTTATTCTTGTGCCTATTAATGCCGATAAATTTTTGGGCTTTGCCCAAATACTTGCTTAACCCTTTTAAAATCCTACTCGTGCGAAATTTTCTACAATTTATAAACGGATAATAATATTTTGTTCGCTCTCTTTGATACGTCGTCTTCGATGACATGCAACAAATATAAATTTTATTCGACTTGTCGAAAAAATCAAAAATCGTATTTTTATGTTTTATGGGTAAATCTACCCCCGATAAAAGGTGGTAATATTTATACCCCCCCCCCGAATTTTCCGCATATTTTAACAAGTTGTATTCAACTTGCACTTGAGAGTAATCTCCCCACAATACGCTTATTCTTGGGATAAAGGTTATCTTGGATTTTTCAACACCATCTAGAATAAGTGCTTTATCAAAATCTCCAGCTTTTATATCAACGTGTATGTAAAAGTCATTTCTTTCATCATCTAACAACCTTAATTGCTTGTTGAGAATATTGAAATTGTTATGAGCAATTACTAAGTATGCTTGTTTATTTTGCATTTACCAGTTTTCCTTAACTCTTTTTACTATTTCTTGTGCGTTGATGCTGTATGCGTTTCTTAAATATTTTTGACTGCCAACGATACATGAATATTTATCGTCTAACGCAATTCTCGTAAGTTTTGCCTTTTTGCCGTCCTTTTCAGCAAGCACTTCTGCTACCGCAGAGCCAAAACCACCGCTTAAATTGTGTTCTTCAATAGTTACGATAGTATCAAAATTTTCCGATACGCTTAAAATGGTTTCTTTATCTATCGGCTTAACCGTATGGAAAGAATATACCGAAGGGGTTATACCTTCACTTTCGAGCGATTTAACCGCTTCATCCACTTCGTCTAAAATTCCACCCGTTGAGAAAATAGCAACCTTTTTGCCGTCTTTAACTTTGATTGCTTTGCCGATTTCAAAATTTTCAATACCGTTCTCATGAATAACCTTTTCACCACCCCTGCCTAAACGGAGATAGCAAGTGCCTTGTTTTTCATAAACGGCTTTGGTTGCTTCCACCGCTTCAACTTTATCCCCCGGTGCAACAACAGTTACGTTTGGAAGTGCACGCATAACCGCTAAATCTTCGGTTGCGTGATGGCTCATTCCTAAACTTCCGTAAACAAATCCGCCACCAACACAAACTACTTTTACGTTTGCATCATGATAAGCACAATCGTTTCTAATTTGCTCTATACAACGGAAAGTTGGAAAATTTCCTATTGAATAAGTGAACACCGTTTTTCCTTCTAACGCAAGTCCTGCGGCAACAGACGTCATATTCTGTTCTGCAATACCAGCATTTATAATCTGCTCGGGAAGTTCCGTCCAAAAAGGTTTTAATACGCCAAACCCTAAATCCCCCGTAACGATATACACGTTTTTATCTTTCTTTGCAATTTCTAATAAAGTTTTAACAAACGTATCTCTCATAATTATCTCCCATACGGTGATTTAACGGTTGCGGGGCGAACCTTTTCTAAATCTGCAAGTGCCCCGTCATATTCTTCCCCTTCGTGCGGGAAACGGTAATGCCATAAAATATCGTTTTCCATAAACGAAACGCCTTTACCCTTTACGGTGTTAGCAATAATTACACTAGGCTTAACCGCAGAGTTTTTTGCGCTCTTCATAGCGTTCCTAAGTTCGTCGTGATTATGCCCGTCAATATCGTAAACGTTCCAACCGAACGATTTCCACTTTTCAGCAAATGGCGAAAGTGCCAACGTGTTATCACAATAATCTAGGCTTTGCATTTTGTTGTGGTCCACGATAACCGTGAAATTGTTAAGCCCGAAATGATTAGCAAAAAGTGCGCATTCCCAAACCGAACCTTCATCACATTCACCGTCTCCACAAATTACGAACACGTGATAGTCTTTTTTATCAATCTTGCCTGCAAGTGCCATACCTTCTGCAACGCAAATTCCGTGTCCTAGCGAGCCTGTGGAAAATTCCACCCCCGGAACGCCTTTATGAGAAACGTGCCCAGAAAGTCTGCTACCATCCGCATAATGAGTTTTAAGTTCTTCAATTGGGAAAAATCCCTTTTCTGCTAGTGCTGCGTAAATAGACGCACCTGCATGTCCTTTACTTAAAACAATTCTGTCCCTTTCTGGATTTTTTGGATCGTCAGGGAAAATCTTTGCCACGTCGTTATAAAGCACGGCAACAATATCCGCAACAGATAATATTGATGCTATATGACTGCCGTGTGATAAATGCGTCATTTCAATTCCGTGCCTGCGTATAAGCCAAGCAAGTTCAATACTTGTCATAATCTCTTATTCCTTTATTCTCTAGAAATTTTATCTAATTTTTCAACGTCTTCTTTCTCTAAGTTCCAGCCGAGCGATTCCACGTTTTGCAAAATCTGTTTTGGTGTTTTCGCACCAACGATTACCGCCGAGCCTTTCAAGTAATCAAATATCCAACGGATTGCAACCGACGGAACTGATTTACCGTATTTAACCGCAAGTTCTTTTAATACTTCCACAATCTCTAAGTTCTTTAACAACTTTTCTCCGTGGAAATTTACGTAAATATCACGGGATCTGCGGTCGTTTTTTTCAAACTTACAATTTTTATCGTATTTGCCAGATAAAATACCCTGTCCTAAACTTCCCCAAGTTATCGGTGTCATCTGAAATTCATCACGAAGAAGTTTCATATCCTTTTCGTTCTTTCGTTGGGCAAGTGAATATTCATCTTGAAAACATACGAAACCGTTATTTTTTAGTTCGGAAAGTTCTTGCTTGTCCTTTTCGTAAACGTTAGATAGCCCATAATATCTAATCTTTCCTTCTGCTTTTAATCTTTCAAGCGAATCAGCAACAACGCTTAGTGGAGTTACACCGTCACGATAATGCACCAAGTAAATATCAACGTAATCACGCTTTAATCTTTTAAGACTATTCTCTATCGCCAAATTCATATATTCACGGCTATTATCATAAAAAGTCTTTCCGTTTTCCACCCTTACGCCAAACTTAGTTACAATAACCGCATCATTAAGATTTTTTCCAAGCGCTTCAGAAAGCGTTCTTTCACTTTCACCAAGTCCGTAAGTATCTGCCGTATCAAAAAAGTTAATTTCGTTATCAAACGCCGTTTGAACTGCGCCGATAAGTTCTTCTCTTTGCGTATCTCCCCAACCGTAACCACCTAAAGGACAACCGCCCATGCACATTGGGGAAACGGACAAATCGGTTTTTGCAATTTTAATTCTCTGCATCACTTTTTCCCCCAACCTGAATTTCAGCAGTTTCTTCTACAGTTTTATCTTCTGACGTTTCGGTTACTGCAACTTCTTCAGTAGCCGTTTCCGTTTGAACTGCTTGCGAATTTGCACTTTCCGTTTTATTTTCCGTTTCGCCAGACGTAATATCTTCATTGTCCGCACTAGTTAGCACAGATTTTATCGTCATTAGAAAAATCTTAAAATCTAATCCAAACGAAATATTTTCAACGTAATAATTATCGTAAGCAAATCTTGCTTCAACGGTGTTAGTCTTTCTGCCATGTACCGCAGCCCAACCCGTAACGCCTGGACGAACGTTAAATCTAATTAATTCTTCTTCGGTATATTCTTCCCACTTTTTAGGATAGTAAGTTAACACGGGGCGGGGGCCGATTAAACTCATATCTCCTTTTAAGATATTGATAAACTGTGGAAGTTCGTCAATACTCGTCGCCCTAATAAATTTACCAACCTTGGTAACCCTTGGATCGTCCTTCATTGAATAAACGCCCGTTCCTGTATGTTCAGAGTCCGTTTTCATAGAACGAAATTTATACATGTTGTAAACCTTGCCGTTTTTTCCAACACGTTGCTGTTTGAAGATTACAGGACCTTTGGAATCAATCTTTATTGCAATTGCCACTATCAATAAAACGAAAGATAAAATAAGTAGCCCAAAAAATGAAACTAAAATATCCATCGTTCGTTTAACAAATGCGTACATTCCCCTTTCTCCTTTCCCTACGCTTAAAAATATATATTTTTAAGACACTTTTTCTTTTATATAACAATACATAGTAATTATAACATTATTTGCAGATGTTTGCAATAGTTATTTAAAATATTATGTTATTATTTATACTACAATTGTTAATTTTTACACGTCAAAACACCAAAAAAGCAGAGTCAAAACGACTCTGCCGGTAAAAACGGTTGTTAGCGATATTAAAATCTAAAAAATAAGGCTCTGTTACAAAATTTAACGAACTATCACGAAGTTTATTACTACACTTTGTCGGATATTGGGTTAGAGCCAAGGCGAGTGACCAATCGGAGATTGATTAAAAGAGCGAATAAGAAACAAGTGAAAGCAGGCAAATCCCGAAGTCAATAGTATACATATTGACAAGGGGTTTAACGAACTATCACGAGGCTTATTATTACACTTTGTCAGATATTGGGTTAGAGCCAAGGCGAGTGACCAATCGGAGATTGATTAAAAGAGCGAATAAGAAACAAGTGAGAGCAGGCAAATCCCGAAGTCAATAGTATACATATTGACAAGGGGTTTAACGAACTATCACGAAGTTTATTATTTGCGCTTTATTAATCAGAGATTGGGAACGAGCCTAAAAAAAATAAAAGGCAACGAAAAGTCGTTGCCTTTTTAAGTTGTCAGTTAATTATTCTTTTGTTGCCGGAGCATCATCTTCAATGTCTGCAATTTCTGCAAACTTTCTAACCGATTCTAATGCGCTAATGCATGATTCTTTAGAATCATACGCTTCACCGATACATACAACTGATTTTTGTGCGTTACGGAGTTTATAGTAGAATCTGCCGAATTTATCACGGTCAATAATGAAGTTGCCGTCCGCAGAATATTTCTTAACAGAAGTAATGGCTTTTTTAGCCGTTGCTTTGGTTGAAACTTCTTCAGTCGCAAGCATGAGCTGTCCGTTAGAAGCATAAAGCTTTGCGCTAAACATTCCTTCTTCGGTTTCTTCAACCTTCCATTTTCCACGTGCTTTTCCCTTTACGGCATATTGAACGTTCTTCTCTGGAACGTAATCAACGTATTTCGCATCTTCAACAAGTCCTTCTGCAACAACCGCATCAGAAGCGATACGCTTAACGGATTCAATAGCCTTTAAGCACTGTTCTTTCGTCTTATAGATTTCACCAACACAAAGAAGTTTATTGTTTGTTGTTTTAAGTTTATAGTAGTAGCTACCATTCTTGTTTTGATATGCAATAAAGTTACCGTTGATAGTATTCTTGATGATGGTTTCAATACCTGCTCTTGCACCTTCTTCGGTTGTATAAATTTCACTTGATAACATAACTTCGCCGTTTGATGCAGCAAGTTTTGCCATATATTCGCCTTCGGACTTAAATTCGATTAACCATTTGCCCTTCGCTACTTTCTTTTCTGCGGGTTTCTTTTCTGCAGTTTTCTTTGCCGTAGCCTTCTTTTCTGCTACCTTTTTCACAGGTTCTTCCTCCTTCTTTTCTTCTTCGTTTACAACAGGTGCCACAACCACAGGTGCAACTTCTGCCTGTTTTTCTGCTTCTTCTTTGGCTTTTGCTTCCGCTTCAAGTCTAGCCTTAGCTTCTGCTTCAAGTCTAGCCTTTTCTTCAGCTTCTGCCTTTGCTTTTGCTTCCGCTTCAAGTCTAGCTTGTTCTTCAGCTTCTGCCTTAGCCTTAGCTTCCGCTTCGAGTCTAGCCTTTTCTTCGGCTTCTGCTTTAGCCTTTGCTTCTGCTTCAAGTTTTGCTTGCTTTTCGGCTTCTTTTCTTGCTTTTTCTTCCGCTGCTAAACGAGCTTTTTCTTCTTTAGCTGCTTTTGCTTCAGCTGCCTTTCTCTCTTTTTCCGCTTTTGCTTCTGCCGCTTTTCTTTCTTTTTCAGCCTTTGCTTCTGCCGCTAAACGAGCCTTTTCTTCTTTAGCTGCTTGCGCTTCCTGCGCTTTTCTTTCTTTTTCAGCTTGAGCTTGTGCAAGTTGTTCTTCCTTGCTAGGCTTTATTTCTTTATTTCTTGCAGTTTGAATATTTTTGTGCGAAATATCAATAAGTTCTTTTGCCGCTTCAACAGATTCATCTGAATCAATTTCAACGATAACGGGTTTTTCTTTAATCTTTACGGTTTTTTCAGATTGTGAATATTTTTTAAGTTCTGAACTTCCAGCCATAAACTTGCAAATAAGTTTATTACGTTGGAACATAACTTGCATAAGTTTAAGTCTTCCACAAAGAACGCTAACGGCATATTGCGCTTCACTTTCTCTGGTATCTTCCTTTTCAAGAGCGTATCTCATGATGTCAACGTATCTTGAAAGGGTATCCTTATCGCTCTCTGCAAGAGCTTCCTTAAACGTCTTTCTAGGACCGCTTGCAATAATAACCGCACCGTCAGGTATATCTTCAAAATGTTCTTCGGCTACCGGTTCTTCAACGGCAGTAGCAACCACTTCTTCAACTGGTTCAACGGGCTTTTCTTCTACTACGGGCGCAGATTTTTCTACAACGGGAACAACAACCGGTTGTGGTTTAACAGGTTCTGCTTGACTTTCGTCGTTCCAGTCAACGTTCTTCGCTTTTTGTTCCGTCTTTAAAAATCCTTCGCCAACGGGAACTGAATCTTCATTATCCCAAGACACAGGGCCGTTTCCAGATGCCTTAAATTCATCTGATAAGAAGGATGCGTCAGACGTGCTTACAACGTTACCTTGAATATCAAGTTCTTTTCCACAAACAGGGCATTTTTCTGCAAGCATAGGAACAACGCTTGAGCAAGATGCACAAGTTTTCTTTGCCTTTTCTCTTTCTTCTTTAGCGAGAGCCGCTTGACGTCTTTCTTCAGCAACTTCGTTTGCCTTTCTTTCGTCCAACACGCTCTTTTTAAGTTTCCTTTGATACGCAACCGTACCACCACCAATGGCAGCACCAGCCACACCAGCAATTATAACTGCAACAATAAGACCCCACATTTTTATGGTTTCCTCCTTAGATTTCGCTTGTTATTTATATTATCATAATTATTCAAATTTAGCAACCCTTATTTCAAATTTTTTAATAAAATTTTATACCCTATTACGTTCAAGTGCCGTTTTAGTGCCATAAAACGCATTTTTAATGGATAAAATTTCTTATTTTTTTATCGTTTTTTTTAATTTCAACGCTATACGTCCCCCACTTTTCGACCTTTTTTACGAATTTTTATCAATTCATAAACGATTAAGTTTTACCGCAAAATTTTAACGAATATTAAACCGTTTAACAATTTATTCCTTGCATTAGCGCAAAAAACTTTTATAAATACTTGATTAAAAGTAATTTTAGTGATATTATATTTTGTAATTGAATTTGGAGAACAATTATGGACAAAATTAATGGTATTATTGAAAATAAGTACACGGCTTTTTCCGACTTTAAGAATTTCGACGGGCAGGAAGTAACCATTTGCGGTTATATTCACCGTATTCGTGAAATGACGGGATTTTCTTTCGTTATTATTAGAACGTCAAGAGACACTATTCAATGCGTTTACGCACCTGAATTTTCCGATTACCGTTGGGATGAAAAATTATGCGAAGAAGCATGCGTTGAAGTAACGGGTAAAGTTGTTTCCAGCAAGGACGCAAAGGGTAACGACAGATATGAAATTCAAATTCATAACGTTAATATCCTTTCTCTTCCCGCAGAAATGCTTCCTATCGTTATAAATAAAAAGGGGCTTGACGGCGTTCAATTAAACACCATCTTAGACCTTCGCCCAATTTCTATGCGTAACCCCAAGGAACGTGCAATATTCAAACTTCAAGAAGGTATCGCAAGGGGATTTAGAGAATACCTTTCTAAAAACGGTTTTACTGAAATTCGTTCACCTAAAATTAACTTTGCAGGCGCAGAAGGTGGAACTAACGTATTCAAGTTAGATTATTTCGGAAAGCAAGTTTACCTTGCGCAAAGCCCACAGCTTTACAAACAAGCACTTGTTGGCGTTTACGAAAGAGTGTTTGAAATCGCACCTGTTTTCCGTGCAGAACATCACGATACTTCACGCCACTTAAACGAATATATTTCAATGGACTTTGAAATGGGCTTTATTAACTCGTTCACCGATATTATGAATATGGAAACGGGCGCACTTAAATATATTATGAATTTACTTAAAACGGAATACGCTGAAGAAGTTGCACTTCTCCACGCAGATATCCCTGAAATCACCGAAATTCCTTGCATTAAGTTTATGGATGCAAAAGAACTTTTGATGACTAAGTTTAAGTACAAGCCGTCAGATATGAAGGACTTTGACCCTGAAGAAGAACAACTTCTCGGCAAATACGCTAAAAAGGAATTTAATAGCGACTTTATTTTCGTTACCCACTATCCTTCTAAAAAACGTCCTTTCTATACCATGGATGACCCCAACGACCCTGAATATACTTTATCTTTCGACCTTTTATTCAGGGGGCTTGAAATTACTTCGGGCGGACAACGTATTCACGATTACAACATGCAAGTGGAAAAAATGGTTAAGTGCGGTATGAACCCCGAAGAATTTGCAACCTATCTCATGCTCCATAAATACGGTGCGCCACCACACGGCGGTTTAGGTCTTGGATTAGAAAGACTTACCATGCACCTTTTAGGCGCTAAAAACGTTCGTGAAGCAACAATGTTCCCACGTGATATTAACAGAGTTACTCCATAAACTTAATTTATTGCAAAATTAAACCCCCGAACTTTTCCGTTCGGGGGTTTTTGTTTTTATTAAACGCTTCTCTTATTCCCACATCTACCACAAGTATCGTATTGAGCACTATTTTTGCCACCGCAATTTTTACAAATCCAAAATAATTCGTCACTTACCGGCTCAGGCTTCTTTTTTGTCATATTACCTTCTTTGATACAACGTATCAATTCCATATGCCTTAATTCTTCACGTCTATATTTTTCTGCTCTATCTTCAATAAGCACAACTAATATCAACGCTAAAATGCCAATCAATATATGTAACCAGAAAAAGCCCCAATAATGATAACCTTTTCTTTCTGCAATTCTTGCAGTAATCACCGCCAACACAATTGAAATTATCAATCCAGCTATGCATCCGACAATAATCCCAACAATCGCCCCTTCAGATAATCTATGCACCTGAACGTAATTTACCAAAGTAATAATGTTTAGTATTTCTTCCACTTTTCTTTCTCCTTTGTTTAATTTATGCATATTTTAACCTATTTCAGATTAAAAGTCAATAACCTAAAACAGATTACATATAATAATTTCAGAAAAAGGAAAGGAAATTAGAAAATGTATAAGCGGATTACAGAACTGCGAAAGGAACGTGGGCTTAATCAAACACAGGTTGCAAAAGAACTTAACATGTCGCAAACAGGTTATTCAAAATACGAAACGGGCGAAAATGATATTCCAACCATTGTGCTTATAAAACTTGCCGTCTTTTATAACGTAAGCACCGATTACATCTTAAATTTAACCGATTTACCCGACCCGTACGAAAAATAAATCACCTTAAAAATTTCATTTATAGTCTTAAATCATACTAATTTTTGCGCCATTTTAGTCCTATGTCGGACTTAAATGGCATTTTTGTTTACTAGTTTTTGCTTTTCGCCGAGTTTTTGCAAAATCACGTTCGCTGTGCTTTCGTGTTTCTTTTACAAAAATAATAAATATTTTTAATATTTTATTAGTGGAAATTATTGACAAAATTTATTATTTTGCAAAATCACGTTCGCTGCGCTTTCGTGTTTCTTTTACAAAAATAATAAATATTTTTAATATTTTATTAGTGGAAATTATTGACAAAATTTATTATCGGTATATAATAGAAGTTAGCACTTGAAAGTTTAGAGTGCTAATTTGCGACTATAAGTTAAAAGGAGATAAATTATGAAAGTTAAACCTTTGTTCGACAAAGTTGTTGTTGAAAGCCTTGAAAAAGAAGAAAAAACAAAAAGCGGATTTATTCTTCCATCAGCAAGCCAAGAAAAACAGCAGATGGCTAAAATCGTAGCCGTTGGCCCCGGTGGTGTTATTGACGGAAAAGAAATCGTTATGCAGGTTAAAGAAGGCGACACCATTTTATATGATAAATATGCAGGTAGCGAATTCAAAGTTGACGGAAAAGAATTTACTATTATTCGTCAAAGCGACATTCTTGCTATCGTTGAAGAATAAAATAATCACAGTTTCGTTTAAGGAGATATAAATTATGGCTAAACAGTTAAAACACGGTGAAGAAGCGAGAAAGGCGTTGGCCGCTGGTGTTGACACCTTGGCAAACACAGTTAAAATCACACTCGGCCCAAAAGGCAGAAACGTTGTTCTTGATAAAAAGTTCGGTGCACCACTTATCACTAACGACGGTGTAACTATTGCAAAAGAAATTGAACTTGAAGACGCTTTTGAAAATATGGGCGCACAACTTGTTAAAGAAGTTTCAACTAAAACTAACGACGTTGCAGGCGACGGTACTACTACCGCTGTTATCCTTGCACAAGCAATGATTAACGAAGGACTTAAAAACGTGGCTGCGGGTGCCAACCCTGTCATTTTGAAGAAGGGTATCGCAGGCGCAGTTGCCGTTGCAGTTGAAGAACTTAAAAAGATTAGCAAGCCCGTTGAAGACAAGAAAGGCATATCACAAGTAGCAACCGTTTCCGCTGGTGATGAAAATATAGGTAGCCTTATTGCAGACGCAATGGAAAAGGTTGGTAAAGACGGTGTTATTACCATTGAAGAAAGCAAGACTATGAAAACCGAACTCACCACCGTTGAAGGTATGCAGTTTGACAGGGGTTACGCTTCTGCTTACATGGTTACCAATACAGACAAAATGGAAGCGGTTTTAGAATCACCCGTTATTTTAATCACGGATAAAAAGATTTCTTCAGTACAAGAAATCCTTCCCGTTGTTGAACCTATCGCACAACAAGGCATGCGCCTTTTAATTATTGCAGAAGACGTTGAAGGTGATGCTCTTGCAGCACTCGTTGTAAACAAACTTAAAGGCGTGCTTAACTGTGTTGCCGTTAAAGCCCCTGGTTTTGGCGACAGAAGAAAGGCTATGCTTGAAGATATCGCTATTCTTACAGGCGGTACGGTTATTTCTTCCGAACTCGGTTACGACTTTAAGGACGTTACCATGGATATGTTAGGAAGAGCGGTTACAGTTAAGGTTGATAAAGACAACACTACTATCGTTGGCGGTGCTGGTTCACAACAAGCTATCGCTGCTAGAAAGCAGGCTATCAAGGCACAGATTGCAGAAACCACTTCTGATTACGATAGAGAAAAATTACACGAACGTCTTGCAAAACTTGCAGGCGGGGTTGCAGTTATCAACGTTGGCGCAGCAACTGAAATCGAAATGAAGGAAAAGAAACTTCGTATTGAAGACGCTCTTAACGCTACTAAGGCAGCCGTTCAAGAAGGTATTGTTCCTGGTGGTGGAATTGCACTTATCTCTACCATCAAGGCTCTTAAAGCTTATGCTGACACTCTTGAAGGTGATGAAAAGACGGGCGCTCTTACCGTTCTTAAAGCGGTTGAAGCACCACTTAAACAGATTGCACTTAACGCAGGGCTTGACGGTGCTGTTATCCTTAACGAAGTGCTTAAAGCAGACAAGGCTAACTACGGTTTCAACGCACTCACCAACGAATACACAGATATGGTTGCAAGCGGTATTATCGACCCAACCAAAGTTACACGTTCTGCTTTAGAAAACGCA
Source organism: Clostridiales bacterium (assembly GCA_015069625.1). Taxonomy (GTDB): domain Bacteria; phylum Bacillota; class Clostridia; order Christensenellales; family Borkfalkiaceae; genus UBA1259. Next base: position 18,069 of record SVIE01000005.1, on the reverse strand, counting down.
GCATCCGTTGCAAGCGTATTCTTAACAACTGAATCCGTTATTGCAGATCTTCCCGCTCCTGAAGCACCACAGATGCCTGCAGGCGGTATGGGCGGAATGTACTAAAATTTTCCGTTAAAAATTGACAATCAAAAGGCGTTGCTATTTGCAACGCCTTTTTTGCTCTTTCGGTTAATCCGCCTATAATAACGCAAGTACCCACTTATTTTTTCAAAAGATTGTTACAATATTCTTGTTATCATTATAAAGGCATATCATATATATTTGATGCTTTCACTTTAATCAATCATATCTTCTTGTGTATATGTCCCATCTAATAGAATTGCATTTATAAATGTTGATAAATTAAGCGCATCAAAACTTTCGTTACTATATCTTATACCATTAATTCCATTTTTACCATAATGTCCGATACCTGCCCCAACAATAGGTTTACTTACAGGTATTAACTCCCCTCTTATTCCAAATCGACCCACTTCGCCTAATTCTCCAAGAAGTGTAGTTTTATTTCCCCCATTTTCTATCTTGTATCCGTTTATTGCCGATCCAGCATTGCCGCCATTGCCACCGTCGCCAGAAACAAAATTTACATCATCTTGTAAACAGGTAGAACATAGTGCTGCTATTATATACCAATGTTTCTTATTTCCACCTTTTCCGCCATTTCCACCAGCACCAGCTTTATATCCACTGCCGCCATGACCGCCACGGCCACCCACACCAGAAAAATCTGAATGATCTACATTTTTATCTGATGCAGAGCCCCCTACACCGCCATTACCACCGTTACCACCATTACCAAAATAATAATATTGAGTAATCTCATTATTTAGCATAATGAATGATTGCAATATAGAAAAATCAATCGGCGCGCCGCCATTACCACCGTATCCTCCATTGCCACCGTTGGGTAAATATGCATGACCATCATACGATCCTTCTCCTGTAAACGACATTCCATCACCGCCGTTGCCTCCATTACCACCATATAGTCTTAAAATAGTGGTACTTTCAACATCCTGCGCAATAGTAATATTTTTACATTGCAATGCCGGCATGCCATTTCCACCATCTCCACCGGCTTTGTCTGCTGTTGATAGAATTGGAGTAGCCTTTCCTTCACCAAGTTCAAAGTTACCCTTATCTGCTCCATCTTTGCCATTACCACCATAAACGTCAAACTTGCCAGAGCCTGAAATAATTAAATTTTCTACTTTAATAGCAGGGTTGCCTTCGCCACCACGAATACACACGTCGCCAACAACCTTAACGGTTATATCAACACCCACGTCACACGAAATAAATGGTTTTGGATCATAGCCAGTTGGGGTTTTATCCTTTATTTCCGTTTGAGTGTAGCCGTTTATATTTATATGCTCTAATACAATTGTTAGCGGATTTTCCCTATACGCCACTTCTACCGATAGATTTTTATAGGTCAAATCATCACCATATAAATCGTTCCCACCACGCAAAACAAGGGTTTTTATATTGCTTGGAACTTTAATAATTCGGTTAGCATTAACGTTATCTTTTCCCATGCCCAAAAAGTCGATTTTTAGGGTTTCTAAAGTTCTTATCGATTCATCTTCAAGCATTGTGTCAAACCATGACCAATCGGTAAGATATTTGGGGTTATATTTTACGTCTTTAACAGTATAAGTTGCGGCAGATTGATAATTTGCATACGTGCCGTCTAAATGTCTAAAAGTATATAAAATAGGCAATGCAAATAATTTATCGTATTCTTTTTTGAAATTATCAATTATTTTACCTAAGTCGCTACCTGCACTAATTACATCAAAAGCAGTTTCATTGTTTCCGCCATAAGTCCATACTCGTACTTCAGTATCCTTATTTTCCACAATACTTTCTAATGCACTTTGAAAGTCTATTGAAACACCACCGCCACCTGTGAAAAAATTCACTAATTCATTTGTGTCTCTATTCCATCCTATTGAAAGTTGATTTTCTATTTCTTGCTTCGTATAGTTGGTTGATATATTAATTATAGCCATTCTGCCATAGGAAACCGAACTAATATACGTGGGTATTTTTTCATCACCTATCATTTCCCTTATTTGATTTTTTGGAATACTTTCATCAAAAAATTGATATTCTCCATAGCCTTCACGAGAAACTGCAACATCAAAATACGTTTGCTTCAACACAATTGCAAGATTGGTTTGCTTTTTATTTTTTTTGTAATCAAACTGCTCACCTAAATCAAATGCACCATATTTAATACCAAACCCCAAACTTAAAGCAAATTCATTAGCGTCTTCAATTTCTTTTATCTCCATAGTAACACGGGAAGGAACATTTGCCTTATTTTCGCCAAACACCCTGCTAACCAAAGTTTGAATTTTATTTTTCACGTTTGCTAAAGATGGCTTATCAACCGTTTCTTTTATATCTAAGTTAGCATTAACAGTTCCTTCAAGTCCGTTAAGCATTATTGTTAATGGTGCTCTTTGTATTTCAATGGGCGCTTCTGTTTTCTGATCAATTAATGCTCCTGGATAAAATATGTCTGCGTTTGCGCCAAAAGCACATAAACTTTCCCAATTTGCCGTTGCGGTTACTTTTTTAAACGTTACGTCATAATCTTCGTCATAATAAGGATCGTCTTTGGTGTAATGATCACCTTTACTTTCTAGTTCCGCCTTAAACTCTTCATCCACCGTCACCGTCGGGTCGGTTTCATATTTTACATTATAATCACTTACTACTTGCTTACTAAACCCTGTTGCATATCCTTTGTTTTCCTGCTTTTTGAAAGCAGCTGGGGGTTGTTCGTTACAAGCGTAAAGCGAAAAACACGTTATGCTCACAATTAAAAGTATTAAAATTGATATAATCTTCTTTTTCATTTGTTTTTCTCCATTAAATTTTAGCACAACCTGAATTTACAGGTTGTGCTAACGTTAAATTACAAGTTACTTGTCATTAAATGAATCGGCATGAATAGCGTATAATAAAAACATACTATGCTTTTCCATAATATTAAAAATAATAGATAATGCACCGCTGCAAGACTAATAACATATCTCCACACTAGAGCGACTTGGGGGTAATAAGTCGGGAAAAAATCGGACGCAAAATATATACCAAAGGCTACAGCCCCAACGTATAATAAGCATTCCCACACCACGGTGAAAACCATCCATCCTTTATTCCCGTTTTTAAAATCATACCAGCCCTCAAATAGCCATTCGTACACATAGAACTTTTCGCCATTTCTTTTAAGATTAATTAATACACTTTTATTACTCTTAGTCCATAGCGTTATTTTTACTATTCGCCAAATTAGCCCGCCTACAAGTGCCCCGATTCCAACTACGTATAGAATTATTTCTATTATCTTCAATATGTTTTCCATTTAACTTTACCATATATTAAAAGAACGTTCCTCTTGCCTGTTCTTTTATTTCTTTTGTCGTTGCAAATGGAATTCTAGTTGTATAACCATTTTTTGCCGCAACAATCATTTTTGCTGGCCACTGCATAATTTGCATATTCCACATTGCTACAGAGTCATTATATAATTCTCTTGCCGCTGTAATTTCTTTTTGCAAATACTCGTTTTCCTTCAATGCTTTTTCAATTGCATCATGTGCTTTTAAATCAGGATAATTTTCAAATGCAACTTGAATTTTATTGCGCACGTTTTCAAGTTCGCCTGCAAGTTTGTTTCTGTTATTATCGTCTTTAGAACTTCCACCACGATATTCTGCTATTTGAGTAAACGTTGTTTTGTCTAAATCTATCGCCTTATCAAGAAGCTTTGCACAGTTTTGCAAAATAAGAACACGCTGTTCTAAATAATTATCTATTTGAGAAGCATCATGCTGAATTTTTTGCTCTAAACTTCTAAAATAGTTTCCTGCTTTAATTTTCATTACCAAGAAAATTAGTCCTGGAATAATAGCCAAAACCCAAAGTATGATTTCGAATACCTTAGAGCCTACCCCTACTTTTACAGGAAGTTGTTTTTGAATAACGTTAACATCTTTTCCTTCTGGTCCTACATGTGTGGACGTATCCATTTCATCTAATAAATTTGCCATTGTTTTTTCTCCTTTGTATTTTTACTTTTTCTTTTTTAAATTGTCATTTCCGTTGCATTTGAAACTTTAATATATTTGATCCAATATACAGGAACGTCGTGATAATATCCGTCCCCACCTTTCACCGAAACGTACTCCAACATTTCTTCAGTATCAAACCCGTATGAATATATATTGAATTTATCTTTTGTTCCACTATATTTTGCTTTAGTGATACACGGGGTTTTCGTTGCTTCTGGCTCATATTTCGGGTCATCATTTACGAGAGTTTCCGCATCAAAGTTGGAAAGTTCTATTTCTTCTTTTCCGCCCACAAAATCTTCAAACGTTTTTTCAGGTTCTGTCTGTTGATACATAGGAATATTTAGGAACGGAATTAATTGCATATATACATATAATAAGAAATCGCTTGTAAATCCAATAAAATTACTTCTAAACTCTTCTAAGTCAAACGAATAGTAATTGCCTACACCCGTTGAAAAAGATAATTGTTGGAATGAAACGTTTTCATTAACGTTTAATTTACCAAACTTATCCATGTAGAAATTATCACCTAAATAATCCCTATCTTTCATCAATTCAACCATGTTCTGTTGCGCAAGGGGAGTAAATAAAAGTCTAAATTGAACGTCGTTATCTCTGTCAACTGCACCGAATAAAGCTTCGAATTCTTCGTTGGCCATAAGCATTATCGACTTGCCATCTTTTAAATTCTTTTCAACTTGCTTTCTATATTCTTTATATTTTTTATTGATGTTTTTACTTAATTTATTATCGCTCATGCCGTCAACACCAAATGGTTCCCTAGAAAAACGCAAATCTGGTGCTGCATCACAACCGTAAAAGGCTTTTACGTGTTCTTTAAAGCTTGGAGCATCATGCCACGTGGTTGCAGTTAACCGTTCTTTATGTTGAACTACCCTTTTGTTGCCATTACTATCATATTCTACCGTTTCCCAGTAAATATCTAAATATCCATGGTAACTTTGTTTTATCATATCCTGCGTTCTAAACTTTAAGATAGTAAAGGGGTTTTTTGCAATCTTACCAGAATAAACACCAACAACGCACATATTATCATCAAAATATACCGGCAAAGAAAAGTTTGTTGCAAAATATTGTTGTTTTTGTCTAGTGTGATAATAATCTAATTTAACGTTCGGCATTACTTCATTAAAAAGGTCTATCGGGATTTCCCATTTCATTGCTTCTTTTAATGCCTTTGTTTGCGCTTCCGCTTCAACTTTTAGCCTTACTATGTCCTTGTCTATTTCGTCTTTGCTTTTCTTACGTTTACTAGCAAAGACAAACAAAATGATTGATGCCGCTAAAACAACTACCGCTCCGATTATTAAGTACAGCATTAAATCTTGCAAAAAATACGACATAACGCCAGTAATAACCGCCATTACCATGAATATCCATGCAAAAACTTTCATCGTTGTTACCGTTTTTGCAAGTTTCTTCGACGCATTGCTCTGCTTGTAGTATTCAGACATCGTCTTTTTGTTTGCTTCAGCATCAGTTGAAGTTTCTCCAACTAGCCTATCAAATGTTTCTTCTGCCTTCTGATTAATCTCTTTACTAAATTTTTCCTTGTACTCAGAAATTGGCTTGCTGATAAAATCTTCCATATCCTTCCTCCTTAGTATGGTTTATATGTATTATAAATCACCTAATAGGTGATTGTCAAACAAAAATCACTCATTGGGTGATAATAATATTGAATAAGATTATATTATTAAAGGAGGTATATATGGATTTACAACATATACAAGTTAGGTTGAGGGAATGTATAGCCAACAGCGGATTATCACAAAAGGAAATTGCGATGAGATTACACGTTTCACAACAGACCGTATCTAAATATATGAAACTAGATATTTTCCCCGCTCTCGATACGTTTGCCAACCTTTGTAAAATTTTAGACGTTAGATCTGATTATATATTAGGTTTATGCGATTATTGAAAAAGATAAAGCCACCGATTTCTCGGTGGCTTTTGAATTTTTAAATAATGTTTTCTGTTCAACGATTACAAGTTCAACGCGGTTCCCCTAAATTAAGGGTTTAGGGACAAGCAAGACAAGGCTCGTCATCCTAAATTAAGGGTTTAGAAGCAAGATAGACAAGGCTCGTGAAGTGTTTTGGATGAAATAAACCTTTTTGGTTATTGAAGTCAAAACACGAAACAGAAACGCAGTATATCGACGCTTATAAGCACTTAATTACTTTTGCCATTCCCTAAGATCGGCTATACTATCAATAGCATTCCAATGCGCTTTCTTTTCCATGCCTTTTTCAGACGCAAGGGCTTCGATTAATGCAATTGCACGCTTTAAGCCACGTTCACTTTTAACCTTAACGGTGAAAGGAACTTCTTCATATGCTTTAACGTCAGATTCGTCTTTCTGGAAATAGATGTTTTCAGGATAAGCATTAACGTCAAGTGCTAAGTGGAGTTTCATGGTCTTACCACGATAGGTAATCTTTGCAACTAAATCTCTGCCAAGTCTGTACGAAACGCATTTAGCGGATATACGTATATGAAGTTTTCTATATGAATTGAATTCGTTATTTAACGTATCATAGAAAATCTGTGTTTGGTCATCTGCGCCAAGTAATTTTGTTGCAAACGGAATTTTATGTATTTCGCCAAACTGATTTTCAACGTCAGAAACAACAATTTCTTCTTGTTCAGGCGTTTCATCAATAACGATAACTGGTTCTTCTTTTGCGGTTTCTTCTGGAAGAACAACCACGTCTTCAACGGGTTCTTCTACCACAGGAGCAGGTTCTTCAACCGGTGCTACTTCTTCAACTACTTCTTCAGCGGGAGTAGGTTCTTCAACAACAGGCGCTATTTCTTCTTCTACTACAACCACTTCTTCAACGGGTTTTTCAACTATTGGTTCTCTTTCGATAACAACCACGTCTTCATTAACCGTTTCAGGTTCGATACCGACACGTTCAACGGATACACGGGGAACAATATAAACTTTATCGTTCTTTTCATATCCTGAAACTTTTACAATTTCGCCATCTGGTTCGTTAGCGGCATCAATCTTATCAGAAAGAGCTTTTAATGCTTGCTCATTCTTCTTCTGATTTTCATCAAGCGTGTCCATAATACTATTAAGTTTAGTATTAGTTTTATATGCCGTTACGGCCACCGTTATTAAAGTTACTGCAGACAATGCTGCGGCTGCAATAATAAGAATAAATTCTATCATTGTTTCTTCCTCCAAATTTTATTGAATTATATCATTTACATTACTAAACTGTCAACAACTTTTTAGTTTTTAAAAGTTAACTTTTAATAAAAATATTATCCCCTTCTCTCTTTGGCTCACAAGTTACGTTAACACCTAATTTTTTGAACGTTCTTTCATCAACCGAAGAAATCATTACCGTTGAGTGAAGTTCTGCACCTTTTAATGCATCAAGTTGTTTCATAGCAAGATCTGCGGTAGGATTTGTTACAGCAGATACTGCAAGTGATAAAAGTATTTCATCCGTATGGAGCCTTGGGTTTGCGCTACCCATATGTTTTACTTTAAGTTTTTGAATAGGCTCTATTACCGTTGAGGAAATAAGGTCTATTGAATCGTCGATATCCCCTAACGCCTTCAACGCATTTAATAACACCGCTGAACAAGCACCAAGTAAATTACCCGTCTTTCCCGTTACAATTTTACCATTTGGCAACTGAATTGCGCAACAGGGCGCACCTATCAATAATTCCTTTTCAAGCGCAGGTTTTACAACCGCCCTATCGTTTATAGTTATTTGTGCTTTTTGCATCAAAATTTCAAGTTTAGAAAGAGTTTCTTTTCCAAGCAATCCCTTCTTAACAGAACAAAGCGCAGAATAATAACGACGGATTATTTCTTGCTTTGACGCATTATTCACAACTTCTTTATCAATAATACAATTTCCCGCCATATTTACGCCCATATCGGTTGGCGATTTATATGGTGAAACTTCCATTATCTTGGTCATCATAGCATTAAGCACAGGGAAAATCTCCACGTCTCGATTGTAATTTACCGCCATAATTCCATACGTATCCAGGTGGAAGGGGTCAATCATATTCATATCGTTAAGGTCTGCCGTTGCCGCTTCATACGCTATATTCACAGGATGATTTAACGGTAAATTCCACACGGGGAACGTTTCATATTTAGCATACCCCGACTTAATTCCGTTTTTATAATCGTGATAAAGTTGAGATAGGCAGGTTGCCATTTTTCCACTTCCTGGGCCTGGTGCTGTTACGACAACAAGGGGACGTGTAGTTGCAATATATTCGTTCTTACCATATCCTTCGTCGCTTACTATTTTTTCCACTTCTGATGGATATCCGTCAATAGGATAATGCCTATAAACGGTTACACCAAGCATTTCTAAACGCTTTTTGAAAGCCACGGCAGAAGGCTGTTCGCTAAACTTTGTTAAAACAACGCTTCCCACGTAAAAACCCTTGCCCCTAAAAATATCAATAAGCCTTAATACGTCTGAATCGTAAGTTATACCAAGGTCGCTTCTCTGCTTATTCTTTTCAATATCTTTCGCACTAATTACGATAACTATTTCCGCTTGATCTTTAAGTTGCGAAAGCATTTTAATTTTACTATCCGGCTCAAAGCCTGGTAACACCCTAGAAGCATGGTAATCATCAAAAAGTTTACCGCCAAATTCAAGATACAACTTCCCGCCGAACATATCGATACGTTCAAGTATCTTTGCCGATTGCATTTCTAGATATTTCTTATTGTCAAAACCTACTACGCTCATCTTTTGCTTCGGGGCGTTTATTCAACTAGCCCTGCCTCCTTTATTTTGTTTATAAATCGTTCTACGTCTTGTTCCACAACTTCACGATCTGCTTTGTATTCTTTCAAAAGTGCTTCAACTAAATCTTCTTTTTCCGCACCTTTTTCTAAAATCTTCCAAATAAATGCCGACGATTCGGATAAGTTTATTATTCCGTTAAATTCTTTCGCCCTTGCCCCAACGGCAACAACCACGTTGCTATCCGCCACCTTGCGCAAAATATAACCTTCTTTAATTTTCATAAACTTCTCCTTTTACCATTCCGTTATACGAAACGTTTGCCGCTTCTGTTTCCATGTTGCACCCAAGCGCATATATCTTAACTTCGCTAAGCATTTTATCAATTAAAGACAACAATTTATCCGTTCTTGTTTCATCTGAAAAACGCAAGGTTTGATTAAGCACGGTTATTATCATTTCTTTCTTTTCCGCCTTGCGAATAACGTTGCTATCCGCACGGTACAATTTACAAATTCCTTCTATCTTCACCCTGCTATTAGTGGATAAATGATGCTTTCCGTTCCAAGGCGTGCCGTAAGCATAGAACGCACCATTTTCATACCTAACAATAGGCTTATCGTCATTTATCATAAACGCACGATTTTTAAGTTTTTCCCTAAGCATAGCAACGTGCGTGCTCTTTCCCGTTCCACTTGGAGCGGTAAACAAATATGCTTTATCGTCTATGGCAATTGCACTTGCGTGAAAAATTATGCCGTTACAATTATCTATAACGTATTCGCAAAGTTTACGGAAAAGCGCAAGGCTCTCTAAATACCATGACGGCAATTCGGTTAGCCCCTCTCTTTCATTAGCAATATCTTTTTCCGTTGCGCTAAAAGAAAAACAAGCAGGCTTATCCCCCAAATACTTATATTCATCAAGCATCTTGTGTGCGCCTTTTGTTTTTGCATTAAACTCAAAAACCACACCTGCTATCTTATACTTTGCCATATTCTTTCCCACTATAAAATAATGTTATTATTTTAACAAAGGTTATTCAATTTGTCAATATATAATTTGCCTTAAAACCTTGTTTTGTGTATAATATTAGTATGAAAAAAATTTTGCACCTTTTATTAGCAATTTGCATTTTAATTTGTTCTGTGTGCTTTGTCGGTTGCAACGCTAGTTTTAACAGTTTTTCTCTTTCCGCCTTCAACACCGAAGTTTTCATTACGGTTAAAGGGAATATTTCTAACGAAGTTAAAGATAGTATTACGGCTTGCGTTAACGCCCTTGACGAAGAATTTTCCTTAACAAATTCAAACAGTTGCGTTTATAAATTTAATAATGGCGAACAAGCCCTTCTCTCTACTGACGGACAAGCGGTTTTTAACCTTTCTAAAGAGTATTACGCATATACCGACGGAAAGTTTAATCCTGCAGTATATCCCTTAACTAAACTTTGGAAACTTTCTGCCGACACGTTTGACGTTACTATTCCTAATTATACACCGCCTAGCGACACGCTTATCGAAAACACGAAAGCACAATGCGATTTTGATAACGTTAACCTTATAACTGACACGCTTATAGCAAATGGTTCGCAAACAAAACTAGATTTCGGTGGAATTGTTAAAGGCTATGCAACCGATAAAATTGCGGAAATTTTAACGTCGTACGGATACACCGAAGGTTACGTTAGAATTGGCGGAAGTAGTTTATATATCCTTTCAGTTCCATCTTCGCTCTCTATAAAACACCCCAGAAAAAGCGGAGACTATATCCTTTCGGTAAAAGGCTCTGCAATAAAAAACACACCACTTTCCACAAGCGGTGATTACGAAAGATTTTACGAAAAAAACGGTGAAAGATTTTGCCACATTATCGACACTTATACAGGCGCACCGATAAAGACGGGGATTTCTTCGGCAACCGTTTTTGGTGTTTCGGGGGCGTTTACAGACGCATTTTCCACGGCTATTTGTTGCACTAATCTAACTGAGCTTGAAGAGTTTATAAATGATATCACCACAAGTCAATCTTATAAAACGGCAAAATTTATAGTTGTTAACGAAGTGGAAAAACAAATTATAACTACTTTTTCTGAAAATGATATAACCGTTTTAGATACCGCTTACACGTTAGTTAAACTTGAAAAATTTTAAAATAGTACGCCCCTGTGCATTTCTGCACAGGGGCGTTTTTTTATTTGTTTATGTTTATCATAAATTCGAAAAGTTCTTGTTCGGTATTTTCGCTAATATTGTTTATTTCTTTAACAATTTCGCCTTTATTGAGCACTAAAATCCTATCGGCAAGTAGCACCGCTTCTTTTACGTCGTGCGTAACGATAATTGCCGTTTTTCCCTTTTCCTTTACGTCTTCTTTCACCTTGCTGATTAGGTCGAATTTTAACGCTAAATCGAGATTTATAAGCGGTTCATCCATCAACACAAGTTTAGAAGGAAAAGCTATTCCACGTGCTATCGACACTCTTCTAGACATGCCTGCGGAAAGTGTTTTAGGGTAACTTTTGGCTTCATCTTGTAATCCCACTTTTTCAAGTTCTGCATCCACGTCAACGTCAGGAATAACAAGTTTTAGATTTTCTTCAACGGTTAAATTAGGAATTAGCCTGTCTTCTCTAAAAATATACGATATAGGCTTGATTTCGCACCGAACTTCGCCATCGTAATCTGTTAAGCCTGCAATCACGTTAAGAAGCGTAGTTTTTCCTACACCGCTCTCGCCTAAAATCACGGTGATTTTATTTTCTTCTATATCTAAATTAAGGTTGTTAAACACGATTTTATTATCGTATTTTTTGGTTAAGTTTTTAATAGTAATCATTGCCACTTACCTACCTTTTTGGATATTAGGCTAAACACCATTTCAATTATAACGCCGATTACAACAGTAACTAAGACAAGTGCCATCATTGTAACCGTGTTATCATAAAGTTTTGCAAGTTGCAAATAGTTTCCGATTGAATCGGCAGTATAACTTAATACTTCTGCCGCTACCATAAGTTTAAGCGTTAAGGATAACGCTGTACCCGCTATATTTATCGTTGATGGTAAAATTTGCGGTATCTTAACTTTTTTTAGCACGGCTTTTTCATCAACGCCAAACACTTTGCACATTTCTAGTTGTTTTTCATCTATTGATGAAAGTACGCTTTCAATTCCCGTATACGTAGTTGGAAATACCACGAGCAACGCAACGATTATAGGTGCAACAAACGAGTTTGTCCATACAAGCAACAACAACACGACTGCAATCGTCGGTAAAACTCTAACAATACTTACTACGGGCGATAATATCTTTTTCACCCACCATATTTTATATGATAATAACGCTAACCCAAATGCAAACACGAAAGACGCCACAAACGAGATAACCGTGCGAAGAAGCGTTCCACCAAGCGCAAGATAAAATTCCCCTTTCGCAAAAAGCGAGAAGAAGGTTACAAGCGTTTCAGAAAACGACGGCATAATTGCATCGTTCCCAACGGAATAATACGCCACTATCCACACCACTATTATCGCTAAAATTGATGCAATAGGTAATATTAAGTTTAGAATTTTTACCTTTTTTTCTTTCATTTACGCTACCTTATTAAAAGACATGTTGCTCTTTTTTAATACACTCTTAAACGTTAAATCTGGAACTTTTCCTTCTCCGATAACGCCTATTTTCTTGCCGTCTAAATCAGCAAGCGTGCTTTCAGTTTTGCTCATAATATAAAGATTTCCGTGCGTGATTACAGATACCATTTTATATTGTGCTTTTTGGTTATTATATTTTAACGTGCCTGCATTTACAGGTAAAATGATAAAATCTGCAAGCCCCATTGTGTCATCCATATATTTTACGATATCGTCTGCAACAACTACGTTATAATTAAACGTTGCACCACTTATAAAGTTTTGGTTGTCTGAAATAAATTTTGCTATTGCCAAGGCGGGCGCACCGTCGGGAGCATAGAAAGTGAACGTTTTGTTGTTTATCGTTTGACCTTGTGCCGTGCTTCCGTTATAGAAGAATTCGTCCGTTACTTCTTTTGCCGGTTTAATGCCTAAACCTATATCAATACTTAAAATATCTGAGATGTATTTATTGACTGATGCTTTTGAGTCTACTGCACTTTGCCAACTGATTTTACAGTTATCTATAACGGTTTTAGTGATTACCGTCGCAGGAGCAAGCGACGTGCTTGCATACTTTCCTTTAACAGCATTAACTGCCGTTTGCGGATTTTGTTCTACCCACGTTAAATTTTCACTAAATTTATTTTCTATTTCTCTAACTAATTGCGGATAGGCTTCTAAAACGTCTTCTTTAACCATTAAAACGGCTTGTGGATACGATTTAGTGTTGCTATCATAAAGTTCTTGTACAGACATACGGTGCCATGTGTAATCTTTGCCTTTTACCTTTTCAAGTTTTGTTGCAACAGGTTCTGGCAAAAGACCATATTCTAACTGGTCGTTTATCAGAAGTTCCATAATAGTTTGCGCATCCGCATACTTAATAGATACCGTTCCTTGTGGTCCACAAGCAAATAATACACTTGTTAGAGCGCAAGTTACAACTGCTAAAACTAATGCTACTAATTTTTTCATATCAAGTCTCCTTTTATGAGTATTTTTTATGGTTAGATATTAAAACAACAAGGCTTGTCCTTTGTTTGTTTTTAAGGGATTAGATACAAGCAAGACAAGGCTCGTGAAGTGTTTCGGATGAGATAAACCGTTCTTTGTTTGTTTTTAAGGGATTAGATGCAAGCAAGACAAGGCTCGCCGACGCAAACGGGTGAAATAGAACGTCTGTATCAATTTTGTTTTTAAGGGGTTAGGAACAAGTTATGCTAGGCTCGCAAACGATTTTGGGTGAAATTGACCTTGCTGGTCATTGAAGTCAAAATCGTTTTGCAGTAACGACGCAGAACGAAGTTCATAAGCCCTTAAAAAGTTTTAAGTGGTTAGAAACGAGCAAGACAAGGCTCGTGAAGTGTTTCGGATGAGATTGACCGTTCTTTATTTATTTTAAGGGGTTAGATGCAAGCAAGACAAGGCTCGCCGACGCAAACGGGTGAGATAGAACGTCCGTTCATCGAAGTCGTTTGCTATGGCAGTAACGCAGTATTGCGTAGCAGATAAGCCCTTAAAAAAGAAACTCCCTTGGGAAAATATATAAAACACCCAAAGGAGATACACGATTAAACAAGACTTTAAGCCTTGTAAATTCCACTGTTCATCCCTGTACCGTCAGGCGAACCTTTCGGCTTAGGTATTTATTTACTATATTGTATTATTTTACACTAACTTTGTCAAGCATTTTTTTCAATCCCCCTTTTTAATAAGGGGGAGAGTAATTTAGGCGTTTTGCTCTTTTGCGGATAAATATTTTTTTCTTGTTGCTTCACCGCCACGGATATGGCGAGTGGCAAGGTTTATTTCTAACACCTTTTTAACACGATTATAAAGTTCAACGTCAATTATTTTTAGGCGTTCGCTTACGTCCTTATGTACGGTGGATTTACCTAGCGAAAACTGTTTTGCCGTTCCCCTGACCGTTGCCCCCGTTTCTACTATATAACACGCCTCTTCTATTATTCGGCTAATTAAATCTTCACGCATAATTATTTCTCCAAAATTTTAGGATACTTTAACTTATGCGATTTTTCGACAGATTATTACTTAACACCACACATAAAAAAACGCTTGGCTAAGTTTAGCCAAGCGCATAATTTATACGTCTATTTTTTGTAGCATCCGAGTCCCAAACTTTTCAAGGATTATAAACGTAACGACGTTTGCGATTAAAATTATTCCCGCAAGTATTCCCATGTAAATTACAGGCGTAATAAACGAAGTTAACATTAACGGCAACACCGCAAGCACGCAAAGTGAAAGCGCAATTATCATGCTCAAAAATACGGGAAGGCTGTTTTTAACAACTTGATTTGTATTTTCCCAGTCCAACTTTGGGAAACGAAGATTTAACAATAATCCAACCGTTCCCGCAAGCGTTCCGCCACCAACGGCAAACACGAACACAATTATTCCGTAATATACGTTTGGCACAATAAAAACACAAGCGATAATTGACGATATTATTGCAGATAGCACGTTAAAGGCTAAATTCACAGATAACTTACTTCTTAAAATAAGTTTTTCTTCAACGGGCAAGGATTTAATAATCCAAAACCTTTTGCCTTCTATCGAGATAGCAGAATTCGTGCTAGGCGCACTCATGTGGGCAAAGAGTAAAACCGCTAGCACTCCGATAGTGAATACTTCGTTTAATAAGGCGTCGCCACTAGTTAAATCCTTAACAAAAACAGCTAAAACTATCACGCCAGCAAGTGAAATTATCGGTCCTATAATCACGTTCAAAAAGTACATAGGCACGGTGAATAACCGCTTGAATTCCTTTTTATAAACGGCTTTCACAAGCGAAGCACTTTTATACGTTTTAAGACGGAAATTTTTATTTTTATAGCCCGTTTTTATTAGCGTGCTTATTTTTGAATACAATAGACATACGGCAATAACGATTAGCGTGAACGCACCTAGATTTATCGCTAAGAAAATCAACACGTCTATCCAACTAAAAAGTCCGTTAACTGCTATCGGATATAAGAAATATAGTTTAGTTATAACAAGTAAATTTCCACCGTCTAACAATAGCGAAAGCGCCATTATTAACAGGAAAAACAATATTAGCGAAACCGTTTGGAATAGATTTTTGTATTTTGACTTTGCAAATAAAACCTGCAAGGTTGTGCCGATTAAAATACCTAGCGTTATAATCATAAGCGGGGCGAAAACCGACATGACAAGCGTTCTTAAAACGTATCCTGCCGTTACCGCTATTCCATTAGCAGCTAGCACTATAAAGGACGGTATAACGAATATTAGCGTTATCAAAAATGATGCGACGTATATGAGCGTTAACTTTGAAATTATTATGCTCGACTTTTTTATCGGCAAAGATGACAATAAGTCGTAATCCTTGTTATTAAACAGCACCGCACCGACAGAGTAAAAATTGAACATAAAACACATAATGCTTGCCATCGTTAACATTAACGCAGGCAGATAACTTGCGTCGATAATAGATGCCTTAAAGAAGATATCCGAATATATGTACGACATCAAAAAGAATATTCCACCGAGCAATAATACGAGTGCAATTTTGGGCAAAACAGAAGATTTTTTAGGCTTTTGTTTAGTGTTTTTTCTTCCCTTTCCACCGCTCATTAAATTTAGAAATTGTAATTTAATTAGCAAGAAAAAGTTACGCATTTGCAAGCTCCAAGAATAAACTTTCAAGTGATTTATCGCCCGCAATTTCACTCATAGTACCTTCGGCTATAAGGTGTCCATCCTTAATAATTCCCACCCTATCGCACAATTTTTCCGCCACTTCTAAAACGTGAGTAGAAAAAAATATTGCACCACCATTGTCGCAAAATTCACGCATAATAACTTTAAGATTATGCGAAGATATGGGGTCTAAACCAACGAACGGTTCGTCTAAAACCATAAGTTTTGGTGCGTGCACGAGCGCAGAAATAATCATAAGTTTTTGTTTCATGCCGTGCGAATATGAAGAAATTAAATCGCCCAAATTATTACTGAACGAAAATTTATCCGCATAGAACTTAATTTTTTCGTTTCTTGCGTTTGCATCAACGCCAAAAATATCGCAAATAAAATTAAGATATTGAATACCCGTTAAATAATCGTACATATCGGGGTTGTCCGGCACGTATGAAATAATTTTCTTGGCTTCAACAGGCTGGGTTTTAACGTTTTTGCCGTCGATTAAAATTTCACCGCCTTGAAAACCGTGAATTCCCACAACCGCCTTAATCGTGGTGGATTTTCCCGCACCGTTATGGCCGATAAAACCATAAATTTCACCGCTTTTAACAGTGATATTTAAATTATCCACAGCCTTAAAATCTTTGCCGTAATATTTAGTTAAGTTTTTTATTTCTAACATAAGCACTCCTACTTATCGCCATTTATTTAATTATAGCATAGTGCAACCATTTTGTCATGTTTTATAAATAAAAATCTGACACTAAACCGTGCCAGACGTTTATTATATCTTTTCAACGAAAATTTTAGAATAAATTTCTTCGTATTTATCTTTATAGAAAAGGTTCGTTCCGCTTGTAGTTATAGCAGCCGTTCCCGCAGCAACAGAAGATCTCAAAATCTCTTGCATGGGTCTACCTTCTTCAAGTTGAACGCACGCCGCTGCAAGCATACAGTCCCCTGCGCCTACCGTGGAATTAACCGCCACCGACGCACTTTTACAATAATAACTTTCACTTCCGTTAGTGAAAATCGCACCGTCTGCGCCAAGGGAAACTAACACCGTTTCTGCGCCCCTATCTATGTATTTCCTAGCACCTTTAACCATATCTTGCTTGGAATTTAACGACTCCCCAACAAAAGATTCTAATTCACGAAGATTTGGCTTTGCCATGTAAATCCCACAAGATAACGCTTCTATCATATTATCTTTTTCAGTATCAACAATCTTTTTAACTCTGCTTGGAATAGCGGATAGAACTTCTTTATAAAAAGATGCATCCACCCCGTCTGGCAGACTTCCGCTCATAACGGCAATGTCGCAATCTTCAGAAAGTTTTTTAACTAATTCTATAAGTTCAAGTTGCTTTTCACGCTGAACGGTTTCGCCCTTATCGTTGATTTCGGTTAACATTGAACGCTTATCAATAACTTTATAGTTAAGCCTTGCGCCACCCGTGTTATAAATAAACTTATAGCCAACGTTTTCCTTTTCAAGTGCCTGCTCGAAAAGTTTTCCGTGCGCATCAAACATAAAGCCCGTTGCAAAACTTTTTAAGCCAAGTCTCGCAACCCCCTTTGCAACGTTAAGCGCTTTGCCTGAATACGTTTCCACCTTGTTGCGTATTCTGTTAAGCATTCCCACGTTCAAACTATCAACTTCAACGGTTAAGTCGATACTAGGGTTTGGGCAGATTGTTAAAATCATAATATCTCTCCTTGTTATAAAGCAAATGATTTCTAACCTTATATATAATACACCTTTTTTTATACTTTTTCAAGGGGTGTTGGCTTTATTTTTACGTGTCATCATAACAAAAAGGCGGAAAACCGCCTTTTTTAATATTCTTCATATTCATTGTCGGATGAAAGGTTAAACGGCCC
>SVIE01000061.1 GCA_015069625.1 Clostridiales bacterium | reverse complement strand
CCGTCAACGTTTGAAGATATTATCGCAGGAATATCCATGTACCGTCCAGGCCCTATGGATTCAATTCCAACCTACGTTAAGTATAAGCACAATCCTGAAACCATACGCTATAAGCACCCACTTTTAGAGCCGTTATTAAAGGCTACTTACGGCGTACTAATTTATCAAGAACAAGTTATGCAGACCTGCCAAAAACTAGGCGGATTCTCGCTTGGGCAGTCCGATATCGTGCGTAGGGCGATGGGCAAAAAGAATATTGAAGAAATGGAACGTCAAAAGAAGATCTTTATCCATGGTGGGGTAAGTGAAAAGGGGGATCCTATTTGCGGTGCAATTGCAAACGGTGTTCCAGAAGAAATTGCAAATTCAATCTTTGATGAAATGGCAGGGTTTGCAAAATATGCGTTCAACAAATCTCACGCAGCCGCTTATGCGGTTTTATCCTATCAAACGGCATACTTAAAGCGTTATTATCCAGTTGAATTCTTCACTTCGATTTTGAACAACAGAATAACCAATATCGAAGAACTTTCCAAGTATCTAACCTACCTTAAAGAAAAAGGCATAGCCGTTTATCCGCCCGATATCAACAAGAGTTATGCATACTTTAAGTGTGAAAACGGTGGAATTCGATTTGGGCTTGTAGGTCTTAAAAACGTAGGGCTTGCGGTTATTAACGATATTGAAAACGAACGTGCTAAAAACGGAGAATATAAATCGTTTGAAGATTTTATCAACCGCACCATTTCGCTCGGTATCAATAAGCGTCTTGTTGAAAGTTTAATTTTATCTGGAAGTTTTGATAAGTTCGGCATAAACAGAAGAACGCTTATGGATGTTCACGCTGAATACATGGATAGAATTTCTGCTGCGAACAAGAAGAAAAATAGTATGCAAATGAGCATATTTGGGTCTATCTTAGAAGAAAACGAAGGGTTAGAACTAGAATATCCAAATCTTGAAGAATTTTCGTCTAAGGAAAAATTGACGTTGGAAAAAACTGTGCTTGGAATATATCTATCCGGCCATCCGCTTACCGACTATAAAGAACAGTTTGACGAATTTTCATTTAACACGGGGCTACTTAACGATTACGAATTAGCGCCCGACGGAGAAAAGGTTTATAACTCTGTTAAAGAAGGTTCTTTTGTAGTTGCTGGTGGAATTATATCAGAATTTAAGCGTATGTCCACAAAAAGCGGTTCAAATATGGCGTACGTAACCATAGAAGATTTGTACGGCAAGATTGAAGCGGTTGTGTTTTCAAAAGCATACGATAAATGCCGTGACGTGTTGAAGGAAGAAGAAGTTGTAAAAGTCCGTGGCAGAATTCAGTTTAAAGAAGGTGTTCCGCAGATTATTGCAGACGATATCTATAAACTTGAAATCAGAGAAAAGGTAAAAGAAGAAGATAAAAAAGGTACGGAATTTTTAGGAATAATCGTTCCAGACGACGATATAGTTTTAGATAAGATTTTAAGCATTTTAGATAGTTACCCAGGTGAAATTCCGGTAATTATCGCAAAAGGCGGAAAGAAATATGCAGTTAGCACAAAGATTCGCAACTGTGAAGGATTGCTTAGCGAATTGAAAAACTGGGTTTCTGAAAAAGATATCGTATTTTTAAGAAAAAAATAGCAAAAATCATTGTAATATTTACCATAGATATGGTAAAATAAAAAAAGTTAAGCACTAGGAGTGTTAAATGAAAAGGATTGCAGTTTTAACCAGCGGTGGCGATGCACCGGGTATGAACGCTTGTATAAGGGCAGTTGTAAGAACTGCGCTTGCAGAAAAAATGGATATTTACGGAATAGAACGTGGCTATGCAGGGCTTATTAACGGTGAAATTAACCGTATGAGCACACGTTCGGTGTCAGACGTAATTCATAGGGGCGGGACCTTTTTAAAAACGGCACGTTGTCCTGAATTTAAGGATATTGAAGTGCAACGTCGTGCCGCAGATGCACTTAATGCTTTCGGAATTGAAGGCTTAGTTGTAATCGGTGGGGACGGAACTTTCCGTGGTGCGAAAGATTTATCAGATAATTGTGGCGTAAAGGTTGTAGGAATTCCAGGAACTATCGATAACGACATGGGATATACAGACTTCACGGTCGGTTTTGATACTGCGGTAAACACCGTGCTTGGCGCAATTAACAATATAAGAGATACAATGCGTTCGCATGATCGTGTTGCGCTTTTAGAAGTTATGGGTCGTCATTGTGGTGATATTGCGTTATACGCAGGCGTTGCAGGTGGTGCAGAACATATTTTAGTTCCTGAAATGCCGTATAATTTGGATGATATTATTAAAAGTATTAAAAAGAGTGCTCTTCGTGGCAAGGTTTCTAACCTTATTATTTTAGCGGAAGGAGCAGGGGATAGACAGGAAATAATCGATTATATTCAAAAACATGGCGACGTAATCGTAAGAGTTGTTGATATCGGTTATATTCAGCGTGGTGGTTCTCCCAACATGCAGGATAGAATTTTAGCCGCACGCTTTGGTAGTAAGGCTGTGGAATTGCTTCGTGATGATTCGGAAAGTTGTGCAGTAGGAATAAGGGATAACAAGGTTATAACCGTTCCGTTTAACGAAGTTGATAAAGTAAAGAAAAAGTTCGACGAAAAGCTTTATAGCATTTCTAGAATATTAAGCTTGTAAAAAATTTTTTTAACACAATAAAGGAGATAACGAAAGTGAAAGGATTGAAAGGTGCACTCGTATTTGCACAATCAGGTGGCCCAACGTCTGTTATTAACGCAAGTGCGGCAGGCGTATTTATTGAAGGATTAAAGAGTAAGCAGATAACCGCTGTTTATGGTGCTGCGCACGGTATCAGAGGTATTCTCAACGAAGAAATGTACGATATGTCTAAAGAAGACATGAAGGAACTTAAACTCTTAAAGAACACTCCTTCGTCAGCATTAGGCTCTGTACGATACAAATTAAAAGACGCATCAGTTGATGAAACTGATTATAAGAGATTGCTTGAAGTATTTAAGAAATACGATATCCGTTATTTCTTCTATAACGGCGGTAACGACAGTATGGATACTTGCAACAAAATCAGCAAGTACATGGCTAAAAGCGGTTATGATATAAACGTTATCGGCGTTCCAAAGACCATTGATAACGACCTTTACGGAACCGACCATTGCCCAGGTTTTGCATCTGCTGCAAAATACATAGCAACCTCAATTATGGAAATTAACCTTGACGCAAAGGTTTACGATACGCCAATGATTTGCGTAATCGAAGTTATGGGTAGAAATGCAGGCTGGCTTACCGCTGCCGCTCAACTTGCAAACGCAAAGGGTTTAGGTGCAGACCTTATTTATCTCCCCGAAGTTGTGTTTGACGTAAACAAGTTCGTTGCAGACGTTAAAGAAGTTATGGCTAAAAACAACAACAAGTGTATTGCGGTTGTTTCTGAAGGCATTAAAAATGCAGACGGTGTTTTAGTATGTGAAGCACTTGGACAAGCAGGTGCAAGAGATAGCTTTGGTCACGCTCAACTTGGCGGTGTAGCAGCAACCCTTTCTAACATCATCAAGGCAGAAACTGGTAGCAAGGTAAGAGCCGTTGAACTCTCATTAATGCAAAGATGTGCCGCACACTGCGCTTCTAAAACTGACGTTGAAGAAACGTTTAGAGCAGGTAGAGAAGCAGTTAAGGCTGCAGTTAACGGCGAAACGGATAAGATGGTTTGCTATGCAAGAAAAGAAGGTGCAAAATACGAATGCGAATACAAACTTCTTCCATTAGAACTTGCTGCAAATACCGAAAAAACCGTTCCACAAGAATGGATTATTAACAACGGAACAGGTATTTCTGACGAATTCGTTAAGTATGCGCTTCCACTTATCCAAGGCGAAGTTGATATGCTTAAAGAAGACGGACTTCCAAGATTTGCTCATCTTAAAAAAGTTCTCGTTGAAAAGAAGTAATCAAAACGTATAAAGAAAAAATCCACCCAATCGGGTGGATTTTTTTGATTAGGTTCTGTCGCAAAAAAGACGGATTTTCCCTTTATAAGTTAGAGTTTGTAGTAGAACCTTTGATTATAAAAACTTTCTTAAACGTTCTTCGTAATCTTCTTCTAAACGCAGAAGTTTTTGAATATAACAAGTAACTTCTTCGTCGTAATTTTCCTTTTCGTTTTTCATGGCAGTAAGTTCGTTAATACCCATTTCCGTGCCTTTAAGCATCATCTCGGCAATCTGATTTCGGCTATTATTAACCATAGTTTTCATCTTGATTGCGCTCCAAAGCATAGCCTTTTTCATAGGGCCTATATCCTTTGGCTTAATGTTTTTTTCTGCCATAAACGAAGCGATTTCACCTAGCGTTTGTTCGTAACCTTCGTATTGCGCTTTAAGTTCAGTTCTAAAATCTTCGTCTTCAACGGCAGGCAGAATATCTGCGATACTTTGAAGAGCGATGTGTGCGTTCTTGTAAACGTCGTTAATTGCTCTTTCGCTTGCTTGATAATTTGACATATTAATTCTCCATATAAATTTTATAAAATTAGTTTGATGAATATAAGCGAAAATATGCAAAAACGTTTGACATTTTCTCTTAAATACTATAAAATACACAATGAGCCGCTCGAAAGGGGTTATATAAGCATGTCAACGTGCACCCCAAAATTAAATTCGGCGAGACTGGATAGTAGGAGGTAAAAACATGTACGCAATCGTAGAAAACGGTTCAAAGCAGTACAAGGCAGAAGTTGGTCAAGTTATCAGATTCGAAAAACTTACGGCAAACGTTGGCGATAAGGTTGAATTCGAAGTATTGATGGTTGCTGACGAAAACGGCGTTAAAGTTGCTGAAGAAGCAAAGGCGTTCAAGGCAGTTGGCGAAGTAGTTGAACAAGGCAAAGAAAAGAAAATCGTGGTGTTCAAGTACAAGGCTAAGAAGAATGAAAGGAAGAAACAGGGTCATCGTCAACCTTTCACAGCAGTTAAGATTTTAGAAATCGCTGCGAAGTAATAAGGAGGGCACATATGATTTTATTCAGATTATTTGCACACCACAAAGGTGGCGGTAGCACAAAGAACGGTAGAGATTCTAACGCTAAAAGATTAGGCGTTAAGAGAGCAGACGGACAAGAAATCAGCGCAGGCGGAATTATCGTTCGTCAACGTGGAACTAAAATTCACGCAGGTGAAAACGTAGGTATCGGTAAAGACGATACGTTGTTTGCTTTAATTGACGGCGTTGTTAAGTTCGAAAGAATGGGTAGAGACGGCAAGAAAGTAAGCGTTTACGCAAAATAGTTTAAGGATTTACGGGCTGAAATTCAGCCCGTTTTTCGTATTATGAAAAAAGAAAATAAAGCAGAAATATATTATACGTCAGAATATTTTTCCGTTAAAGACACGTTGGAATGTGGCCAAATTTTCAGATTTCGACCATATAAAAAGGGATATCTGGTATTTTTTGGCGATAACGTGGCTTATTGCTACGACAACGGTGAATGCGCAGTTATCGAGTGTAACGAAGAGCAAGAGGCACGTTTTGTAAACTTTTTCGATTTAGAAAGAGATTATAGTGCCATAGTAGATAACGCAACGAAGTTTAACGTTGACGTTTTAGAAAGAAGTGCAAGGCTGGGCAAGGGAATTCGAATATTAAATCAAGCACCTGAAGAAGCGTTGTTTTCTTTTGTAATTTCGCAAAATAACAATATTCCAAGAATTAAAAAATCCATAGAAAAACTCTGTGAAATTTACGGTGAAAAGCGTGATAGCGAGTATGGCGAATATTTTGCCTTTCCGACTGCTGAAAAACTTGCGTTAGCAGACGAAGAAACGTTAAAATCCGCAGGGCTAGGTTATAGGGTAAGTTACGTCAAGAGCGTCGCAAACGAGATTGTGAACGGTTTTAATTTGGAAAGTCTAAAAACGTTAACTACCGAAGAATTAAGGGCAAAATTGATTTCGCTTAAAGGAGTAGGTGAAAAAGTTGCAGATTGCGTAACGCTTTTTGGATTTCATCGAAGTGATAGTTTTCCGGTGGATACTTGGATAGAAAAGGTGTATCGTGAAAATTTTAATGGTAGTCTTACGGATAGAAGGAAGATAACTGAATATTTTGTGAAAAAGTTTGGCAAAGATTCTGGATATTTTCAACAGTATTTGTTCTATTATAAAAGAAGTTTAGAAAAACAGAATAAAAACACGGAAAAATAGCCGTTAAAATTGATAAAAAATATTGTCAAATTCAGGCGATTATGATATACTAAAAAGAGTGAATAAGTAAAAAATTTTGGAGGGCATAGATTTATGCAGTATTCAACTGAAGTTAAAGAAATGACCTGCGTTTGCAAAGGGCCAAAACACGGTCCTGCTCCTATTCCTGAAGAAGGAAAATGGGTAGAAGCAAAGGAAATCAAAGATATTTCCGCATATACGCACGGTGTAGGCTGGTGCGCACCACAACAAGGTGCATGTAAACTTTCGTTAAACGT
>SVIE01000060.1 GCA_015069625.1 Clostridiales bacterium | reverse complement strand
GACATCGACGGTGGTCTTATCGGTGGTGCAGCGCTCAAGGCAACGGATTTTGCTGCA
The DNA here is from genome assembly GCA_015069625.1 of Clostridiales bacterium. GTDB lineage: Bacteria > Bacillota > Clostridia > Christensenellales > Borkfalkiaceae > UBA1259. The sequence goes on along the minus strand of SVIE01000060.1, from coordinate 6,484 downwards.
ATCGTAAACTATAAAGACTAATTATTTAATTTAATCTAAAAAGGCACAAGACTTTTGTGCCTTTTTATAAAGGTGGCTATAATGAGTAAAAAACCTCAATGTATAATTATTATGGACGGTTATGGCAAAGCGGAAGCATCTTGCTGTAACGCAATCTCTTGTGCAAATAGTGATAACGTTAATAGTCTGCTTAAAGACTATCCATCAACTTTTATAGGTGCAAGTGGTATGGACGTTGGTCTTCCCGAAGGTCAAATGGGTAATTCCGAAGTCGGACACTTAAATATGGGCGCAGGTCGTATTGTTTACCAAGAACTCACTCGTATTACAAAATCTATTATGGACGGTGATTTCTTTAATAATGAAGAATTCTGCGCTGTAATTGATGCTGTTAAGAAAGAAGGTAAGAAACTTCACTTGTATGGTCTTTTATCGGACGGTGGCGTTCACAGTCATATAACTCACCTTTTTGCGCTTATTAAACTTGCAAAAGAAAAAGGACTAGATAACGTTTTCGTTCATTGTTTTATGGACGGACGTGACGTTTCACCAACAAGTGGTGCAGATTTTATTAAAACGCTTAAAGAAAAGATGGCAGAACTTTCTTTCGGTACGATAGCGTCTGTTGGTGGAAGATATTACGTAATGGATAGAGATAATCGTTGGGAAAGAGTAGAAAAGGCTTACGATATGATGACGGCAGGTATCGGAGAAACAACCGAAGATGCTGAAAAGTACGTTAGAGATTCATATGCTAACGGCGTAACCGACGAATTTATTATTCCTGCACACGTAGTAAGTGGTGGCAAAAAGGTAGGTCTTATCGAAGAAGGAGATGGAATAATTTTCTTCAACTTCCGTCCTGACCGTGCAAGACAAATCACCCGTGCTATGAGTGAAAAGGAATTTAGTGGTTTTGAAAGAAAGACAGGCTTTATAAATCCAAAATACGTATGTTTCACACAATACGACGCAAGTTTTACAAACGTTAGGATTGCATTTAAGCCCCAAACTCTTAAAAACACGCTTGGTGAATATATTTCATCACTTGGCTTAACTCAACTTCGTATTGCGGAAACAGAAAAGTATGCGCACGTAACCTTCTTCTTTAACGGTGGTGTTGAAGCACCTAACGCTAACGAAGATAGAGAACTTATTGCATCACCTAAAGTTGCAACTTACGACTTAAAGCCTGAAATGAGTGCTTATGAAGTTACCGAAAAAGTAATCGAAAAACTTGATGAAGATAAATATGACGTGGTAATTTTGAACTTTGCAAACTGCGATATGGTAGGACACACGGGCGTATTCGGTGCAGCCGTTAAAGCGGTTAAGACAGTTGACGAATGCGTTGGCAAAGTTGTAAATAAAATCCTTGAAAAAGGCGGTAGCGCAATTATCACGGCAGACCACGGTAATGCAGATAAGATGGCAGAAGAAGACGGTGCACCATTCACAGCGCACACCACAAACAAAGTTCCGCTTATCGTTGTAGGCGAAGAATATAAAGGCAAAAAACTCCGTGATGGTGGAATTTTAGCAGATATTGCACCAACACTTTTAGATATGATGGGTGTAGAAGTTCCTGCTGAAATGACAGGAAAAACGCTTATTATCGGCTAAAAAAGGCTAAAACGACATAAAAAATGCTTGTAATATGTTGATTTATATGATATAATAGCAAAGCATTTTGAGATAAAGCATTTTTATGCTTAAGGAGATAGAGATGGAATTTTTAAGTTCTTTATTAGCACCCCAAGTTGGTGGGTTCTGGAACGTATGGCACCCATATTTAAGAATAATAACCTTGGTTATCATGGCAATTTGCGCAATTTTCATTATTTGCGTTGTTATGTTCCAACCAGGTAATTCATCAGGCGTAGGTGCGCTTGGCGGACAAACGGAAACGTTTTTAGGCAAGAACAAGAAGAAGACAACCGAACATAAATTAAAAGTACTTACTGTTATTAGTGCAATTATCTTCGGTGTGCTTTGTATTGTGTTCTTCGTTATTTCAGCATTATTTGTTGCATAACAAATCTAGTTGAAAATAAAAGGGTAAAAAACGGTGGTTCGTTTGAACCACCGTTTTTAAGTCTTATAAACTGCGCAATACTGCGTTTCTGCCTTCGCAACCGACTTCAATGAACAGACGTTCTATTTCATCCGTTTGCGTCGGCGAGCCTTGCTAAACTCGTAGTTGACCACTAAAAATTAAATAAAATCAAAAGAACATATTAAATCAACTAATAAACATACTAATAAAACAATGAAAAGAGAAGTTATAGAAGGAAAAATACAAGGAAATGCCAGAGGATTTGGCTTTTTAATAGCAAATGATGGAAGGGCGGAAGAATATTTTATTCCGCACTCTGATTTGCGTGGCGCAATGCATGGCGATATCGTACTTGCAGAAACCACGGAAAGTGGTGGTGGGGCAAGAACAACCGCAAGAGTATTAAAAGTTATTCAGCGTGGAATAAGCGAACTGGTCGGCACATTTTCTGAAACTAGAAGCGGTGGGTTCGTTACGCCTGACGACAGCAAATATTTTTGCGATATTTTTATACCGCAAGGTAAATCGCTCCGTGCGAGAACGGGAGATAAAGTGGTATGTAAAATACTTTCATACCCAAGAAAAATGCGTCCCGAAGGCATTATTAAAGAAATATTTGGTAAAGCAACAAATAGAAAGGCCGAAATAAAATCTATTATTTATGGATATAAACTTCCTGATTCATTTCCAGATAACGTGCTTGATTTTGCAGAAAAAAAGGTTCAAGCACCAACAGAAAATGATTTAAAAGGCAGAAGGGATTTCCGTTCTGAATTGACTTTCACCATAGATGGTGAAGATGCAAAAGATTTTGATGATGCTGTTTCAATAATAAAACTTGGTGATAAGTATAGGTTAAGCGTGCATATTGCAGACGTTTCAGAATACGTAACCGCCTTCTCACCTATCGATAAAGAAGCGTTCAAAAGGGGAACGAGCGTGTATTTTCCAGAAATGGTAATTCCTATGCTTCCCGAAAAACTTTGCAACGACGTTTGTTCGCTTAAAGAAGGTGAAGATAGACTAACCCTTTCAACCGTTATGACGGTGAACAAGCAAGGCAAGGTGGAAGATTACGAAATAGTTAAAGGCGTAATAAAATCATCTGCCCGCATGACGTATAACGAAGTGGATGAACTTCTTCAAGGGGATACGTGTATAGCCGAAAAGTATGGCGACAACATAAAAAACGCTATCTTTTTGATGAAAGAACTTGCCGAAATTCTAATAGAAAAGCGTGATAAAAACGGAAACATTAATCTTGACGTAAAAGAAAGCGCAATCACGGTAAAAGATAAGAAGATAGAAATCACGGCAACCGAGCGTAGCATGTCCCATCGCATCATTGAAGAGTTTATGATTTTAACAAACGTAACCGTTGCAGAGTATATGTATTATTTAGATAAGCCTTTTATTTACCGTACTCACGAAGATCCCGCAGGCGATAAAGTAGAAGAATTTTATCTGTTTCTAAAAAGTATAGGTGTAAAAGTTAAACGCAGAAAGGATGAAATCTATCCAAAAGATTTCCAAATAATCCTAAAAGAAGCAGAAGGCAAGCCCACCTATACGTTAATAAATAGGGTTATGCTCCGCTCAATGCAAAAGGCAAAATATACCCCTGATGCGCTTGGGCATTTCGGCTTGTCGGAAAAATACTATTGTCATTTCACGTCACCTATTCGTCGCTATCCAGATTTAGCGGTGCATAGAATAATAAAAGACGTGCTAGACGGTAAAGACAATTTAGACGTTCGTTACGGTCAGTTTGTTATAGATGCATCCGTTCAATCATCCGAGCGTGAACGTATAGCAATCGAAGCCGAACGTGCCATTGACGAATACTATAAGATGTTATATTTAACCGATTATATCGGTGAAGAGTTTGACGGGGTGGTGTCTGGTGTAGTATCAAGTGGGTTCTTTGTGGAACTTGCTAATGGTATCGAAGGATTTGTTCATGCAGAAAGTATTTCTCGTGGCAATGCAAACTATGATAAGGCAAAATATAGTTTAACTATCGGTAAATTTAATTTTAGGCTAGGGAAAAGTGTTAAAATTGCGGTAGAAGACGTAGATTTAGCCCTTCGCAGAGCAGAATTTACATTAGTTGAGTATTACGGAGAGCAAGAAAATAGATCTGAATAAATAAAAAACACGGTGCTAAATAACACCGTGTTTTTTCTAAATTATTCGTTAATGAATTTGATATCTGCCGTGTAAATTTTTAAGTATTGCAATAATTCTTGCCTAAGTTCCGTTCGTCTAAAAAAGAATAGGTCGGTTGCTTCCCAAACGAACACCCAAGCCACAACGTCAAGTACGCTTAAAAATATTTCATTCGGGAAAACGGAAGAAAATATAATGCGGAGCGCAAACACTAAAATCCCAAGCAAAATCATAAGCACGGAAGAAATAGCGTTCCTTTTCATTTTAATTTTAACTTCGGTAATTTCGTGCGTGTAATAGCATTTGATTGCTTGTTTATATTCAACCTGTTCATTTTCGTCAATAACCGAACTGTGCACGTGGAAAGAAATATCGTCCGTATGTTTAGTGTTTTTAATACTATGCTCTAAAAATTCGGCCGTTTCGCCTGCTAATTGCGGTTCGCCTTTAAGTGAGTAAGGAGATAAAAAACCGTCGTCGTTTTTGATGGAAAGGTTAACTATTAACCTATTGTCTTCGTCACGAGCAAGACTATTAACGTTGCACGCTTCTTTTGAAAGTTTTTTAACTTGTTTAATACGTTCAAACATAATTTCTCCGTTGTTATTTATTTGACTTTTTTCTCATTATATAATCTTTGTTAATCATGCCGTTGCCCAAATCAACGTCATGTATAACTTCAATAATAAAACCATTTTTAAGATAGCAAGCAACTGCACGTTTATTTGCTTGGTTAACGTTTAAGGTTAAATCTTTGCCTAGTTTAAGCAGTTCGTTAAACACTTTTTCTGGGTAGCCCTTACCACGAAATTCTTGTGGAAGATATAATTTATCTATAAAAACGTCGTTATCACGTTCTTGATAAATAAGTACGCCAACGCCGTCAACCTTTTTATAAGAATACCCTTTTTTAATAAAATTTTGCACGTTTTCCGCCTTGAAATACTTATCAAGTAAGAATTCAATTTGCGCTTTGGGGATAATGTTAGTGTAAGTTTCCACCCAAATAGGTCGCATAAAATTATAAAGGTTATCGAAATCTTGTTTTGTAAAATCGGTTAAAAACATAAATCACCTATTAACGTCTGTATTTAATATTATATCATCTTTTTTATAATTTTCAATCGTTGATTACGGCAAAAGCATAAAAATTCTTGCTTTACAATAAATAAGTTTTATGTTAAACTTAAATTATAAGAAGATAAAAAGGTGAGATTATGAAAGATTTAACGGCAATAGTTACGGGTGCAGGTGGCGGAATAGGAAACGCTATTGCGGTTGCGCTTGCAAAAGAAGGTGTAAACGTCGTACTGTTTGGTGGTAGGAACGTTGAAAAACTTGAAAAAACTGCAAAAGAAGTTGAAAGTTACGGTGTGAACTCGCTTATTGTTAGCGGTGAATTAACTAATGATGATTTTCTATCTGACGGAATAAATAAAGTAATAGAAAGATTTGGCGGTGTTGATATTTTAATAAACAACGCAGGGGTGGCACAAAATGCAAGCGTTGAACAAACTACCGCTGAAGAATTTGATAAAATCATGGCGATAAACGTAAGAGTTCCGTATCTTTTAACTAAAAAAGTATTGCCATATCTTAAACAGTCCAAAAGAGCAAGCGTTATAAATATTGCATCCGTAGTATCGCATGCAGGTTATCCAAATCAAAGTGCTTACACAGCGTCAAAACACGCTTTATTAGGTTTCACTAAATCGCTTGCGTCAGAAGTATATCAAGATGGAATTCGTGTGCATGCAATTTCGCCAGGTGGAGTGTTTACCGATATGGTAAAAATTTCACGCCCCGATTTAACGGCAGATGGAATGATTGTGCCTACCGATATTTCAGATATAGTAATGTTTTTACTTAAAAATCGTGGAAATGCGGTAATAGATGAAATAATCGTACATAGATTAAACAAACAACCATTTTTAGTTTAGGCTCACTCATAATCTCCGATTGATAGAGTGCATATAATAAATATTTCAATATAAAAAGAAAAGGCAACGCATTTGCGTTGCCTTTTAGGTTATAAAAACTTATTCAATTATTGAAATTGTTTTGATGACGATAGGGGTGGTGGGAACGTCAGAATAACCGTCAACAAAACCCGTTTCCACTTTGGAAATTTCTATTGCGACGTCTAAACTTTCTTGATCGGCAGTCTTGCCGAAAGCAGCGTATTGTCCGTCAAGGTGCGTGCAATCTTCCACGCAAATAAAGAACTGTGAAGATGCAGAGTTAGGAAACGTTGTCCTA
>SVIE01000004.1 GCA_015069625.1 Clostridiales bacterium | reverse complement strand
GACTTTATAGAAATGTCAGAAATAGAAGGCGATGAAACAAGAGAAAGTATAAAACAGGAGCAATAATACTGGGCTCACAATCGGCTTTACGGTATAATGTCCTTAAACTCGGAGGTGAGCAAATGAGAGATAAAGTTAGGTTTGTAGGCGAATGCAGCAAGTACATTACGGGAGAGGGTTGGGTAACGCTAATCCCAGTATCACAGCTTCACGATAAAGGTTATTACAAAGGGGAAGAAACCACCTGGGAAGAACGAAAGGACCACAACTTCAAAGGGGTGTGGAAATGCCTAAACTGTAACCGAAATTACATTAACGTAGATAAAAACTTCGTGATGGAAATGTATAAATATTGCCCCAACTGTGGGGCAAGAATAGTTGACTACTTAAGCCTAAAAGACCAGAGAGAAATAAAGAAAGCGGAGAATGAGAAAAAGGAAAAATAATACTGGAATCCCTGATGAGGTTCTAGACTCGTTGGCTAGGGTGCTTTACAAGGATATAAGAGCATACCTGGAAAGCGATAAGGGGAAGGAGGCTTACAAAGTGTGGGAAAAACAAGAACGCCTAATAAAAAGGTACAAGCAGGGCAAAGTGAAAATGACCTGTCCTAATTGTGGACGCGTGATGGAAATCATGTACAAGCCACAAAGGGTGGATCGTGGGCAAGGCGAAATCCTAGAAGTGGTAGGACGCTGCGAACCATGTGATTATGATGCCCTTTGGGTGATAGACGAAGACGCAAACGGAGAGATAATCGAGCACAGCCAGAGAAGATATTTCCACGGTTGAGCAATGACGTAAACCGCTACTTTTCTAAACATTATATAATATATAAGGATACTGCAAGGTTGCAAAAGCCAGGAATGGTAATTGCAACCTTGATTTTTTTATAAGGATGCAACCCAAGATTGCAACCTTGCAAGATTAAGACTTTTCGTTTCTCACACCCTTGAAAATCGGTAATTTTAAGACTTTTCGTACCCCAAACGCAAGTGTATGGGTCTATAAGTACTTTTCTTATAGACCCATATTTTTATCATTTTAACCCCATTTTAAGGGTTTTTCTAGCAAAAATGGGCATATTCACGACCTGGAGAAGATAATAAGTCTTCTTTGGGTCTTTTTTTATGCCTAGAAATACACGATAGATTTAGTATACACACAGTTCAGCACGACGGGTCAAAATATACGCTCCACCTGGGTTTGAACTAAAAAGTACTCGCCGTAGGGTCAAAAAGCATTGAAATTTTATTTGAAAAGTGCTATAATAATTATGCTACATTATTCAAATTAAATAATGAGTTGGTCTATACTGAAGTTATAAGTCTTATTAAGCAATTTATTCCTTATGAAAACTACAATATGTTTAAGGAAATGCTTGAAAACTATGAAAAACTTATAGATAAATATTCAAGATACGCATACCTGTTGGGTTTTGCGAGGGCGATTTATGAAAAAGAGTAAACTTTTTGTCCCACACGCTACACCTAAAAACGAGATTTAGTTGCATATAAACAAAAGAATCATCTATTGATGGTTCTTTTTAATTGTGTGCCGATTTTATGCATAACAACTTGAAAATCTTTCTTGAAAAGGGAAGGTTTAAATGTTATAATAATAAAAAAGCAAAAAAAGGAGAAAGGATATGAAAAAATTTATCAATTTAATCACGATAATTTTGATTATTTTATCTACTTTTACCTTTGCAAGTTGCGACTTTATTTCGGATTTATTTGGCGGTGGAAGCGACGACGTTTTCACAAAAGAATACGAGCCGATTACCGGTAAGTTTTATCTTTACGGGGCTTATGACGAGAGAATTAATGAAGAAAACACTTATTTTGACATAGACGGGAGCAAGGGAAATTTCTCTTTAAAGTATTACGAAAATGGAATCTTAAAAAAACAAGGGGAATTTCAAAAAATCGTTATAGATGAAGAAAAAATAGGTTATAGATCGGATAATTTACACTTTAATATAAAGTGTAATGATACCTACGAGCATATCGGAGCATACACCGAATCGTTTGAGCCACTTAATCAATTCCGTATTTTAGAAGAGTATAGTGGTGGAGCAAATGATATCAAGTATTACTATTCGGAACTTCCGTTTGTTTTAGGCGTTTACGTTAGGGAAGGGAAAGAGTACGTTGAAGAGTCTAATAATCTAAACAAAACGGACTACACTATTCCAACGTTAGCAAATTACACGGCGCAACTAGACGGCAAGTATTTCCTTGACGAAGGCCATTATTTTTACTTTATAAGTCCTAGTGGTTACACGATTGCAAACGGAGATTATTTAGATTCGTATTTTCAGTATTTTGCGCCCGAATTAGATAAGCCAATTGAAGGATTTGCGCACGGAATAACCTATGAAAACTCAATTGCGCCACCAAGAATACATTTCACTTATTCACGTGAATCTTCTTACTATGATTCGCTTGAAGATACTGAAAACGCATTGATGTTCGGATACTCTATCTTTGACGAAAATGACAATATGATTGACTATTACGGCTCGATTGATTTTAGCAACGGAAAACTTAATTCGTTTAGTTTTGTTCATCTATCTAGAAGTTGGACGGAAGAAGAGTGGGACAAATTCACAAGCAGTAGCGACTATGAAATGCCAGACCCTATTATTTACGAGTACGTTGGCGGAACTTATCATAAAGGTTAAAAGTCAAGAAAATAAATTAGAATTATTATCTTAGTGTCGTATTAATATAGTATATCGAAAATTATCTAGACACTATAAAATAAAAACAAAACGCCACCGAATTTTCGGTGGCGTTTAATCTTCTATGATTTTAAATAGACTTGATTAGATAACTTTGTTTTAATTTAAATCACATGAAAACATAAAATATCATCAAATAACACAAAAAAACACTTGACAATTAATTATTTGGCACATATAATATTAAAAAAAGATAGGGATCAATCATATTGACATTTTGATAAAAAAGTGTTATAATAAAATTACCATAAAGAGTGCGTGAGGGACAGCCCCTTTGATCGCACAGCAACCTGCTAAATAGTAAGGTGCTAAAGGCTGACCGATGGGGATTGAAACGGAACTAATAGACTCGTCGGTAACGATGGGTCTTTTTTTGCGTGCTTTTTATGAAATCAATAATATTAGGAGAAGCATATGACAAAACAAGATTTAGACAGAGCGTTTAGCAGGGCTATCGTGGTTACTTTTGATAACTACGGTGAAGAAAACAGGTTTTTAAAAGAAGTTAAAGAACTTGGCGGAAAATGGTTTAATGGCAAAGAAATTAAGTATAATGAAAACGCCTTAAATTCAAAGGCACAACCCGTCGCACATAAAATTGCGATAGACAGAGATTATCAAATAGGTTACGTTTCGGCTAGGTGTTATCATTTTGGGGCATATCCAACGGTGCAATACCATAAATTCAAAACGGATAAAGGCACTATCGACTTAAAAGACTTTGAAAAGCAAAAGTAAAAAACAAAACGCCACCGAATTTTCGGTGGCGTTTTATACTAATTAATAGAAACTTACTTGAAATTTGTTATTAAAAGATATATAATTTAATAAAGGAGCAAAAGATGGTAACGGTATTATTGACGGCACTTGGCGTGGGCGGTGCAACGTTAATCGGTAGTTTAATAGGATTTTTGTTTAAGAATCCGTCGCAAAAGTTCAACGATATAATCTTATCGTTTGCGGCAGGGGTAATGCTTGCTGCGGCAATTATTGGGCTAATAATTCCGTCGTTTGATTATCACGGCAATTGGGCAATTTTAATTGTTTGTGGCGGCATAATAGTGGGTGCAATTATATTAAATCTAATTGATAGATTAGTTCCGCACATGCATCGCTTAGCGGGGTTTGACGGAGAAAAGCACCCAGATAAGACGGCAAGTTTGAATAAAGTTTTGCTATTCGTTATAGCTATTGCCATACATAATCTACCAGAAGGTATTGCGGCAGGCGTTAGTTTCGGCACGGGCGATACGGTGCATGCGTTGACGGTTGCAGGGGGAATTGCCCTTCAAAATATCCCTGAAGGCATGGTTATAATTGCGCCTATGATAGCAACGGGAATGAGCAAAAAGCGTGCTTTTCTAATTGCGCTTTGCACGGGGTTAATAGAAGTAGTAGGCACGTTTATCGGCTACTTTTTCGGTAGTGTTTCAGGAGTTATTTTGCCTGTTGTGTTAAGTATTGCAGGTGGAACAATGTTATACGTTATAAGCGACGAAATGATACCTGAAACACATTCTCACGGCAATCAGAAGTGGGCAACGTTTGCTCTGCTTATAGGTTTTTGCGTGATGCTAGTGTTTGATTTCTTTTTAGGTTAAATAAGCATTAAACAAATCAACGGCGGAAGAGTTCGCCGTTGATTTATTATATAAGCCGTGTTATAATATAGGACAAAGGGGAAAAGTATGGGAGAAATTATAAGTTCAATTAGTGGAGTAATGTACGGCTACATACTCATAATACTTTTAGTTGGTTGCGGAATTTATTTTACGATTCGCACCAAAGGTTCGCAATTTAGATTAAAATCACAGTTAAAATGCGTAACGGAAAAGCCGAAGGACAAGAAGTCAGTTTCATCTTTCCAAGCGCTTATGGTATCCACCGCATCAAGAGTAGGAACGGGGAATATTATAGGTGTTTCTACCGCTATTTGCATGGGCGGTTTCGGTTCGGTTTTTTGGATGTGGATAATTGCGCTAATCGGCGGTGCTTCGGCACTTGTTGAAAGCACGCTTGCGCAGATTTACAAAAGAAAGGGATTAAACGGATGTTACGGTGGGCCTGCGTATTATATCGAAACGGGGCTTAAATCACGCTGGCTTGCAATAGTATTTTCGGTGCTACTTATTTTAACTTACGGCGTAGGTTTCAATATGCTTGCATCTTATAATTTGCAGTCAACGTTTGAAACGTTTAGTTTTTATTCGAAAGACTCAACGCCTTGGATTATAGGTGCAATAGTTGCCGTGCTGGTAGGTTATTGCTTAATCGGTGGCGGAAAAAGAATAATAAAGGTTACAAGTTTTCTTGTTCCGATTATGGGTGTAGCGTATATTTTGATTGCACTTGTAATAATCTTTATGAACGTTACAACTTTGCCTTCTGTGTTCGCTCGTATTTTCACAGAGGCATTTGATTTTAATGCAATTTTCGGTGGGTTCAGCGGATCATGTTTAATGTACGGTATCAAGCGTGGGCTTTATTCAAACGAAGCAGGGGTAGGTTCAGCGCCTAATGCGGCGGCTTCGGCTTTGGTTTCTCACCCTGTAAAACAAGGTTTCGTGCAGACGTTATCGGTGTTTATCGATACGATTTTGGTTTGTTCAGCAACGGCGTTTATGTGTATGTGCTCAGGCGTTGAAGCGTCGGAAAGTATTTCCGGTGCGCAATACGTTCAAGCATCATTGCAAGCAACGTTAGGCGGATTTGGCCCTATATTTATAGTCGTTGCTATGGTGCTATTTGCGTTTACCACTCTTATAGGTAACCTTTTTTACGTGGATAAGGCGATTATACACATTTTCAAAAAAGAACCAAATAAAATTGTTAAGATTATTTATTACATATTGTTTTCGGGCGTAATTTTAGTAGGTGCAGGGTTAAATTCCCCTGTATTATGGGACGTTTCAGATATTTTTATGGGGCTTATGACAATGATAAATATCCCCGTTATCATAATACTTGGCAAATACGCTTTCCGTGCTATCGGTGATTACGTTCGTCAGAAAAAGCAAGGGTTAACACCCACTTTCTTGGCAAAAAACATAGGGTTACCGCACAAGGTTGATTACTGGCAAGGGGAAGAAAGTGAAGATAATTCTGCTGATGAAAAAGTAATGGAAGAACAAACGGATATGGCAAATTAAAAGGTAAAATAAAAAACGGCGTAGCACGTGCTACGCCGTTTTAACTTTTATTTAATTATTTTCCTAAAAAAGCAGAGAGATTATCAATATTTAATCCGTCGTAATTTTTTAAGAAGGTATAAAGTTTTTCTGCAATAATCTTATTGCCACCGATAACGTTGCTTTCAATGTTAAGTGGCATAATAGGATCGTGCAAGCTCATACGGAGCAAGAACCAACCGTCACCGTTATCTTTGTTGAAAGAGATACGGATACCTTCGTAGTTAGAAGGAGCAAGCGTCCAACCGTTATTTTCAGCGTATGCTTTAAGTTCGTCAAGCACGTTCTTGCCGTAAGCCTTAAAGTCAACGTCTGCCTTAAAGCCCATACGGATTTCTGCAGATTCAGCAGGAAGAGCAAGGTCTGCAATTAAATCACGAAGTTTCTTGCCACTATTTTTAAGTTTTGCCATTTTAACTAGAAGTCTAGTTACAAGGTAAGCACCGTCGTCAAGGAAATAGTTTTCTTTAAGTGCGGCGTGGCCACTCGTTTCGATAGCAAGCGGACAATATTTGCCTTCCTTGTTGAGTTTGATTGCTTCGTTGATAACGTTTTTATATCCACGTTTGAAACGGTGGTGAACACCGCCCTTTGCTTCGATAAATGCTTTTAATCCATCACTCGTGATAGAGTCGGTTACGATATACGCACCGCCTTTTTCTTCTAAAAGAATAGCAGAGATAAGTGCGATAAGTTTGTTACGGTTAATTTCTTCACCTAAATCGTCAACCGCACCTGCTCTGTCAACGTCGGTGTCGAAAATAATACCGAAGTCTGCGTTAACCTCCTTAACCTTGTCGCAAATGAACTTCATAGCAACGGGGTTTTCAGGGTTAGGGATATGATTTGGGAAGTATCCGTCAGGTTCTAAGAACTGGCTACCCGTGGTATCTGCACCAAGTGGTTTTAACACTTCGTCAACGTAGAATCCACCGGCACCGTTACCTGCGTCAACAACGATTTTGAAACCTTCAAGCGGTTTGTCGTCGCCCGTTTCCTTTTTAACAAAGTCAACTAAAACCTTGCTATACGTACGCATGAAATCAACGTTTTCAACCGTTCCGTTACCTTTTTCCGCAACACCTTCAAAAGCGTAGGTTAAGATTTCTGCAATATCGCTTCCTTCAAGACCGCCGTTCTTAGAGAAGAATTTAAGACCGTTTTTGTTGAAGGGGTGGTGAGAAGCGGTAAGTTGAATAGCCCCATCACAATCTAAAAGTTGAGTCGTCATAAACATAGCAGGGGTGGAAGAAAGCCCTGTAAAGATAACTTTTGCACCACTTTCAACGAGTGCGTTTTTAACACAAGCAGAAAGTCTTGGTGCGCTTATTCTTGAATCGTGACCGAGAGATACGGTAAGTGTTTCTTTTTCGGGGTTGCGTTTTTTAAGCCAAACGAAAAAGCCTTTTGCCATACGGTCAACACGTTCGTCGGTAAGTTCAATCGGTGCACCTGGAACACCTTCTGCGGCTGTACCACGAATATCGCTTCCACTTTTAAATTTCATTAAATCGTTTTCCATCATTAACTCCTTGAAGTTATATTTTTCACACATTTTTAAGTGTATCATAATAGACGGTTTTCGTCAAGTGCCTTAAACGAACACCGTGTAATTTTCATTGTTATTTTCGCCTGAAACGAGATTATATATATCGTTTGCCAAAGCGTCGATATTAAAGCACTCTTCCGCCGTCTTTTTAAGAGCGCTTAAATCGCTTTTCCTAACTAGTACGGGGATACGGCTTTTAGCAACAAGTTCGTTTAAGACGTGCTTTGAATTATTGTTAACGGCAAGCACCTTTGCGTAAAGTTCGTCTGATAAACACCTGTCGATTAAGCCCTGCGTTATACCTAAAAGGTTAGCGGTTAAAATTCTCGAAACACGGGCGTGAGTGTAGCGTTTCGTGGCTACCTTTTCTATTAGTTCAGAGTATGAAGTGTTGTTCTTAACAAGTGCTTTAATTCTGTTTTCTAATCCTTCTGTACAGTCTGGAAGGAGAGCCATTTTTTCAGTAGGAGTGGTGATTGCGTGGGCAATTATAACGTCTTCTATCTTGCAGGGATAGGGGGTAAGTGCTTGAAAGGTGTATTTAGGAAGGTATTTTTTAATCTTTGCTCCCTTGCCTGCCTTTAAGTACTGGCGAATACTAGTTGCGCTTGTTATATCCTTTTTAAGCGACGTGTCGTTATGATCACCATCACGGTGCATAGGGTAAATTTCAAGGCGGTTAGTAGTAGATAAAATGGCTTTTGTGTATTCTAAACCTAAAACGTTGTTAGGGTAATTTATAATCCTTTCGTCAAGAGTGTCGTTCCCTAAAGATTTAAGTGCGTTAAACTTTGCTTTAGCAAGAGAGATACCTTTTTCAAGTTCTACTTTAAGAGCCTTTTTGAATTCTTTGCTTTCATTATTCATTGCTTTTGCAAGTTCAAGATATGCTTGTCTATCCCCACTTTCTACGCCAAAGCATAAGCCCCCGTCAATACCAAGTTCGCTTAAAATTTTCACAGCACCTTTTGCAAAAATTTCTGCATTAGCCGTTGCGAAAATGGTGGGAAGTTCGATAACTAAATCTGCCCCCGCCTTAACCGCTTGTTCGGCACGCTTAAACTTATTCATAACGGCAATTTCGCCACGTTGGGTAAAGTTACCGCTCATAATAACGATAAGATATTCGGCATTAAGCGAATTTTTCATATATTCAATATGTTTTAGATGTCCTAAGTGAAGTGGATTATACTCGGCAACGCAAGCGCAAAATTTCATAAAAAACTTAAAAACCCCGCTTTTACTATTTACTTTTTCTAATAAATGTTGTAAAATATATCAGTGATTATTATTTTACATCATTTTTGTTAAAAATGAAAGAGAAATCAAAGAAAAAATATTAAGTGAGGAAAAGAATATGTCTAAGGTTTTGGAAAACATCAAATTACAAGCAAGTAAAGCAAACAAGAACATAGTTCTTCCAGAAGGTGAAGATAGCCGTGTAGTTAAGGCTGCTGCTCAATCTGTTAAAGAAGGACTTGCACGCATTACCCTTTTAGGAAATCTTGAAGAAATCAAGAAGAACAATCCTGACGTGGATTTAGCAGGCGTTAACGTGGTTGACCCCGTAACTAACGCTAAGACCGAAGAATATGCAAAAATGCTTTTCGATTTACGTGCTGGTAAAATCAACAAGAAAACCGGACTTCCCGAATATGCAGACGTTGACGCTGCAAAAGCATCAATCTTAAAAGATTACACAATGTACGCTGCGCTTATGCTTAAAGCAGGCGACGTGGACGGGCTTGTTTCAGGTGCTTGTCATTCAACGGCAAACACCCTTCGTCCAGGCTTACAGGTAATCAAAACCGCACCTGGAATTAAAACGGTATCAAGCAGTTTCGTTATGGTTGCACCAGACGGCGAAAATCCTTATAATCCAGATGGTGTTGCAGTTTTTGGTGACTGCGCTATCAATATCGAACCTACGGCTGAAGAAGTTGCAGATATCGCTGTTTCTTCTGCAGAAACGGCAAGAGATATTGCAGGTATCGAACCAAGAGTAGCAATGCTTTCATTCTCAACAATGGGCTCTGGTAATGACGATAAGTTCTTCAAAACCGTTCCCAAAATGCAAGAAGCAACGGCTATCGCAAAACAAAAAGCACCCGACCTTAAACTTGACGGGGAATTCCAGTTCGACGCTGCGGTAGCACCCGAAGTTGGTAAACTCAAAGCACCGAATAGCCCTGTTGCAGGTCAAGCAAACGTATTCATTTTCCCCAATATTAACGCAGGAAATATCGGTTATAAAATCGCACAACGTTTCGGTGGATATATGGCTTTAGGTCCTATCTGCCAAGGCTTTGCTAAACCTATCAACGACTTATCACGTGGTTGCTCTGTTGACGACGTAATCGCAGTTGTTGCTATCACGGCACTCCAAGCAAAATAATAAAGGCTCTTCAGCAACATACGGTTGATAATTGAAAATTTATGAACGTCGCAATACGTCGTTAAAGCCCTCGAAAAGATGTAAACTCTTATCTTCGGGCATTTGCCTTGTCTTGCTTGCTCCTAAACCTTCAATTTGCATCAACCGATATTACTTCATAGCCTATCAAAACAAACATAATCGCCGAAAGGCGAGAGATAAAAATAGGAAAAGGAAATAAATCATGAAAATTTTAGTTATCAATGCAGGTAGTTCATCACTCAAATATCAACTTATCGACATGACGGACGAAAGCGTAGTACTTAAAGGTATTTGCGAACGTATTACGTTTGAAGGAAGTAAACTTACCCAAAAAACTTTTGACGGCAGACAACTCGTTATCGAACAAGATATGCCTTCGCACACCGAAGCAATGGAATTAGTGCTTAAAGCAATGCTCGATAAAGAAAAAGGTGCGCTCGGCTCAATCGACGAAATTAGTGCGGTAGGACACAGAGTTCTTCACTCTGCAGAAGATTTCCACGGCTCAGTTGTAATTGACGACGAAGTTATTAAAATTTGCGAAAAGAACATTGACCTTGGACCTTTACATATGCCAGGTAATATTTCTTGCATCAAGAGTTGCCGTGACGTTATGCCAGGCGTTCCTATGGTTGCCGTATTTGATACAACTTTCCACTCAACCATGCCACAAAAAGCATATATGTATGCAATTCCTTACGAAATGTATGAAGAACATAAGGTTAGAAAGTATGGTTTCCACGGAACTTCACACAAGTTTGTTAGCGAAGAAACGGGTAAACTTTTGGGTAACCCCAATGCAAAAATGGTTATCTGCCACTTAGGAAACGGTTCTTCAATTTCTGCTGTTAAAGACGGCAAATGTCAAGATACGTCTATGGGTTTCACCCCGCTTGAAGGTTTAGTTATGGGCACACGTAGTGGTGATATTGACCCTGCAGCAGTTGAATTTATGAGAGTTAAACTTGGCTACAAAGCAGAAGATATGGTTAACTATCTCAACAAAAAGTGTGGTATGCTTGGTATCAGCGGATTTGCAAGCGATTGCAGAGACTTGGTTGAAGCAGGCACAAATGGTAACGAAAGAGCAATGCTCGCAATCGAAATGCTTGCATACAGAATTAAAAAATACGTTGGTAGTTATATAGCAGTTCTCGGCGGTGTAGATGCGGTTGTATTCACGGGTGGTATCGGTGAACATCAACAAATCGTAAGACGTCTTGTTATGGAAGGCATGGAATATTGTGGTGCTGAATTAGACCTTGACAAGAACTTATCATACGACGGTGGAATTGCAGATCTTTCCAAGGAAACTTCAAAGGTTAAAATTCTCGTTCTTCCTACAAACGAAGAACTTTCAATCGCAAGAGAAACGCAAGCATTAGTTAGAAAGTAATATTTTACGTATAATAACCACTAATAAAGGCAAAATTAAGCGTATAAAAAGTTGACAAGTAAAAATAAATAGTTTATACTTGTTAAGCATTTTCAAAGGGAAATTATGATTTTAGACCTTAAAAAGATTAGGGCGAAAGGCAAGGAAGAAGAAAGTTTCTTCTTTGAATATAGTCCGGAAACACAACTTCTCGATATGCCGAACGCAGAACTGATTCTTCCCGTAAAGATCTCTGGCGAGATAACAATTACGGATAGACACAGCGCTTACGTTGAAGGCGAAGTGGCGTTCACGATAAAAGGTGAATGTACAAGATGCCTTGCCGAAACTGAAAGGGAGTTCGTGGTAAACTTTGCGGAACAAGTTGACCAAGAGAACGAAAACGGTTACACGGTGGTAAATGACAGAATTGATTTAACTAAAATCGTAGATGATGCAATAATCATAAACGCCCCTGTGTCCTTTTTATGCAAAGATGATTGCAAAGGGATATGTGCGGGTTGCGGAACTAACTTAAACGTTAGCGAATGCAAGTGTAAATAATAAAGGATGGTAAAATAAGATGGCTGTTCAAAAGAGTAAAACTTCAAAGCAGAGAACCAACACCAGATTCGCACAGTGGAAACTTGAAACCCCGAATCTTTCGGAATGCCCCAACTGTCACGAATTAAAGGCTTCTCACAGAGTATGCCCCAAATGCGGATACTATGATGGTAAGCAGGTTGTTGACACGGCTAAAAAAGAAAATAAAGACTAATGGCTCTGCCACAACAATCCATTAATAAAGTGCAAACCATAAACTTCGTAATATAGCGTTAAACCCCTTGTTAATATGTATACTATTGACTGCGGGGATTTGCCTTGTCTTACTTGTTTCTTGTATGCCCTTTTCATTAACGATTGATTGTGTTATCGCCAAACAAAAAACAACAAAGCCACTTACTTTATTAATAAGCAGGTGGCTTTCAGTTTTTAAGGAGTTAGTATGAAAGTAATTCTTAATCCTGATAAAGAAGCGGTGAAAACCGTAAGGGAAGGGCTTAAAAGAACGGGCGGATATTGCCCTTGTAGGTTATATCGCACGGAAGAATATAAGTGCATGTGTAAGGAGTTTAAGGACCAAATTGCAGACCCTAA
The DNA here is from genome assembly GCA_015069625.1 of Clostridiales bacterium. GTDB lineage: Bacteria > Bacillota > Clostridia > Christensenellales > Borkfalkiaceae > UBA1259. The sequence goes on along the minus strand of SVIE01000004.1, from coordinate 35,704 downwards.
TTTTGAAGGGTTCTGTCATTGTATGCTTTACTATAAAAGTAAAGATTAAAAATTAACAAAAAGCACCCCGTTGGTAACCCAACGGGGTGTTGTTTTTTTAACGTTAAAAATCAGTTTTGCCTAAAAGGAAATCTGTGGAAACATTAAAAATTTCAGCAAGACAAAGCACAGTGGTAATGTCGGGTTCGGCATTGCCCTTTTCTAAATGCGAAATTCTGCGTTGAGTTGTATTAAGTTTTGTTGCAAGATCTTGTTGCGTGAGTTTATTTTCTTTTCTTAACTCTACAAGTCTTTCCTTAAATTTTACTTCCATACAATTAAATAATAGACGAAAATTGTCTAAAATATTTGACATAGACAAAAATTGTCTGTATAATCATTAATATAAATAAAAAGGAGAAGTAAAAATGAAGAAAAAACTTATGATGGTTTTGTTATCATTAGCAATTGCGTGTCTTGGTGCTTTCTGCCTTACAGCTTGCGGTGGAACAAAGGTAAAGTTAAACGAAACTTCAGTAACGTTAATGGTTGGCGAATATAAACTTATAACTGCAACTGAAACGTCTAATGAAGAAACAACGTTCTCTTGGGTGACATCTGATGCGACAGTCGTAACCGTTACAGATGGGCTATTAAAAGGTGTTTCGGCAGGAACGGCAAAAGTAACGGCAACAGCAACAAACGGTTCTGGTAGTGCTATTTGTGAAGTTACGGTTGTTAATCCTAGTAATCCAGGGACTGGAAGTGGTTCAATGACATTAAACAAAACATCAGTTACGTTAGCAGTTGGTGGATATGAATTGCTTACGTCGTCTGATCCGCTTGTGGTATGGACATCTTCTAATCACTTAGTAGCGACGGTTGATGGGGGGATGGTAGTTGGTGTTAGCGCAGGAACAGCAACGATAACGGCAACTTCAATTGACGGTTCAAAGAGTGCAACTTGTACTGTAACTGTAACGGGCTCATCATTGCCAGGAACTGGAAGTGGCTCATTGACACTAGATAAAACGTCAATTACGTTAGCAGTTGGTGGATATGAATTGCTTACGCCGTCTGATCTGCTTGTAGTATGGACGTCTTCTAATCACTTAGTAGCGACGGTTGATGGGGGGATGGTAGTTGGTGTTAGTGCGGGAACAGCAACGATAACGGCAACTTCAATTGACGGTTCAAAGAGTGCAACTTGTACTGTAACTGTAACGGGCTCATCGTTGCCAGGAACTGGAAGTGGTTCATTGACATTAAACAAAACGTCAATTACGTTAGCAGTTGGTGGATATGAATTGCTTACGCCGTCTGATCCGCTTGTGGTATGGACGTCTTCTGACTATTTAGTAGCAATGGTTGATGGTGGAATGGTAGTTGGTGTTAGTGCGGGAACAGCAACGATAACGGCAACTTCGTTAAGCGGGGCAACGGCAACTTGTACAGTAACTGTAACGGGCTCATCATTGCCAGGAACTGGAAGTGGCTCATTGACATTAGATAAAACGTCAATTACATTAGAAGTGGACGACTATGAAATAATTAATGCTTCCGATTCGTTTGTAATATGGGAAACATCAAATCCGTTAGTAGCATCGGTATCGGCAGGATACGTATATGGTATTGGTGTAGGAACAGCAACGATAACGGCAACTTCGTTAAGCGGGGCAACGGCAACTTGTACTGTAACTGTAACTAGTGCCGAATTACCAGGAACAGGAAGTGGCTCATTGACACTAGACCAAACGTCAGTTACATTAGAATTAGGTAGATTTACAAAGCTTACGCCATCTGATCCGCTTGTATCATGGGAGTCTTCTGACTATTTAGTGGCAACAGTAAATGATGTTGGTATAGTAGTTGGCGTTAGTGTAGGAACAGCTACTATAACAGCAACAACTTTGGATGGCACGGCAAGTGCAACTTGCACCGTAACCGTAACGAGAGATGCATCTTCTGGAACTGGTAGTGGTTCATCTGGATCTGTTGGCGGGAATCCAGCTGTGGAAGAAATGTGGGCAGACATGCCGTCAGATGTGGCGAGAATGGAGATTAATTACGAAACGCTTTATATTGATGTAGGTGAACGTGTAACCCTGATTGCAGAAGAATCTGGTTATTGGATATCTTATGACTCAACAATTGCATCAGTAGGCATGACGACAGGTGAAGTTGTTGGTTTAAGCGGTGGAAGCGTAATTATAGGGGTGGTAAATTCTTCTGAAACAAAGGCTGCTTTTTGTGAAGTAATAGTTAACGACAGTTACTCTAACGATTTCTCTGATGATCCAGTAGCTCCGTGGTAAGCGGTGAAACTACAATACTTACAACAACGTAATGCGTAAGAAAAAGAACTAAAAAGCCCGACAGGAAACTGTCGGGCTTTTTGATTGATATATTTCTAACAAACACTTTACATTTTTACTACGGTGGCGGTGGCGGAAACGCAAATGCCTTCTTCTCTGCCAACAAAACCTAAACCTTCTAACGTGGTTGCACCTATACCGACGGCACTTTCTTCTAAACCTAGCGCATTAGCAAGGCTTTTTGTGATAGAAGGGATATGTTTTAATAGTTTTGGTTTTTCCGCCATAATGGTTGCAGAAATATTATGCGGCTTATATCCTGCATCACTTATCATTTTAATCACTTTTTCAAGCAATTTCATACTGTCTGCATCTTTATACTGTGGGTCTTTATCGCTAAACCAGTATCCGATATCACGCATAGCAAGGGAAGATAGAAGGGCATCCATAATAGCGTGCGTTAGCACGTCTGCATCAGAATGACCTAAAAGCCCTTTATCGTGTGGAATTTCCACCCCCCCTAAAATAAGTTTTCTGTTTTCCACAAGTTTGTGGCAATCAAACCCTGCGCCAACACGGCAAATAGGGGTAGAATTGAGAAGTGCCATATCTTCGGGGTAGGTTATTTTAACGTTTTCCGTTTCCCCTTTAACAATATGTAATGGAGCAATATATTCACGGTAAACTTCACCGTCGTCGTTAAAAACTTTATCGCCTGCAAGGTCGTAAGCCTTAATAATATCTTTGGTGAAAAAGGCTTGTGGTGTTTGAACGGCGTAAAGTGCGCCCTTTCCAAGATAACCTGAAACGGTTTCCCCGTCAGACGAACAAATAGTATCACGGGAAGGAATAACGGTAAGTGCGCTACCGTGTTTTTTTACGCTTTCGATACAATCATTTATAATACGCGCGCACGTGAAGGGACGAGCACCGTCGTGAATAAGCACGATATCCCCCGTAACTTCTTTAAGTGCGTTTTTAACAGATTGAGTTCTAGTGCTACCGCCAAGTACAACTTTGGCTGTATCTTGAACTATATTTTTAACCGCAGATACGTCTGTTTCGCTTGCCGTAATAACCAATTCGTCAATGAGATTAGAATTCTTAAAAGAAGAAAGAGCCTGTTCTAAACAGGTGGAATTTCCAACTTTAACAAGCAATTTGTTTTCTTCAAACCCTGCACGAACACCTTTTCCAGCGCACGTTAAAAGCAAGGTTACGGTGTATTTTTTATCCATATTATTCTCCAATAATTTCGTAAAGTTTTTCGGCTTCTTCCTTTTTAACAGTCTCTTTTAAATCAAGAACACGGAAGCAAATAGTACCGCTATTAAAACCCACTTCAACCACGTCGCCCACCTTAATTCTATACGCAGGTTTAACCGTTTTGCCATTAACTTTAACTCTTCCGCCGTCAGTTGCTTCTTGCGCAAGGGCACGGCGCTTTAAAATTCTTGAAACTTTTAAAAATTTATCTATTCTCATAAAAATCCTGCTAAAAAAACGTATTTTTGCACTATTTTGTAAGTTTTTTATTTAAATTTTAACTTTTTCCCAAAAATCGCTTGACAAGGTTGACACCCTTCGATATTATAATATAATGCATCATGATAGGATATTATCGAAATTTATCGCCATTTTGCGAAAAATCAGCCAAAAATTTGGTCGGTTTTAGGGCAAAAATCGTTAAATATTGTATAACAATCCTGCAATTTTGTCCGACGGAAAGATTATACAACAAAAAGTGTTGTTTGTAAACCCCGTCAAGTATAAATTCAAAAATTTTTTAAGGAAGGTGTTTTGATGGCACGAATTCTACGTGAAATACAGAGCGGAAAGATTACGAGAAAAACGTTTAGTAAAATTAACGAAGCAATCGAACTTCCGTATCTTGTAAAGATTCAGAAGGACTCTTACGATGCGTTCATCAAAGAAGGTATCGGAGAAGTGTTCGAAGACTATTCGCCTATCACCGACTATTCCGATCATTTCGAATTGTATTTCCTTGAATACAATCTCGACGGAAAGCCCAAGTATGACGAAAAAGAATGTAGGGAAAGGGACGCTACTTACGAACGTGCGCTTCGTGTAAAGGTAAGATTAGTTAACAAACTTACCGGCGAAGTTATCGAAAATCAAGAAGTGTTCATGGGTAATATCCCCCTTATGACTGATAACGGCTCGTTTATCATTAACGGTGCAGAAAGAGTTATCGTATCCCAGCTCGTTCGTTCACCAGGTGTTTATAACAAGGGTGAAGTGGACAAACTTGGCAGAAAACTTTTCTATACCACGGTTATTCCTTCAAGGGGTGCTTGGCTTGAATTTGAACAAGATTCACAAGGTATCTTATGGGTACACGTTGACAGAACGAGAAAGCTTACCGCTACCGTTCTTTTAAGAGCGCTCGGTTTCGGCACGGATGAAGAACTTAACGAACTTTTCGACGGTAACGAAATGATTAACGTTACGGCAAATAAAGATACCGCTAAATCTGAAGCAGACGGTTTAGTTGAACTTTATCGTCGTCTCCGTCCTGGTGAAATTCCTACCGACGAAGCTGTTAAACAACAACTCAAAAAGATTTTCTTTGATGCAAGACATTACGACCTTGCAAGAGTAGGTAGATATAAATTCAACAAGCGTTTAAGAATGGGCGTAAGAATTGCAGGCTTAGTTGCAGCAGAAGACGTTATCTCTCCGGATGGCGAAGTTATTGCAACCAAGGGTCGTTATATCGACAAGACGCTTGCTAACGCTATCCAAAACGCAGGCGTAAACGTATTCTATGCACTTGTTGACGGCAAAAAGCACAAGATTATTGCAAACAACGTTGTAGATTACAAGGTTGTAACAGGTCTTGACCCCAAAACGTACGGACTTTTAGATTACGTTTATTATCCAACCCTTCAATTTGCCGATAAGGTTAACGCTGTCGTTAAAGAAAACGGTGTTGACCAAACGGTGGAAATCTTAAAAGACGAAATTAACGCTATGTACTACATAGAAGAAAAAGTCTTTGATGACCCCGCAGACGAAAAGCCAGAAGATAAGAAGAATAGCGAAAAAGCAAGAGAAACGAGAAGAAAATTCGTTGAAGCTTGCGTTAAGTATTTTGAATACGTTGAATCAGGCAGAACTGAACCGCTTTCACTTTACGAAAAGCAAAGCATTCGTCCCCTTCTTGATAAACTTAACCACAAACAGATTACCATTGACGATATCGTTGCATCTGTATCTAACAACCTTGATCTCGTTATGGGTATCGGCACAACGGATAATATCGACCACCTTGGCAACCGTCGTGTTCGTTCTGTTGGCGAACTTTTACAAAACCAATTCCGTATCGGTATTTCAAGACTTGAAAGAGTTATTAAGGAAAGAATTTCTACGCAAGACGCAAAAGAAATTTCTCCACAAAACTTAATCAACGTTCGTCCTGTAAGTTCAGCAATTAGAGAATTCTTCGGATCTTCTCAACTTTCACAATTTATGGATCAAACCAACCCGATTGCAGAACTTACGCACAAGAGAAAACTTTCTGCATTAGGTCCTGGCGGTCTTAACCGTGATAGAGCAACGTTCGACGTTCGTGACGTTCACCACTCACACTACGGAAGAATGTGTCCTATCGAAACGCCTGAAGGACAAAATATCGGTCTTATCACGTCGCTTGCATCTTTTGCGCAGGTTAACGAATTCGGCTTTATCGAATCACCTTATAGAAAGGTAGAACACACCGTTAAAGAAGACGGTACGATTGAAACGGTTGTAACCACGCACGTTGATTATCTCACCGCAGATGAAGAAGATAACTATACGGTAGCGCAAGCAAACGAAGAACTCGTTGACGATAAATACTTCGTTAAAGATCGTGTATCCTGCCGTCGCAGAGAACAGATTACCGAAGAACTTAAAGAAAAAATCGACTACATGGACGTTTCTCCTAAGCAACTTATTTCAGTTGCAACCGCACTTATCCCGTTCTTAGAAAACGACGATACCAACCGTGCGCTCATGGGATCAAACATGCAACGTCAAGCAGTTCCGCTTCTTTGTCCTGAAAACGCAATCGTTGCAACAGGTATTGAAAGACGTATCGCTTACGACTCGGGCGTTATGGTTAACGCAACCGAAGACGGTGTAGTTAAAACCGTATCTTCTGATTGCATCGTTATTACTGGTGCAGAAGGGGATAAGGAATACAAACTCAAAAAATTCCAAAGAAGTAACCAAGGTACTTGTATCAACCAAAGACCTATCGTTGAAAAAGGCGAATTTATCGTTAAAGGACAAACTATTGCAGATGGTCCTTCAACTAAGAACGGTGAACTTGCACTTGGACGTAATATTCTTGTTGGCTTCATGAGCTGGGAAGGTTACAACTACGAAGACGCTATACTTCTTTCAGAAAAACTTGTTCGTGAAGACGTGTTTACAACTATCCATATTGAAGAACACGTACTTGACGCAAGAGATACAAGACTCGGTGAAGAAGAAATTACCAGAGATATCCCCAACGTTGGTGAAGATGCGCTTAAAAACCTTGATGAAAACGGTATTGTTCGTATCGGTGCAGAAGTTGATAGTGGAGATATCTTAGTAGGTAAAGTTACACCTAAGGGTGAAACGGAACTTACGCCTGAAGAAAAATTGCTCCGTGCAATTTTCGGTGCTAATGCAAGAGAAGTAAGAGACACGTCTCTTAAAGTTATGCACGGTGAAGGCGGTATCGTTGTTGACGTTAAAGTATTTACACGTGCAAACAAAGACGAATTGCCCCCAGGAGTTAACAAGTCCGTTAGAGTTTACGTTGCTCAAAAACGTAAGATTTCTATCGGGGACAAGATGGCAGGTCGTCACGGTAACAAGGGCGTTATTTCTAGAATTCTTCCCGAAGCAGATATGCCGTTTATGGCAGATGGTACGCCACTTCAAATCGTGCTTAACCCACTCGGCGTTCCTTCACGTATGAATATCGGTCAGGTTCTTGAAGTGCACCTTGGCCACGTATGTAAACAACTCGGCTGGAAGATTGCAACGCCTGTATTCGACGGGGCAACCGAAAGCGAAATTAAACAATTACTTAAAGAAAACAATATCGTAAATCCGAAGGGCGAAGTTGACGGAAAGATTCAACTTTACGACGGAAGAACGGGTGAACCTTTCGAAAACAGAGTAACCGTTGGTCAAATGTATATGATTAAACTTATCCACTTAGTTGACGATAAGATTCACGCACGTTCAACCGGTCCTTACAGCCTTATTACACAACAACCGCTCGGTGGTAAAGCACAGTTCGGTGGTCAACGTTTTGGGGAAATGGAAATTTGGGCACTCGAAGCATACGGTGCGGCACATATTCTCCAAGAAATTCTTACCGTTAAGTCTGACGACGTTGTTGGTAGGGTAAAGACTTACGAATCAATCGTAAAAGGCACGAACATCAGCGAACCTGGTATTCCTGAAGCATTTAAGGTGCTCTTAAAAGAATTGCAAAGCTTAGCACTTGATATGAAGGTTCTCACCGAAAATCATGAAGAACTTGCAATCAAAGATCTCACCGAAAACGATTATGATGATATCCAACCGATTAGACCTAAAGATCATTTCGACGAAGTTGCTATTGAAACAGAAGCAGGCGAAGAAGTATTTGAAGATACCGAAGCGGTTGATCTCGAAGGCTTTGAATTCACGTCAAAAGACATCTTTGATGATGATGACGACGAAATCGACACAACGATTCCCGACACTTCATTGTTTGATGATGATTTTGAAGACGACGACAACTTATAATGGAGGGCGAAAAACATGTTTGAACTTAATAATTTTGATTCAATACAAATCGGAGTAGCGTCTCCCGAAAAAATTAGAGAATGGTCTTATGGTGAAGTAACAAAACCAGAAACCATCAATTATAGAACACAAAAACCTGAAATGGGCGGTCTTTTCTGTGAAAGAATTTTCGGGCCGACAAAAGACTGGGAATGTTATTGCGGAAAGTACAAACGTATCCGTTATAAAGGGGTAATTTGCGATAAGTGTGGCGTTGAAGTTACACGTTCAAAAGTTCGTCGTGATAGAATGGGTCACATTGAACTTGCTTCCCCAGTTTCTCATATCTGGTATTTCAAGGGCGTTCCATCAAGAATCGGCTTGATTCTTGATATGAGCCCCAAGGCACTTGAACAAGTACTTTATTTTGTATGTTACGTTGTTCTTGATCCAGGCGAAACAACCCTTCAATACAAGCAGGTTATAAACGACGTTGAAAAACAAAAATACGAAGCAGAATTTGGCGTAGGCTCTTTCAAAGTAGGTATGGGCGCAGAAGCAATCAAAGAACTTTTGATGGCAATCGACCTTGAAAAAGAAAGCGTTGAAACTAAAAAGATTATTGCTGAAAACACAACGGGTGCAAAGCGTATCCGTGCGGTAAAGAAAATTGAAATTATCGAAGCGTTCAGAAAGAGCGGAAACCGTCCCGAATGGATGATTTTAGACGTTCTTCCCGTAATTCCACCAGAACTTCGTCCTATGGTTCAACTTGACGGTGGAAGATACGCAACTAGCGACCTTAACGAACTTTATCGTCGTGTTATCAACAGAAACAACCGTCTTAAAAAGATGATGGAACTTTCTGCTCCTGAAATCATGGTGAACAACGAAAAGAGAATGTTGCAAGAAGCAGTTGACGCTCTTATTGATAACGGTCGTCGTGGAAAGGCAAGCACGGGCGCAGGCAACAGAGAATTGAAATCACTCTCTGGAATGCTCCGTGGTAAGCAAGGTCGTTTCCGTCAAAACCTTTTAGGTAAGCGTGTTGACTACTCAGGCCGTTCGGTTATCGTTGTAGGACCGGAACTTAAAATTTATCAATGCGGTCTTCCTAAGGAAATGGCTATCGAACTTTTCAAGCCGTTCGTTATGAAGAAACTCGTTGAAAAGAACATCTGCCACAATATTAAGAGTGCAAAACGTGCAGTAGAACATGCAAAAACAGAAGTTTGGGACGTTTTAGAAGAAATCATCAAAGACCATCCCGTAATGCTCAACCGTGCGCCTACGCTTCACAGATTATCTATCCAAGCGTTCGAACCGGTTCTTATCGAAGGTAGAGCAATTAAACTTCACCCGCTCGTTTGCGGTGCGTTCAACGCAGACTTCGACGGTGACCAAATGGCAGTTCACGTGCCACTCTCAGTAGAAGCACAGGCAGAAGCAAGATTCTTAATGCTTGCATCAAACAATATATTAAAGCTTTCAGATGGTAAACCTGTTATGAGTCCTTCACAGGATATGATTATGGGTTCTTACTATTTGACTATACTCCGTCGTTATATCGGCAAGAAGTACGCTAAGGACGGAACGCCTGATGAAAACGGTGAAGTTTACGGTGTTCCAGAATATACCGTTGCTTATACTTCCCCTGAAGAAGCAGTTATGGCTTATCAGACGGGCAAAATCGGCTTGCAAGACGAAATTATCGTTCGCAGAACGGTTGAAGTTGAAGGCAGAAAGATTACGGGTAGAGTACGTACGTCTGTTGGTAAAATTATTTTCAACGAAGCAATCCCACAAGATTTAGGATTTGTTGAAAGAAAGACGGATGAAGATTATTTAAGATATGAAATCGAAGGCAAAGCCGAAAAGAAGATGCTTCAAAAAATCGTTGGCGCATGCTTTAAGTGTCACGGTGCAAGTTGCGCTGCGGACGTTTTAGATAAGATTAAAGCGCTCGGTTATAAGTATTCAACAATCGGTGCTATCACTACCAGCGTATTCGATATGCACATGCCTAAGGGCAAAAAGGCAATGATTAAAGAAGCCGAAGATAAGGTAGTTAAGATTGAAGATTTCTACAAGAAAGGTTTCATAACCGATCAAGAAAGATATAAGAAAGTCGTAAGCGTTTGGACGGAAACGACAAAAGCTGTTTCTGATGAACTTCGTGCAACACTTGATGAATTTAACCCAATTCTCATGATGGCAAACTCTGGTGCCCGTGGTTCAATCGACCAAATTAAACAGCTTGCCGGAATGCGTGGTCTTATGACCGATCCTAATGGTAAAACCATTGAAATTCCTGTTAAATCTTGCTTCCGTGAAGGCTTGTCCGTTCTCGAATACTTTATTTCATCACACGGTGGACGTAAAGGTTTGGCGGATACCGCACTTAAAACGGCTGACTCTGGTTACTTAACTCGTCGTCTTGTTGACGTTTCACAAGAAGTTATCATTGAAGAAGACGATTGTTTCGCATCACTTGGCGAAGCACCTAAGGGTATCGTAGTTTCTGCAATCGTAGGAACGAAGGGTGATAAGGCAGACGCTATCATTGAAAGTTTAAGAGATAGAATTGCAGGTAGATTCCCCGTTCGTGATATTATTCACCCCGTAACGGGCGAAGTTATGGTTAAAGCAAACGAAATGATTTCTGAAGACATGGCAGACCTTATTGAAAAGGTTGGCATCAAGGAAGTGGAAATCAGAAGTGCGTTTACCTGTAAGAGCAAGACGGGTGTATGTGCTAAATGTTACGGCAAGAACATGAGTAACAATAAGCCTGTTCAAATTGGTGAAGCAGTTGGTATTATCGCTGCTCAGTCAATCGGTGAACCAGGTACACAGCTTACCATGCGTACCTTCCATACCGGTGGTATTGCAAGTACGGGCGACATCACGCAAGGTCTTCCTAGGGTTGAAGAACTTTTCGAAGCAAGACGTCCTAAACGTGCAGCAATCGTTTGTGAACAATCAGGCGTTGCTACCATAGAAGAAAAAGAAAAGATTCTTCACGTTATCATCAATACTGACGACGGCGAAGTTAAAGATTATACGATTCCGTTTGGAACGGGCGTGCTTGTTAAGGACGGTGATAGGGTTGAACCAGGAACAGTTCTTACTACCGGCGCAGTATATCCACAAGATATCTTAAAAACCAAGGGTATTAAGGGTGTTCAAGATTACATTCTTACCGAAATTCAAAAGGTTTACCGTTCACAAGGTGTTGATATCAACGATAAACACGTTGAAATTATCGTTCGTCAAATGATGAAGAAGGTTCAGGTTGAAAACCCAGGTGATACCGAAATTCTCCCAGGTGAAAAACTTGATCTTTACAGATTCGAAGAAGAAACGCTTAACGCTTTAGAAAACGGACAAAGACCGCCTATCGGAAAGAGAATACTTTTAGGTATTACCAAGGCAGCACTCGCTAAGGAAAGTTTCCTTTCAGCAGCATCCTTCCAAGAAACCGCAAAAGTTCTTACCGAAGCAGCAATCAAGAACAAGATTGATCCGCTTGTAGGTCTTAAAGAAAACGTTATTATCGGTAAACTTATCCCCGCAGGTACGGGCATTAAGAACTATAAGAACGTTTCTCCGCAAATCGTAACAAAAGCCGAAGTTTCAACGGAAGAATAGACGTAAAAAACCAAAAAATACGTTAAAAGCAACGATTTCGTTTGACTAATACGAGCGAAAATGCTAAAATAATTTATTGCCGAGTGGTGAAAAATCTGCTCGGCAAGATAAAAAAGTTTCTAAAAACGGAAGTTTTCCGAATCCGTTTTCTGAATATCCGAAATAATTTAAGGAGGTGCATTATGCCTACAATTCAGCAGTTAATCAGACAGGGTAGAAAGAAAATTACCTACAAGTCCAAATCACCTATTCTTGACGAATGTCCCCAAAAGCGTGGTGTTTGCTTGTCAGTAACAACAACGACCCCGAAAAAACCTAACTCTGCACTTCGTAAGATTGCCAGAGTACGTTTGACTAACAAAATGGAAGGTATCGTATATATTCCTGGTGAAGGACATAACTTACAGGAACATAGCTCAGTACTTATCCGTGGCGGAAGAGTTAAGGACTTACCTGGTGTAAGATACCACATCATCCGTGGCGCACTCGATACGGCTGGCGTAGCAAAGCGTAGACAGGCTAGATCGAGATATGGCGCAAAGAGACCTAAATAAGTCATAGCGTTAATCAAGTAAGTCAAAAATTAAAAAACAAAAAACAAACAAAAACACCTACTTAAAATCGGAAATTCGGAAAATAAAACCGGTTTGGTAGGCAGTATGTCGTAAGACAGAAGGTTCGCTACCCAAAAGGGCAAGTGATAGCTGTACTAAATAAGGTTTATCCTTAACGACCGCACCATTAAAAAGGGTGCAAAAATTAAAAAGGAGGATTATAATTATGCCGAGAAGAGGCAATATTGCTAAAAGAGACGTTTTGCCGGATCCCGTATATAATGATAAGGTTGTAACTAAACTCATCAACCAAGTTATGTTAGACGGCAAAAAAGGAATAGCACAAGGCATTGTTTACGAAGCGTTTACTCAGGCTGCTGAAAAAGTTGGTCAGAGTCCTATGGAAATGTTCATGCAAGCGCTCAACAACATCATGCCTATGGTAGAAGTAAAAGCTAGGAGAGTAGGCGGTGCAAACTATCAAGTTCCGATCGAAATCAGAGCAGAAAGAAGACAAACACTTGCAATCCGTTGGTTGGTAATTGCAGCGAGAAAGAGAGGCGAAAGAGATATGAGCACTCGTCTTGCATCAGAACTCGTTGACGCATTCAACAACACGGGTAATGCAGTTAAGAAGAAAGAAGACACCCACAGAATGGCGGAAGCAAACAAGGCGTTCGCACATTACAGATATTAATAGGGAGAAATTTTTATGCCGAGAGATTTTAATTTGGACGTTACCAGAAACATAGGCATAATGGCGCATATCGACGCAGGTAAAACGACCACCACCGAACGTATTTTGTTCTACACGGGTAAAACGCATAAAATCGGTGAAACGCACGAAGGTGAAGCAACCATGGACTGGATGGTTCAAGAACAGGAACGTGGTATCACCATTACCAGCGCAGCGACCACATGCTACTGGAAAGGTCATCGTATTAACATTATCGACACCCCCGGACACGTTGACTTCACCGTAGAAGTTGAAAGATCACTTCGTGTTCTTGACGGTGCTGTTGCAACGTTCTGTGCAAAGGGTGGCGTTGAACCACAAAGTGAAACCGTATGGCGTCAGGCAGACAAGTATAAAGTTCCGAGAATCGCATACGTTAACAAGATGGATATCAACGGTGCAAACTTTGCAAACGCTATCGAAATGATGCGTGAAAGACTTAAAACAAACGCAATGCCTATTCTTCTTCCTATCGGTAAAGAAGATACTTTTAAGGGCGTTGTTGATATCATTGAAAGAAAGGCGTTCATTTATATGGACGACTTAGGAAAGGAAATCGACATAACCGACGTTCCTGCAGATATGGTTGACGACGTTGAAATGTATCGTTCACAAATTGTAGAAGTTGCTGCAGAAATGGATGATGCGCTTATGGAAAAATTCTTCGAAGAAGGGGATCTTTCTATCGAAGAAATCAAAGCTGGTTTAAGAAAGGCAACGCTCGCAATGAAGGTAACCCCTGTTCTTTGTGGTTCAAGCTTCAAGAACAAAGGTGTTCAAAACCTTCTTGATGCTATCGTTGAATATCTCCCCAGCCCACTTGACGTAGGCGAAGTTAAAGGTTTTGACGCAGACGGAAACGAAACGTCTAGAAAGCCTTCTGATGAAGAACCATTTAGTGGTCTTGCATTCAAGATTATGACCGACCCGTTCGTTGGTAAACTTGCATTCTTCCGTGCATATTCGGGCGTACTTAAAACAGGTTCGTACGTATATAACTCGGTTAAAGGCAAGAAGGAAAGAATCGGACGTATTCTTCGTATGCACGCTAACCACCGTGAAGAAGTTGACGCTGTATATTCTGGTGAAATCTGCGCTATCGTTGGTCTTAAAGACACCACAACGGGTGATACGCTTTGTGAAGAAAGCAAGCCTATCGTATTAGAACAGATGGAATTCCCAGAACCTGTTATTAGGGTTGCTATTGAACCCAAAACGAAACAAGGTCAAGAAAAGATGGGCTTTGCACTTGCAAAACTTGCAGAAGAAGACCCAACTTTCAAAACTTATACGGACGTAGAAACGGGACAAACCATTATCGCTGGTATGGGCGAACTTCACCTTGAAATCATTGTTGACAGATTGCTCCGTGAATTCAAAGTTGAAGCAAACGTAGGTAATCCACAGGTTGCTTATAAGGAAACAATCCGTCAAGCAGTTGAAGCAGAAGGTATGTTCAAACGTCAAACCGGTGGTCACGGTCAATATGGTCACTGTAAGATTCGTCTTGAACCGCAAGAACCTGGTAAGGGATACGAATTCGTTGATGAAACGGTTGGTGGTTCAATTCCGAAAGAATTTATTCAACCTATCAACAAAGGTATTCAAGAAGCTGCTAGAACTGGTATTTTAGCAGGTTACGAAGTAGTTGACTTTAAGGTTACCGTTTACGACGGAAGTTATCACGACGTTGACTCGTCAGAAATGGCGTTCAAAATTGCAGGTAGCATGGCTCTTAAAGAAGGCTTACAGAAAGCAAAGAGTGTACTTTTAGAACCTGTTATGAAGGTTGAAGTAGTAACTCCCGATGCATACTTCGGTGACGTTATGGGTAACGTAACTGCTCGTCGTGGTATCATTCAAGGTACTGAAGATAGAAACGGTGTTAAGGTTGTAGATGCGCATATTCCGCTTGCAGAAATGTTCGGATACGCAACTGACCTTCGTTCTAGAACGCAAGGCCGTGGTAACTACACAATGCAATTCTCGCACTATGCAGAAGTACCGAAATCCATTCTCGAAAAGATAATGGGTAAAAAAGCGTAAATAATTCGTTGACAATATATTAAATTTATTGTAAAATGTAATTATGTTTGAAAAAAACTAAAAAATAATTTAAAAATAAAACATCAGGAATTTTTTGGAGGAAACAAATAATGGCAAAGGCAAAATTTGACAGAAGCAAACCGCATATTAACATCGGTACTATCGGTCACGTTGACCACGGTAAAACTACTCTTACCGCTGCTATAACCATGGTTATGGCTGCTAACGGTCAAGCACAAAAAATGAAGTATGACGAAATCGACAAGGCTCCGGAAGAAAAGGCAAGAGGTATAACAATTAACACCTCTCACGTTGAATATCAAACGGACGCACGTCACTATGCACACGTTGACTGCCCCGGACACGCAGACTACGTTAAGAACATGATCACTGGTGCTGCACAAATGGACGGCGCAATCTTAGTTGTTGCTGCTACCGACGGCCCAATGCCCCAAACTAGAGAACACATTCTTCTTGCTCGTCAAGTAGGTGTTCCTTATATCGTAGTATTCATGAACAAATGCGACCAACTCGACGATCCTGAACTCTTAGAACTCGTTGAAATGGAAATCAGAGAACTTCTCAATGAATACGGATTCCCTGGAGACGATACTCCTATCATCAAGGGTTCTGCACTTAAAGCATTAGAATGTGCACAAAACAACCCCGACGACGTAGTTAAGACTGATCCTGCAACCGCATGTGTTAGAGAACTTATGGCAGCTATTGACGAATATATCCCAACCCCTGAAAGAGACGATGCTAAACCTTTCCTTCTCCCTGTAGAAGACGTATTCACGATTTCTGGTCGTGGTACCGTTGCAACTGGTAGAGTAGAAAGAGGTGTTGCACACGTTAACGATCCCGCTGAAATCGTTGGTCTTTCTGAAGAAAGCAAGAACACCGTTATTACCGGTCTTGAAATGTTCAGAAAACTTCTTGACGAAGCTCAAGCTGGTGACAACGTTGGTGCTCTTCTCCGTGGTATCGATAAGAAAGATATCGAACGTGGACAAGTTATTGCAAAACCTGGTTCTGTAAAACCCCACACCGAATTCGAAGGTCAAGTATATATCCTTACCAAAGAAGAAGGTGGTCGTCATACCCCGTTCTTCAACAACTATCGTCCTCAGTTCTATTTCAGAACGACCGACGTTACTGGTTCAATCACTCTTGAAGATGGCGTAGAAATGGTTATGCCTGGTGACAACATCAAAATGACCGTTAAACTTATCACTCCTATCGCTATGGAAGAAGGTTTAAGATTCGCTATCCGTGAAGGTGGCAGAACGGTTGGTTCAGGCGTAGTTTCTAAAATTATTAAGTAATTTAAGGAAATTTACCTAAAATTCAAAAAGCACAGGCGTAGTCTGTGCTTTTTTGTATGTGATTTTTTAGGGCGTTCAATTATGATTTGTTAAATTTGCAGACATGAACAAAAAAATGGTTGAATATACGGGGTGCTATAAATTTGCCTTTTTAGAATAAAAAAGAAAATAGTCCGCAAATATGGCTTAAACAAACAATTAAAAATAGTCCTATATAATAACATATTAAATAATACTATAATTTTATTACAAATTATGCAAAAAATAAAAGAACCTAACGTTGTTAGGTTCTTTTGGTAATCTAGCAAAATTATTTATTGAATGAGTCTTTGTAAGCTTTGCCGAATTTGAACACGGGGGTTCTTGTGGCTTCAACGCTAATCTTTTCGCCAGTTTTTGGATTTATGCCTTCTCTGGCTTCTTTACATTTGAGTTCAAACGTACCAAATCCTGAAATCTGAATTTTTTCACCATTATTTAGTCCTTCGGTAATAGCGTTGATGAAACTGTCAAACACAGCGGTTGCCGCACTCAAGGTAATCCCCTCGTTATTAGCAATAGCTCTAATTAAATCGCTTTTGTTCATCCTTCATTTCCTCCAAAACGTTATTATAAATATTATAACATATTTGAAAATAATTTCAATGCTTTTTTGAAAAAAACAAACAAAAAGAAGATAAATAACAGGAAAAATCCATAAATTTGCCTTTTAATGGTGCTTTTGTTGACAAATCCTGTAATAACGATTAAAATTGATATATAACAGGTTAAAAGCGGTGAGCAAAAATAAATTTACGGCTTTTACAAATGATATAACAGAATTAATATATAATACCACTAATAAACGCACACAAATTATATCGGGCGATAGTGATAGTTTGCTTATTCAAACGCTTAAAGAGACAGCCCCTTTTTCAAAGGTTATTTTTGTGGCAACGTCAAAAAGTTACGTTAAGTGTGTTAAGAAAATCTTTTCGCTTATTCGTGAGGCAAATTGCGTACCCTTAGGCATGACGATTGAAGATTATGGCGTTTATAACATAGAACGGATTGCAGAACTATTTGCCCTTCCTGATGACGTTAGGGCGGTTGTAAGCGTAGATTCTAGCCTAAGCAAAGTTATCTCATACTTTGCAGGGTTAAGGGGGATACCCCACGTGAGCGTCGTTTTAGGACGTGATATTGACGGTGTACTTGATGATACGTTCTTTGTGAAATGTGGTGGGGCGTTAAATCGTGTACAGGGTAACGCTGAACAAATTATACTCATTGATGATAAAATTATTGAGTGCGTGCACGGTGATGAAGATAGAGCGCATCTGATAGTTAAGAACATAACTGCGCTTTATGATTACCGATTAAAAGCCGTGTTAGACGGTGCTGTTACGAACAAGGGTGGCTATGCACTAATAAAAAGTGGCATAATAGATTATGTTACCGCTTGTTTATCAGGTGATAACGAACAATCTTTACAAGCACAGATTAAAATGCAAGTTGGTAATGTAATATCTAATGGAGAGATATACGATAACTCTGCATACGAGCAGTATAATATGCTTTATAAAGCGATAGGGTGCGGGGGCACGGATTGTTATAGCCACGTAGGAAGGCGGGTGTATTCGTTATATAAAAGCGTACAAACACGCATTGTAAAAGGACATGACGCAATCGATTTAACCGAAATAGAACAGGCTTCAAACGTGCTAGGTATTGATAGGAGCGAATTATTTCGTGCTAGGACGTCGTATTATAGGCATTATAAAATTAAATATGGCAAACTGTTATCGTTTGCGCAAGCCGTTGAAAAAGAAATAAAACAAAATATGGAAATATTAACTGCGTTAGCAATTGAGCAGAAGTTGGAAGCAGAAGATAAACTTATCGATAGAGCGGTAAAATACTTTCCATATGGATATAACCTATTGAAAATATAAAGGAAGAAATAAAATGAAAGAGTTTATAAAAGACACAAAAGTTGTTATGCTTGACCTAGATGGAACGGTATATCTCGACGGTGAATTGATAGGGGACGTTAAAGGAACGCTTAATTATCTTCGTGATAAAGGTGTTCAAGTTGTGTATTTAACCAACAATTCTTCTGGGACGGACGATGCATATTACGAAAAACTTAAAAGAATAGGAATTTGGGACGATAGAGATATTTTTTATTCTTCGCTTGATGCAGGGATAGATTATCTAAAAGCATTTTATCCTGATAAAACTGTTTATCCCGTTGCAACGGAAAGTGTAACTAAGCACATCAAGGATTGCGGAATTAAGGTGTCGGAAAAAGCGGATATCGTGCTTTTAACTTTCGATAAAGAGTTAACTTATAAAAAACTTGTGATTGCAAACGAACTTATTGTGCTTGGTGCAACCTATTTATCCACTCACCCTGATAACACTTGTCCTGCAAAAGGCGTGTTTATTCCAGACGCAGGCTCGTTTATCAGTCTTCTTAAAACAAGTAGTGGAAGAGAGCCTGATAAAATTATAGGAAAGCCTTTTGAAGTTATGGCGGATATGCTTGCAAGTAAACTTGGCGTAGAAAAAAGTCAAATCACAATGATAGGCGATAGATTGCATACGGATATAGCGTTTGGTAAAAATAACGGCATGAATACAATTTTAGTGTTATCTGGCGAAACCACGCTCGAAATGGCAAAAGTTCATGAAGTTAAGCCTGATATGATTTTAGATGATATCAACGAAATCGTGTCGAAAAGCATAATGTAAAATTTAAGTATAAAAAACCAAAAATATGGAAATACTCTCACAAAGCTTTGTGGGAGTTTTTTTATGTTGAAAAAGCTTGCAGTAATATTATCATCAATTATAGTTATTTGTTCGGTGCAATATTTTCCTAACCGCCCGCTTTTTTATGAGTTTATAGATGGAAAAAGCGGTTATGAAATTTATTTAGAAAATTATTCGTCAAGTGCGGATATAGTTACGTTAAGCGATATAAATACATATAAGGCCCTATCAAATATTAGCGGTGAAAGTTGCAGGGTCGGGGGGCACGTTACCAAAGATGATATATTTAATCGTTTTAATGCACAACTTGTATTAGTAGAAAATCACGAAGGCGGAACTAGTTATTATGCGTATGCGCAAATTATAAAGTATAAAGCAACGGTGCAAGGGAAAACAGTTAATCTGCACGTGTTTGTTGGTGAAAACGGAATAAAAGTAGGTTCACCGATAATTTTTGGAAGTTTTTAATTTTTTCAGGTATAGAAAGGTTTTTTATGGGAATAACAAAAACGAAATCAAATTTCGGAGGATTAACATGAAAGACACAGGAACAAAATTTTTAACGTTTCTTAAACGCAACGCCGTGTATTTTGTGCTTGCATTTTGTATTCTAGCAATAGGAATATCTGCAATGTTCGCAATCATACACGAAAACTCAATTTTACCAGACAGCAATTTGCCATCAGCAGATGCGGGTAACGGAAATGGAAATGAAGACGGTGGTGGTTCAAATACCGATTCGGGTAATAATGGAAACTCTGGTGAGAACAATAACGACCCGAGTCAAGACGTTGAAAACCCAGGTTCAGACGTAACAGAGCCTGTTATAACAACAATAACCTTCATCATGCCTGTTGAAAATGCAACGTCAATCGGTGAATATAGTGAAACAATGGTATTCAATAGCACGTTATCAAGATATAGTGCACACAAAGCGGTAGATTTCTTTGCAGAAGAAGGAACGCCCGTACTTGCCGTGTATGACGGTACTGTGGAAAATATTGAAAACAGTTTATTAAAAGGCTATATTATTACGATTGATCATGGTAACGGACTTAAAACTGTTTATAATTCACTCGCTGACGGGGACAACGTAACGGTTGGTCAAAAAGTAAGCCAAGGCGACGTTATAGGTGAAGTTTCAGTAACTAACCGCCAAGAATATAAAGACGGTGCGCATTTACACTTTGAAGTGCTTGAAGAAGGCGTAGTTATCAATCCTGATAAATATTTAAGTTTTGAAGACGAAAAGTAATAAAACCATTAAATCCCGAATAGAGATATAAAAAAGCTATTCGGGGTTTTTTATGAGAAAAATCGGGATTTTATTAAGTGTAATTATAGGCGTCTTATCGGCGTTTGTTGTGACAGGTTGCGGTAGCACTACGGCTAACGTAACGTATGAAATCAGTATGGAACTTACTGACGATATGAAGGTTTTAGGGCAAGAAAAAGTTAGATATAAAAATCAAACGGAAAGCGTGCTAACAGAACTGAAATTCAATATTCACGCCAACGCATATAGAGAAGATTCTAAGTATCTGCCAGAGAACCCCACATTAACTTCTCAAGCCTTCCCAAACGGAGCAAGTTACGGCAAAATGGATATCAAAAGCGTAAGTGTTAACGGTGAAGACGGTGAGTATATTATCTGCGGTGAAGATAAAAACGTCTTATCGGTAAAGTTAGAAGACGAACTTTATCCAGACGAGAGCGTTGATGTTAAAATTGAATATGAAATAACGCTTGCAAACGTCATTTCTCGAACGGGCTACAACGAAAAAACAATAAATTTAGGTAACTGTTATCCTATACTTTGCGCATACGATAACGGCTTTTATGAGTGTGTTTATTATTCGTACGGCGATCCGTTTTTTAGCGAGTGTGCAGATTATAGCGTTAGTGTAACAATGCCTGAAAAATACGTTTTGGCGACTTCGGGAGAAGTGGTTAAAAGTCAAACGGATGGTGAGAAAACGACAAACGTGATGAAAATTTCTTCCGCTCGGTCGTTTGCAATGGTTGTAAGTGAACAATTTAAGGTGTTAACGGTAGACGTAAACGGTGTTTCAGTTAGTTACTATTATTACGACGATACTAATGCAGAAGGAAGCCTTGAATATGCTAAAAAAAGCATAAAATACTTTTCCGAAACGTTTGGGAAATATCCGTTTAGAACGTATTCTGTCGTACAAACGCCGTTTATGCAAGGGGGCATGGAATACACGTCGTTAGTTATGATAAGCGATAGGATAGAACAAGCGTCGATAGGTGAAGTTATAGTACACGAAACGGCGCATCAATGGTGGCAAGCGGTTGTTGGTAATAACGAAATTAAGCACGGATTTTTAGATGAAAGCTTGGCAGAATATTCCGTAGTAATGTTTTATGAAAATCATCCCGAATATTCTCTTACACGTCAAACGTTAATGGATATTGCAGAACAGACGTATAAGACCTATTGTTCGGTTTATCAAAAATTATTCGGTAACGTGAACACGGTTATGCTTAGAAGTCTAAACGAATTTTCGAGTTCATACGAATACGTAAATATTGCCTACATAAAGGGGTGTATAATGTTTGATTGTTTACGTCAAACGATAGGGGATAACGACTTTATCATAGGACTTAGAAAGTATTATGAAGATTATAAATTCAAAGTGGCAACGCCTGATGATTTAGCGGGCGCATTTGAAAAAACGGGCGCAGATACCAACGGATTTTTCAAATCCTTTTATGAAGGTAAGGTAATTTTATAGTCAATATAAGAGAATAACGATACGTGAAAATATAGCAAAAAGGACGCAAAAAATGCGTTCTTTTTCCTTTTATGTCAATTTTAAAATAAAAGCATATAAAATATTTAATTATATAATTGACAAAGCAAGAAGTAAATGCTAAACTAAAATGAGTATATTGGCAAAGAATCATTTGCTTACAGATAAAGGAGCTAATATGAAAAAATTACTCAGCATAATATTGCTTGTGTTGGCAATGGCTATGTGTTCAATCGGGCTTGTAGCATGCGTAGAAGATCCAAACGACGGTGAAACGGGGCTTTTGACAACAAAGTATAGATCGGACGATTTTTATACCGTTACAAGATTTATCGCAGAAGATGATGAAACGGTGCTTGATCTCGGCGCAGAAGCAAAGGAAGGCGAAGTTATCGGTAGAATCAAAAAGGGTGCTTTCTCAGGCAACGATACCATTAAAGAATTGATTATTCCCGATACGGTAACTATTATTGACGAAGGTGCGTTTGCAGGTATGGAAGCACTTGAAAAGATAACCCTTCCGTTCGTTGGTAAGACTGCGGTAGCAGATGCTTATATCGGCGAAACGGGTGAAGGCGAAAAATCAGTTGATGGTGAAAGAAACTTCGGTTACGTATTCGGAACTTCAAAATACGATTATTCAACAAGCGTAACGCAAAACTATAACGTTTCTGAAACGGGGACTTATTACTTGCCTTTAACACTTAAAGAAATCACTATTAAACCTGCAAGCGATTATACTGTTCCTGCATATGCTTTCAATGGAATTAAAACGATTAGCAAAGTTATTTTCTCTGATAAAGTAGTAAGAATCGGTGAAAGTGCGTTCGCAGGTTGCACCACGTTAAAGACGGTTGCATACATGGCTAACACGGGCGTAGAAGTAGGTTTATCAAATAAAATTACTTATATCGGTGATAGTGCATTTAGTGGATGTAGCGCACTTAAAGATAAAAACGGAGAAACGGGGTTTGCATTTAACGCAAACAACGCTGTAACAAAACTCGGCAAAGAAACGTTTAAGGGGGCAGGTCTTAGCGTAGTTGTTATTCCTGCAAACGTAACGGAAATCGGCGCAGGATGTTTTAGAGAAAGCGCAGTAACTAAGGTTACAACTTCTGCAACGAAAATCGGTGTTTCTGCATTTAACGGCTGTCAAGATTTCGTAAGTTTCAATAGCCAAACGGAAAACTGCATTGATTTAACAGGCATTACGGAAATCGGAAATTATGCATTTGCAAACCTTAACGAACTTGCAACTTTCACGGTTGTTGGAAGTGTAAGCGATTCAATTTTCTGGGATACGAACGTTTTATAATTAGGCTTTATTTAAGCGATTAAAACTAAAAAATAATGCCCGAGAAGATAAATTCTTCTCGGGCATTTTGTTTTTTCAAATTAAGTCTTATTTACCGTAGGTAACAGATTGTAACGAATAAACTAACGCACCCATAGGAGCGAACGAACCGTAAACGGTAAGTGGTTCAACGTATTTAACAACGTGCGCTCTGTAATCAACCGTGCTTGTTTGTTCTGTTGGTTTTGCTTGAATAAATACTAATTGAGATTTGCCTGCCATCATTTGATTGTCCACGTTGAAAACGTATTTGCGAACTTGCATTTGGGTGTAAGGCGTTCCGTTTGCCGTTAGATTAACGTTTTCAGTTGCATCTTCTAAACGGCTAATTTTTATTGTTTGTGGGGCGCCGTACGTAGCCGATATAGTGGGAAGTGAGAAGATTCCATCAACGTTTTCTATATTCACGTTTCTAAGCGTGAATAAAAGTTCAGAGTTATCGATAGCCGTTCTGTAAGTGTACTTGTATTCCTTAAACGCTTTAACGGAATTATCGTCAACGTTTATTTCGTTAATAACGTATTTATCGGTTGAATAAATAAATTCACGTTTGAAATGTGATTCGGCAACGTTAGTTCCTTGATCGCTTACTGAAAGAATAGCATATTTGTTTTCTTGCGTAACGTATAGCGGGGTATAGGAAGCACCAACTGTGCAAATGTATGAATCCGTTTTAATAAAATCGTTAGAAGTTTTCGTTTGGGCGGGATTGCCGTAAGTGTAACTAGAAGTGATTTTAAATTCAGTTGTTAAGTGAATTATTTGGCCAGATTCGACTTGGATATTGCCCGTGTATCTGCTAGGGATAAATGAAGTGGTTGCGGGAACGATTTGCGCTGAAACGGTATAAGTGCCGTTAGAAAAAGAGAAAGTTACGTCATCTTTAAGCGCATCGCTTACCGCATAATTTAATCCGTCAGAATTAAAATCGGCAACGTGTTCAACCGAATAAACGGCGGTTTCTTTATAACCTATGGTATTTGAGTTATTATTCCAGTCGCTTGTTAAAGAAAGTGTTTGCGTCGGGGTGCAACTACACGCCGAAGCCGTTAAACAAATTCCACCAAGTAGAACAGAAATCAATGATAGAAAAAATTTACGTTTCATTTTTTTCTCCGTCTAAATTAATGTATAACATATATTAACACAAAAAAATAGATTTGTAAAACATATAATAAAAGAATATTTTTATTTAAAAGTACTTAAAAAAGCAGATAAAGTGTGATAAAATAAAAACATGGCTAAAAATTGCAAATTGATTATAACAAATTCATATTTTCAAGTCTTCCAAATTCTAAGTGAAAACCTTAAAGAAAAACAAAAGGGTTTAACGGAAAGAAACTTGGTTTTTTGTGAAGATAAAGTTTCGCTTATGGCGGAGCGCACGATTTGCGCAAGTGGTGGCGGAAGTTTTAATACCGACGTATATTCGTTCGGTAAATTTTTGCATAAGAAAAAAAGTTTTGGAAAAACGCTTACTAAAGAAGGCTCTGCAATGGCTATAAAAAGAATACTTTCTAGCGTGGCATTGCAACGTTTTTCAAAAAGCAGAACAATGCTTGCTCCTGCGCTTTACGATTTGATTATGCAATTAAAAAGTGCATCAGTTACTCCGCAAGACCTTTTAATAGCGAAAGACCAAGCAGAAGGCTTGCTTAAAAACAAGTTAGAAGACGTGCATAACGTTTACGTTGCGTATGAAAATTACTTAAAAGAAAACGATTATTCTGACCAAAGCACAAACTTGGCGTGTCTTTCTGACGTTATCTTAAATGATGAAGAAATTGTTTCTTCAAACGTATTTTTAGTGGGTTATCGTTCATGGACAAGGCAGGCAAAAGACGCAGTTGCATGTCTTGTGAAAAAGGCAAAAACAGTTACTGCGATTTTGACGGGTGGGGATAATCAATCATTATTCTTAAATGAAACGGTTGAGATTTTTAAGTCCGTTTGTAAAAACGAAGGGGTAACGCTTTCCGTGTCCGAAGTGCCAAGTGATTACGCAAAGGAAGCACAAATTTTAATCGATAACATGTATGTCCCAAGTGCTTATTATAAGAAACCTATTGATACGGATAACATTTATTTAAGCGTTTACCCGTCATGCTTTATGGAATTAGAACGTGTGGCGCAAACTATAAAAAAATTGGTTATAGAAGGGAAATGTAGATATAAGCAAGTAACCGTTGCTATTCCGCAGAGCGAAGAATATAAAACAGCGGTAAGGCAGGCTTTTTCAAAATTAGAAATACCATATTTTCTTGATGAAAGAAAAGCCCCGAAAGGGCATCCACTTATCACGTTAATTTTAGCGTACCTAGAAGTAATGCGTAAAAATTTAGATCGTGATGCCTTTTTACTCTTTATAAAAAACCCACTTATAACAGAAGATAAAGAATTCGCAGACGGGTTAGAAAATTATTTAGTTAAATACAATATTAACCATAAAAACATACGAAACCCGTTTATTTTTGGAAGTGAAGAAGAGAGAACAAAATACTACGAATATTGTCAAAAATTTATGCCATATTTTGCAAAACCCGATATACGTGGTATGCTTAAAGGCATAAAAGCGGAAGAAAAACTAAAAAATTATTCGTCAATGTTAAAGGCGAGCGGAGAGAACGTATTATCTGAAATAAACGATAGAATGTTTGAAACGGTGGCGGGGTTATTAGAGCAAATGGACTTACTTCTAGCAGACGTCGAAGTAAGCCTTACCGAATTAAAGCAAATTTTCACAAGTGGAATAAACACGCTTGAAATATCCGTTATCCCGCAAAACAACGACGCTGTGTTCGTGGGCGCATACAAGGAAGTTGCGCTTGCGAAAACTAAATATTTATTTGCGACGGGGCTAGATAGCCAAATTCCTGTAAGCACGGCAGACGTAGCGTTACTTTCCGACGGTGATTTAACGGCATTAGAAAATTTAAATCTCTTAATAGAACCGAAAATTAGGATAGTAAACGATAGAGAGCGTGAAAGCACGGCACTTGCGATTTCGGCATTCACCGATAAACTTTTACTTTCTTATTCGGGTGCTAAAGGGGCTTGCCCTAGCGAAATAATTAACTACGTCCAAAAACTATTTAACGTTAAAGGGTTAAACTTCAAAAACGAATATCTTACAGAAAAACAAGGGCTTTTAACTTTTGCAAAAGCGGTCTATGAATATGCAGAAGGTATGCTTGCCGATTTTGGTATGCCGTCAGCCTTTTATAAAGCGTCAAGCGAACAGACGAAAGGCAAGATAGATAAACTTTTAAGTGATGCGAATAAGGAAATAAAGATAAGGCTTGAAGGGGAAGATAGAAGGGTAATTGAAAGCAACGTTTCGCCCACAACTATTGAAACGTATTACACTTGTCCTTATAAAGCGTTTTTATCTAAGTCCGTAAAATTAAAGGAAAGAGAAACAGGCGAAAGTAAAGCAAATAACTTTGGCTTGTTTGTGCACGACATATTAGAAAAATACGTTGGTAGGATAAACGAAGTTAGTGATAAAGAAAGTTCGGATAAGCTTGTTAATGAAATAGCACTGGCGTTAAAAGATAGTGAAGAATACGCACACGTTTTAACAGACGTTCGTGAAGCAAACAATTTTGAGCGTCTTATTGCGGAAACACAAAAGTATGCGTATAGATTATTTTTTCACCTTCAAAAATCACAGTTTAAGCCGATTATATTAGAAGAGTGGTTGCCCAAAGAACGCTCTGTAAAACTTTGCGGTGGCAACGTAAGGTTGTCTGGAAAAGTTGATAGAGTAGATGGTTATGGTGATTATATCCGTGTTATCGATTATAAAACGTCGGCGGAAGTGTCGGATAACGTGGGTGATTTATTTACGGGTAGAAAACTGCAATTATATCTTTACGCATCAGCATTTCCCGAAAAGAAACTTGCAGGTGCATATTATTTTAAGTTAGATAACGAATATAAGAAAGAGAACGAAAAAGAAAAGAGTATGGTTGTTGGCGCAACGCTTAGTGATGAAGAAGTTATGCTTGCGCAAAATAGCGACGGTAAAGCGGGCGATTTCTTTCCGTTAACAAAGGGAGAAATAAAAGGGCAACTTAGTGAAGAACAAATAGAAGCATATAAAAAATATGCGGTGGCTATTACGGATAAAGCGGCAGAACAAATGATAGACGGGGTAATAGTAGCGTCGCCATACGAAAAGGCTTGCACTTACTGTAATTATAGCGGTATTTGTGTTTTTCATCGTCTAGAAGAAAGAAAAGCCTTAAAAGTAACAACCGAAACAATAGAGAAAGCGGTAGAAGATATGCAAAAGGAGAGGGGAAATGAGTGAAAAACGAAAGCCGACTTTAACTGAATCTCAACTCCGTGTTGTAAAGCACGATAAAGGGGATATACTCGTTTCCGCATCTGCCGGTAGTGGAAAAACACACGTAATGATAAGCCGAATAGTGCGTCTTATTTTAGAAAAGAAGACGACTGTTGATAGGATTTTAGCCACCACTTACACCGAAGCCGCTGCGCTTGAAATGAAAGAAAAACTTAAAAAAGCGTTAATAGAACAAGCGGGAAAGACAGGGGACGTATATATTGCAAAGCAAATTCCACAAGTCGATACGGCAGACGTAGGAACTATACACTCATTTTGTTCCAAACTATTACGTGCATACTTTTATAACGTTGGTATATCTCCCGATTATCAAGTTTTATCTGATGAAGACAAAGCGGAGATGACCGAGCTTGCTATGCGTAAAACTTTTAACAAGTATTATGGCGAAAAAGATAAACGCTTTTTACAACTTGTTGACAGGGAAGGAACAAGACGTAGCGATAATTCACTTAGGGAAAAAGTATTAAAGGCGTATGTTTTTTTCGCAGAAGAAGACGATTTCAATTATTTATTAGATAAGTCGGTAGAACTGTATGATGAAGACAATTATATTGCACTATTTGAAAAGACAAAAAAAGAAATTATAGATTTAATTAAGCCAAGGCTTATCGAAGCGGAAAGTTTAATAGGGCAAGCAACAAACGAAAACAAACCTAAACTTGCATCGGCTGTTGTAAGCTTAAAGACGTTGCTAACGGGCATAGTTACGACGGGTAATATTTTTGAATTAAGTACAATAGGCAACTATAAACTTGGCAACAGGGGAGAAAAAAACAATCCCGAATTGCGAGAAACGGTAGCAAAATTTCTTAAAAGTACTATTGAACTTTTAAGTGGTTACTGTCCACCTGAAAGCAGTTATCAAGAATATCTAAATGAGAGAGTAGCGTTAAAAGAACACACGGAAATATTCGTTGAACTTGTTAAGACGTTTAAGAAAAACTATGCACAAATCAAAGAAGAAGAAAATCTTTTAGACTTTTCCGACCTTCAAAGTTTTGCGTTAAAATTATTGCAAGATGAAAGCATTAGAAAGTTGGTAAGTGAAAAATACGATTTTATCTTTGTTGACGAGTATCAGGACGTAAACGCTATTCAAGAAAAAATAATTTCTCTTTTAGGTAGAGATAACGTGTTTACCGTAGGGGACGATAAGCAGAGTATTTACGCCTTCCGTGGTTGCCGTTCAGAATTCTTTACCGAAAAGAAAAAACGCTTAGAAGCAGAAGGAAAAACAACTGAAAGGTTGAACGATAACTTCCGTTCTGCAAAGGCGATAATTGACGCCGTCAACAAGGTGTTCAACTACTGTATGACCGAAGACGATTACGGTTTGAATTATCAAAAAGACGCTAGTTTAGTATACGGTGGATTGTTCCCCGAAGACCAGCAAGGAAGGTTTAGCGTAAGTGCTATAACGTCGCAGGGTAGGGCACGACAGAACGACGTGGAAGACCCTAGGATATACAACGTGCTTAATGAATACAATAAAGAAAGGCAAAGCGAAGACGAGCAGGAAGTAGTATCCGAAGTTGTTAACATAATAGAAAAGGAACTGCAAAGTACCTACTATAACGTAAAAGAAGATAAGGTTCTTCCTATAACGTACAAAGACATTGTAATTTTAGTAAGTAAATCTTCAACGAAAGTTAAAGCGCTTATAAAAGGACTTGTAAAGCGTGGTATTCCGATAACCACGTCAGCGGAAGAAAACGTTTTAGAATATCCCGAGATCATCATGCTTGTTGGCGTATTAAAAGCGATAGATTGCATGAAGCAAGATATTCCGCTCGCCACAACGCTTTTAAGCCCCGTTGGTAATTTTACTGATGAAGACTTATTTAAGATATCTTCTTTTGCAAAAAAGAACATGGAAGAAGAACCGGAATATTTTTACCAAGCATACGAATATTGCTTAGAGCATTTAGATGATAAACTTGGTGAAAAGTTGAAAAATTTTCATAAAAAATTCACTTCCTTCCGTGCGCTTTCTGATTTCCTTTCAGCAGGGGAAACGGTGGAAAAACTTGTATCCGATTGTGATTACGTTGCGCATTTTTACGCAGATGGTTACGGAAGCGAAAAAGTGGAAAGAATAACCGCTTTTTTGAATTACGTATATAAAGCAGGTGCGGAAATTTCCTTGCGTGAACTAATTAAAAAACTTTCATTGACGGAAGTAATGGAAGAGTGCTCGGCAAACAAGAACGCCGTGCAAATTATGACTATGCATAAGTCTAAGGGTTTAGAATTCCCTGTGGTTATAAACTTTGCACTTGACACTCCTTTTTCAACCAAGGACGAAACGGGAACGATTTTATTTGATAGAAATTTTGGGCTTATAACTAAATTTTTTATAGATGGGGAACGCACGCACAAAGAAACGCTAATAAGAAAAATTGTATTAAGAAATAAGCAGAAAGAAAAACTAAAAGAACAGATGCGTCTATTATACGTTGCTATGACTCGTGCAACCTATTCTATGCATCTAGTATTCAACGTAAAGGCGGATGGCGAAGAGATAAAACCGAATAGCTTTTTATATTTCTTTCCCCCAGACATGCTAGAAGTTTCTGCGTTGCCACAAGAAAAAGGGTTATCTGAACAAATTGCGCCCGTAAGAAAGGTGGTTGTGGGCAAGGCGGAAGAAGGGGACGTTAACATGTTAACTAAAACGTTAACGTTTGATTATCCACATCAAGCAGACGTTGACTTGCCATTAAAAAGTAGCGTAACCGAAGCTACGAAAAAAGTGTACGAAGAAGATTATTTTCCCGTGCACGAGATGTTTAAGGATAGTTCACAATCTACTGAAGACGGCACGACGGCGCATAAGATTTTAGAGTGCTTTGATTTCTTTGGGAAAGAAACGGTTAAGGGATGTGCTAGAAGACTAATAGACGAAGGAATTTTAGAAAAAGAAAGCGTTCAGAAATTAAATCTTGATAAAATACAAAGTGCAATAAATCAAGCGTTTATAGAAAGCCTAAAAGGTAAAACGTTATACAGGGAAAAAGCCTTTATAATGAATATGCCTGCAAAGATGCTGTTCGGCACGAACACGGATAGCGAAGTGCTGGTGCAAGGTATAATCGACCTTCTTGCAATTGATGAAAAAACTGCCACAATAATAGATTATAAGTATTCGTCTAAAAGCCGAGATGAATTAGAAAAAACCTATTCCCCGCAATTAAATATGTATGCGTATGCGGTGGAAAAAATCCTAGGTTTAACCGTTACGGAAAAGAAAGTGGTTAGCCTATTAACAGGAGAAGTAGTAACCATAAAATAGCGTATAAAACAAACAAAAAGCACAAAAAAACCCTTAAAAGTTGCAAATAATTTCTAAACAGACGTGCTAAAATGTCATTTTAGGAGGCAACGATGGAGGGTTTTTTGCATTTTTTCCAAAGTATAAGCGAGCCGTTAAAAGTTGGTGGGATATTCTTGCTTTTTAACGGCTTAATAGCGTTAAACGGCATAATCTTAATATGTCTTAAACTAGGCAATAAGGCGGAAAAAACAGGTCTTTTCGTATCGACGGGGATAGCGGTCTTTTTTATGTTGTTTTCCTTTGCGTTAGTGTTTTCAAATCCGTCGATTACCGCTACCGAAAGAGTAGTTTACGTTTTTTCCACTCTCTCCATAAATGCGTTATTAAGCGTGCCTGTTTCCGTGGTATTTATATGTAAAACGGAAAAATCCGAAGATAAAAACGAACAAGCGTATCAGTTTATCCGTGGAATAGATAAGCAGATAAAAGCGCAAGAGCAAGCAGATAATTTGTCGTTACCAAATAGCGCAAAAATATTAAAATGTGTGGAAGAAAAGGAAGAAAAACGACAGACACAAATAGATTTTTCACACGTGAAAAGCGTCATCAATAGGTTAAATGGATTTGAACTTTCCGTTACCGATAGGCAAGCGGTAAGGGAATTAGAAATTGCTCTTTTTGATGCAGAAAAACGAGGAGAAGAAGGGGAAATAAAATCACGGCTAAACGACGGATTAAATTGCCTATTAAAAATTATGGCAAAGTACGGGGTGTAATTACTTTAACAATAACGGTTAAAATTTCATACCATAAAAATGGTGCAACCAAAGGGGGTATAAATGAAACCGTTAACAGTAGATTTGCCATATCCATCCATAAAAAACGTGGAAAACAACAGACGAATTTCCGCTTTAATATATCCGTTATATTCTGGGGGAGAAGGGGAACTTAACGCCATTTTACAATATGTTTACCATGGCTTTTATTTTAACAAAGAAAGTGAAAAAGAAATAAAGGACCTTTTAGAATCCATAGCGATTGCAGAGATGATTCACCTTAATATTCTAGGAGAATTGTTAATGCAACTAGGCTCTAATCCCGCCTATTATAACACTCGTACGGCAGATTTTTATTCTGCAAGTTCCGTAAGTTACACTCACACGCCTAAGCGCATGATTTTAGATGATATCGCAGGGGAAATAAAGGCGGTTAAAAGTTATTCCGACGTAATTCTAGCAGTTGGTGATTCTGACGTTTCCGCTATATTAACTCGAATAAAAATGGATGAAGAATTGCATATTTTGGCATTAAAAAATATGCTTGAAAAGTTGTAAAATTGAAATTATAATTTAGATGAGACGGCTTGTACGTCTCATATTTTTTTATAAAGTGCTTGCAAAAGGAAGTTTTATATTGTATAATAACATAGATTAAATATAGCGCACGTGCGCACGGGAGCAAGAAATGTTATTTTTCAAGAAACGCAAGAAAAGATTAAACGAAGGAGAAGACCGTATTGTCGTTAAAGAGAATTCAATGTCTAGCAAGGCAGATGGATACAATAGATTAAAGGACAATATCTTGTATATTAACGCAGACGGCAAGAACAAAGTTATTCAAATCGAATCATCCGTTTCGCATGAAGGTAAAACCACGGTTGCGTGCAACTTAGCGGTAAGTTTAGGATTAACCGATAAAAAAGTTGTCGTTGTTGACCTTGATTTTAGAAAACCACGTGTTCAGCAAAGACTTGGTTTAACCATTGATAACGGTATTTCCGAATATATGCTCGGGGAACAAACGTTAGAGCAAATCATTAAAACGTCAAAGTATAAAAACGTTGACGTTGTTACTAGGGGTGCAAAGATTTACAACTCGTCCTTAGTTCTCGTTTCTGAGAAATTCAAAAAATTTATCGGTGAACTTCGTGATAGATACGATTACGTTATTTTAGACTGCGCTCCTGTTTTACAAGTTTCCGATTATATTCATATTTCACAAGTATCCGACGGGGTATTATTCTTAGTTGCATATGGTTCAACCACAAGAAATCAAGTTTCTGATGCCGTTAAGGAATTAAAGAAAAACGGTGCAAATCTTTTAGGTACTGTATTCTCAATGTACGACCGTAAAAAAGATAGGGGATATGATTATTACGGCAAGGGCTATTACGGAAAGAGTTATTATCAAGCGTATATCGAAGATGAAGAAGTTAAAGAAACTAAATCTAATGAAAAATTAGAACAAGCGCTTTCGGAAGTAAATACGGGTGCTGATGATGATACGCATGACGTTGAAATCGGCAAAGAAGAATAATTTATGATTGATATCCACACGCATATCCTTCCCTTTTTAGATGACGGAAGCGATTCAATTGACAAATCTTTATATCTGCTTCAAGAAGAAGAAAAAATGGGCGTAACAGACGTTGTTTGTACGCCTCATTTTCGTGCCCCGCACATAAAAAGTGCAGAAGAAACGAAAGCAGTTTTTGAAGATTTTAAATTAAAAGCCAAAGAAAAAGGAATGAACGTTAATCTTCATTTGGGACAAGAAATTGCAGTAGAAGGAAAAGACGTTAAAGGTCTTCTTCGTGATGGCGAAATACTAACTGTTAACGATAGTAAGTGGGTGCTTATCGAGTTCGATTTTGTTAAAAAATGCGAAATAGTTGAGATGGTTTATGAACTGCGTAATAGCGGGTATATTCCGATAGTTGCTCACCTTGAAAGGTATCATTATGCGACGGAAGATATTGCGTATGAAATAAAAGTTGAAGGCGGTTACATACAGGTTAACGCTGGTGCGCTTGTTGGTAAAAGTGCTAGAAAAAATAAGAAATTCGCTAAAAGGCTTATTAAAGGCGGTTTTGCTGATTTTATCGCAAGCGACGTGCACTATGGCAGAGCCAACAACCTATTAAAAGCATACAATTACGTTGAAAAGAAATTTGGGCTTCCGGCAGCGGAAGTGTTATTCAAAATAAACGCCAAAAAAGTGATTAAAGGCTTATAAACTTCGTTATGCGTCGTTACTGCAAAAAGGTTTTGACTTCAATGACCAAAAAGGTCAATTTCATCCAAAACCTTTTGCGAGCCTAGCCTAACTCGTTTCTAAACCTTTAATTGATGGCTTATAAACTGCGTTTGGCTACGTTAACTGTTTCGTGTTTTGACTTCGATAACCAAAAAGGTTTATCTCATCCAAAACACTTCACGAGCCTTGTATTGCTCGTTTCTAAACCTTTAATTTGCAAGGTTGTTGAGCTTTGATTTTACAATAGACTTTTTACGAGAATAATAACTAGAAATGGAAAAGAGAATAATTGCAATCGGTGGTGGAGAAATTAAAAATAAAACCACCTTAAAAATTGATGAATACGTCGCAAATTTAGCAAAGGCGCATGCAGGGGATACCAGAGCAAATGCGCTTTTTATCGGTACTGCTTCTCACGATAGTATGCCTTATTTTAACAGTTTTAGAAAGACTTATACGTCCGTTTTCGATATTAAAGCAGAAGTTGCGCTTATGGTGTACGGGGAAATGAACACCGAACATATAAAGGCGAAAATCGACAAGGCGGATGCGATATATATCGGTGGCGGTGATACTGTTTATATGCTTGAAAAGTGGCAAGAAACGGGGATAGATAAAATGATAATCGACGCATATAATCGTGGCGTTATCATTTGTGGGTTGTCTGCTGGTGCTATTTGTTGGTTTACCGACATGTACACCGATTATGAAATTATGCGTGGGCAAAGTTCCGAGTACGCATTAAGAAAAGGGCTTGGGATACTTGAAGGGCTTATGTGTCCGCATTTTAACGAACGTGAAGAAGATTTTATGCCAAAATTCACAGAAAGCGAATTTAATCTCGCTTATGCCGTAGAAAACGATTGCGCAATAGAATTTGTTAATGGTAAGTTAACTAAATCAATAAGCGCAGGGGGAAAGGCGTATAAAATAACCAAAGAAAACGGTGTGCCGATAAAGGCGGAAATTTAATGAATAAACCTAATTTCGACGCTGAAATGCTACGTGTCGCAAAAGAATATAAGGAGAAAGGTGTTCG
The DNA here is from genome assembly GCA_015069625.1 of Clostridiales bacterium. Lineage (GTDB taxonomy): Bacteria > Bacillota > Clostridia > Christensenellales > Borkfalkiaceae > UBA1259. The sequence goes on along the minus strand of SVIE01000004.1, from coordinate 708 downwards.
CCCAAAATTGTTAATGCACAGTTGTTGCGCACCTTGTTCCACCGCTTGTATTGAGCGATTAATTGAGTTTTTCGACCTAACTATTCTCTATTATAATCCTAACATGGATACGGAAGAAGAGTTTAAGTTAAGGGCGGAAGAACAAAAGAGATATTGCGATAAACTTGACGTAAATGTTATAATTGAGCCGTATAATTCTACCGAGTTTTATTATGCGGTTAAAGGTATGGAAAATTTAAGTGAAGGCGGAGAAAGGTGCTTTATCTGTTATAGATTAAGGCTAAATAAAACGGCAGAATATGCAAAGAGTGGCGGATTTGATTTTTTCACAACAACCTTAACTGTAAGTCCACTTAAAAATGCAGAAAAGTTAAACGAAATAGGCAAAGATGAAGGGGATAAAATAGGCGTTAAATTTTTACCGTCTGATTTTAAAAAACGGGGCGGATATTTAAGGTCTATAACCTTATCAAAAGAAAATAATATGTACCGTCAAAACTATTGCGGTTGTGTTTTTTCAAAAAGGCAATCAACAAACTAGACAGGAGAAGACAGATGAAAAGCAAAAGAGAAAAAAATAAAAACATTAAAAGAATTGCAATAAGCGAAAAGCAGATTAAAAAAGCAATTGCAAAGATGGGCAAGAAACTTAAAGAAGAATATCAAGGTAAACCACTTTTGCTTGTCAGTGTGTTAAACGGAGCGTTT
>SVIE01000059.1 GCA_015069625.1 Clostridiales bacterium | reverse complement strand
CCTGAAGAACCATTCACGTGGGCAAGCGGAATTAAAAGTCCGGTATATTGCGATAACCGTTTAACACTTACCGCACCAAAGGTTAGACTTGATGTTGAAACTGCACTTGCAGAAACCGTAAAAAAACTTTACCCTGACGTAGAAGTGTTGATGGGAACTTCAACCGCAGGTATTGCGCATGCAGCAATCACTGCTCATCTTTTAGACCTTCCTATGGGTTACGTTCGTTCGGGGGCAAAAGATCACGGTAGACAAAACCAAATCGAAGGCAAACTTGAAAAAGGTCAAAAAGTAGTTGTTATTGAAGACCTTATTTCAACTGGTGGAAGTTGTATTGAAGTCGTTAACGTTTTGCGTGAAGCGGGTGCTGAAGTTTTAGGTGTTGTTAGCATATTTACGTACGGAATGAAGAAAGGCTTAGTTAGACTTGCAGAAGCAAACGTTGAAAATCATTCGTTAACTAATTTTGACGTTATTGCTAAAACGGCAGCAGAAGAAGGATATATTAAACCTGAAGACGTTGAAAGACTTATTGCATTTAGAAATAATCCGTCTGACGAAAGTTGGATAAAGGGGTAATCATGAGAAGTGTTATTGATATTCTTGATTTAAGCGTTGAAGAAATCAATGGCCTTATAAATACGGCTATGGATATTATCGCAAATCCCGATAAATATTCATCTGCTTGTAAAGGTAAAAAACTTGCAACGTTATTCTTTGAACCGTCAACTAGAACAAGGCTTAGTTTTGAATCCGCAATGTATGAACTTGGCGGACAAGTTATCGGTTTTTCCGACCATAAAAATTCATCTGCATCAAAGGGCGAGAGCGTTTCTGATACGGCTAAAGTAATTAGTTGTTATGCTGATATTATTGCAATGCGCCACTATCAAGAAGGTGCGCCACTTGTTGCATCAATGGCTGCAAGTATTCCGGTTATTAATGCAGGCGACGGTGGGCACTTACATCCTACGCAAACGCTTGCTGATTTATTGACCATATATCGTGAAAAGGGAAGACTTTCCGATTTAACGGTAGGTTTTTGTGGGGACTTAAAGTATGGAAGAACAGTTCATACTTTGATTGAAGCACTTTGCAGATATACGGGTATTAAAATCGTTTTAATTTCGCCAAAAGAACTTGACGTTCCGTTCTACATTAAAAAGTGCATGAATGAAGCAAACGTTCCTTATGAAGAAGTTGACGATTTAGAAAAGGCGTTGCCCGATTTGGATATTCTTTATATGACGAGAGTTCAAAAAGAACGTTTTGCGGACGTTGCTGAATACGAAAGACTTAAAGATAGTTATATTTTAACGGCAGATAAACTTGAAAATGCAAAGTCTGATATGGCGATATTGCATCCGTTACCCCGTGTTAACGAAATAAGCGTTAAAATTGACGAAGATAAAAGAGCGTGCTATTTTAAGCAGGTGCTTAATGGTAAGTATATGAGAATGGCACTTATCTTAAAACTTTTATCAGAGACAAAAGGTGAAAAAGTAGACGTTAAGGAAGGAAAAACACTTCTCGTAAATGAAATTAAATGCGATAATCCTAAGTGTATTACAACCACAGAACAAGAACTCGACCAAGTATTCAAACTTGTTGATTCTGAAAATAACGTTTATAGATGTTTATACTGTGAAAAGAAAGCGAAGATGTAATTGATTTTTGCAATAAAAAAGAGCAAACAAATTTGTTTGCTCTTTTAATTTTCATTGTGTTATTTATTTTTAAGTTTCTTATAGAAGAACCAAAATAACGTGAGTATTTGAAGTGGGACGCCAAGTAGGAATAGCATCCAAAGTGCATTAGTATAAATTCCACCCCAAAATATCAAAATTAAATATATGCTAGCAATAGTGGACCAAACTAAAAGGGATGTAAAAATCGAATTCCAAAGATTTTTTCCCCAAATAGAAGTGAATACTAAAAGTACTATAAGTGAAATGGGAACTGCCAAGATAAACGCCAACCAAGTGTTATCAATGTTAGGGAAAATAATATTGATGAACGCAAAGAAGCATGTTGCAACAAGCCAAACAAGTGCTGTTGAGCAAAGGGCGATAATTGCACGTTTGGTTGAAAGATGGCGTTTAGTTTTTGGAAGTTCTTTTTGCGGAGTAGAAATTAAGGTGTCAATCGTAACGCCAAAAAAATCTGCCATTTGTTTAAGTACAACAAGGTCAGGAACAGATTCTCCACGCTCCCATTTGGAAACGGCTTTGTCAGAATAATTAAGTTTTTCGGCTAACTCTGCTTGCGTTAAATTAAGATTCTTTCTAAATTTTGCAATGTTTATAGCCAAGTTTTCTTTGATATCCATGTTTTGAGTATAACATAATTTTTCTATTAAATCAATAGATTTTGGGGCAAAAAACGTAATTTTCTACGGTTGGTAGAGTGCCTTTTTGTGTTTCTACTGGTTAAAAATGTAAATGTAGAGTTAAGATAAGGGGTATTTAGTTGCCTTTTTTTTAGATTTGCAATAATATAGTCTAAGTAAAAAATCACGGAGGTGTGTTATGAGAATAGCAATTTCTGCAGACACGTCGATAGATTTAACAAAGGAACTAATTGAAGAAAATAATGTCCATACAATTCCGTTTGAAATTCTCCTTGGGGACAAGCAGGGGTATGACGGAGAAATAACATGTGATGAAATTATTTCTTTTGTTGATGAAAAAAATATTTTACCAAAAACCGCTGCGGTTAATCAATTTAGACTTGAAGAGCATTTTGAGAATCTTAAAAAAGATTATGATGCAATCATTCACTTTACCCTTTCTTCACAATTAAGTTGTACGAATAATAACGCTGTTGAAGCGGCTAAGAAATTTGAAAACGTTTACGTGGTCGATTCTTTATCTCTTTCAACAGGCGTAGGATTATTAGTGCTTTACGCTAGCAAACTTGTAAAAGAAGGACTTGATGCTAAAGAAGTTTACGAAAAGTGTTTAGCGAGAGTTCCTGCCGTTCAAGCAAGCTTTGCATTGAAAAGGTTAGATTATTTATATAAAGGTGGAAGATGTAGTAGCTTGGCATATTTTGGTGCTAATATTTTCGGTATTCGTCCGCAAATCATTGTTAAAGACGGCAAAATGATTTCAGGTAAAAAATACAAGGGCGATTTTGCAAAGGTCGTTAAGGCATATTGTAGAGACGTTCTCGAACAATTCAATACGCCAGATTTATCGGTTGGCTTTGTTACCTACACAACCGCAGAACAAGATGTATTAGATATTGCGATTAACGCTATGAAAGAACGTGGATTTAAGGAAGTTTACGTTACGAGAGCAGGCGGAACTATCACAAGCCATTGTGGTGAAAACTGTCTTGGTATTTTATATCTCAACGACGGTGAATAAAATAAAAAAATGAAAGCACGGTAAGTCCGTGCTTTTTTATTGCTAAAAATATGAAAGGGCTGTTAAATTGTTGACAATTTATATCACTTTATTTATAATTAAATAAATTTAAAAAATAAGGGCTAGCCCTTTTCGTTTTTTCAAAACGAAAAGATAGGTGTTAACGGCTAATAAATTATGAAAAATTAAACTGTAATTTTGGTGAAAGATACGCAAGATTACAAAAGGAGAAATTTTATGAAGAAATTTTTAACAATGGTAATCGCAAGCATGATGCTTTTAGTTGGCGCATTCTCGTTTACAGCTTGCGGTAAAGAAGAACTCATCGTGTATACCGAATCTGGTTTCCCACCATTTGAATATACCGTTGCGGGTTCAACAGAAGTTGTAGGTGTTGATATGGAAATTGCAAAATATATTGCAAATAAATACAACTACAATTTAAGAATCGTTGATGGCAAGTTTGATACCATCGTTGCGGGTATTGCAGAAGACAATGCTTTAGGTATTGCAGGTATTTCTTGGAAAGCATCACGTGCAGAAGACGTTGAATATTCTAAGTTCTACTGGGGTGGTGCATTCCAAACGGTTGTATATTTAAAAGCTAGCAATCCAGTATTAGATGACGGTGAATTTTTAGCTTCTAACTTCAATGGTAAAAAGGTTGTTTTCCAAACTGGTACAACTAGCCAATTAACCGTTGATGAAAACAAAACGGCATGGGGCGTAACTTCTGCTGATTTCACGCAAGTTTTACAAGCACTTAACGAAGTTAAGAGTGATGCAACGAAGTCAACCTTCCTTATTGTTGACTCGCAAGTTGCTGCTCAATTAGTTGCTGCAAATAGTGATTGCGCATATGCAACAATTGAAGGCGTTGAAGCTGAATCATACGGCGTAGTTGCAAAGAAAGGCAACTTAGATCTTATTGCGAAAGTAAACGCTGCTCTTGACGAACTTCTTGAAGAAGATGAAACGGGCAAGAACCAAATTGAAAAGTGGTACGAACTTCACGCAATAGCTGAATAAGAATTATACATAAGTACTTAAAAAGAGCCGAAGTAAATTCGACTCTTTTTGGGTAATAGGAACGAAGAAATATGATTCACGATTTTTATGTGTGTTTTATAGAAGCTGGAAGATACAATATGTATCTACAGGGTTTATTAAACACGGCAATAATTGCAATAGGCGCATGTGTTATCGGCTTACTAATAGGTATTTTAGTAACGTGCGTGCGTATTATGCCTAAAAATAATATTTTTGTAAAAGGGCTTGATTGGGTCGCTCGTATTTACGTAACGATAATTAGGGGTACGCCCGTGGTATTGCAATTATTTATTTGTTATTTTGTAATATTGTCAAGTATAAAATTCGTTGCGGACGGAATACTCGTTGCTGCCATCACGTTTGGAATCAATAGTGGTGCGTATATGGCTGAAATTTTAAGGGGAGGAATACTTTCTGTTGACGGTGGACAAATGGAAGCTGGCAGAAGCTTAGGGCTTTCTTGGTTTGCCACTTTTATTAGAATTGTGCTTCCGCAAGCGTTAAAAAGTGCAATCCCTACCATGTTTAACGAATTTATAACCTTGGTAAAAGAAACGTCTGTTGCTGGCTATGTAGGCGTAGTAGAGCTTACTAAAATACAGTCGTACGTAACCACTCAAACCATGCAAATTTATATGCCGTTATTTATAATTGCGGCGATTTATCTTATAATTGTTTTATGTTTGCAATGGGTTCAAAGAATAATTGAAAGGAGATTAGGGGCAAGTGATAAACGATAATAGCGCAAATAGTAACGAATCTCTTTTGAATATTAAAAACTTATATAAAAACTTTGGCAACGTTAAAGTTCTTAGGGGTATTTCTGGTGAAATCAAGAAAGGTGAAATTGTTGCAATAGTTGGTCCTTCTGGGAGTGGTAAATCGACCTTTTTACGTTGTATGAACTTGCTTGAGCAACCCACTTACGGTGAAGTTTGGTTCGATGGGCATTTACTCACGCCAGTAGATCCTTATTTACATCCCGAAATTATTAAACTTTCAAATACCTATCAAAAACTTTGTGAAAAGTATTCTTCGGAAGGCTTGTCTGGTGAAGAACTTGATGACAAGGTTGTTGCAGATATTAAATTAAACGATTTACTCAAAAGAAGAGAAGGCAAGGCATATAAAAAAGCACAAGTTGATTTGTTTAAGAAATATTTCCAAGACATTAACTTGACCAGACAAAAGATGGGTATGGTTTTCCAGCACTTTAATTTGTTTAATAACCTTACCGTTATGCAAAATCTTACGCTTGCGCCCGTTCAGTTGAAATTAAAAACCAAGGAAGAAGCCGAAGCAAAAGCGATAGAACTTTTAAAAAGGATAGGGCTTGAAGATAAGGCTAACGTTTATCCGTCAACTCTTTCAGGTGGTCAAAAGCAACGTATAGCGATTATCCGTTCGCTTGCTATGGAGCCTGAAGTAATCTTGTTTGACGAGCCGACGAGTGCGTTAGATCCCGAAATGGTTGGTGAAGTTCTCGATTTAATCAAAGAACTTGCTGATGAAGGAATGACGATGGTTATCGTTACGCACGAAATGGGTTTTGCAAGAGAAGTTGCAACAAGAATTTTATTTGTTGACGAAGGTGTTGTTAAAGAAGAAAATACGCCCAAAGAATTCTTTGAAAACCCGAAAGATGAAAGGCTTAAAGAATTCTTATCAAAAGTTCTATAATACAATTAAACGTTCAAAAGGGGATAACGATATGTTATCCCTTTTGTGTTGTAGTGTAAGTTGTTAGGCGAAGCGACGGAATATCGATTGTTACGATTTATCGTCAATCGAGTTCATATTTCGCTAGACGGTTAGCAGCATGAAAAAGAAAACCACCGAGAAATCGGTGGTTTTTGCTAATGGAACTGTTGTAAACGGATTTGAAAGTTGTGCAAGTGTGCAAGAGTTTTAAGTAGGATAATTGTGGATTCGTAAGGAGCGTTAGCGACGGAATATCGATTGTTACGATATATCGTCAATCGAGTCCATATTTCGATAGACGGTTAGCGGTATGAAAAAGAAAACCACCGAGAAATCGGTGGTTTTTGCGAATGAACTGTTGTAAACGGATTTGAAAGTTGTGCAAGTGTGCAAGAGTTTTAAGTAGGATAATTGTGGATTCGTAAGGAGCGTTAGCGACGGAATATCGATTGTTACGATTTATCGTCAATCGAGTCCATATTTCGATAGACGGTTAGCGGTATGAAAAAGAAAACCACCGAGAAATCGGTGGTTTTTGCTAATGGAGCTGCTAACCGGATTCGAACCGGTGACCTCGTCCTTACCAATTATATTAACACATTAAAATAACTTTTTTATATTAGATAAAATCCTTATTTCTTTTATAATTT
>SVIE01000058.1 GCA_015069625.1 Clostridiales bacterium | reverse complement strand
TGCTTCGCCTGCGGTTACGTTTGTCTTTCTAATCCTGTCAAGAAGTGAAGTTTTACCATGGTCAACGTGTCCCATAACCGTTACTACCGGTGGACGAGTTACGAGTTTTGCTTCGTCATCTGTTTCCGTATCGAAGCCTTCGCTAAGCACGTCTTCCGCAGTCTTATCAAGTTTAAGTTCAAGTTCAACACCGATATCTGCGGCAATAAAGGCAGCCGTATCAAAGTCGATAGAATCGTTGATGGTTTTCATGATTCCTTCTTTGAAAAGACGCTTTGTGATTTCCGCTGCCGTAATACCGATTTTTTCACTTAGCACTTTTAGTGCTATTACTTCGGTATTTATAACTGCTTTTTCGATTTTAACCGTGGTTACTGCTTGTTCTTTTGCCTTTTTAACAGGACGGAATTTTCTATAACCCGTCTTGTTTTCATCAAAATCGTCCACGTCAACTTGGTTTTTAATGAGTGAACGCTTGTTGATTACACGCTTTTCTTCATAACTCTTTTCGTTTCTTTGTTTATTCTTTTGTTGCCCACGCTTATTTTGTTGCGTTTCCACTATTTCAGGAGCAACAAAAGTTTCCTTGGGCTTAAATCCGCCTTGACCTTGTGGACGTCCGCCTTGCGGTGCGCCCTTTGGTGTGAACGGACCTTTATTTCCCCTTTCACCTTGCGGTCTATCCCCTTGCGGACGGGGTGGTCTTTCTCCCCTTTCTCTTTGTGGCGTAGGCGTAAACGTTCTCTTTTTATCAGAGTTTCTTTCCGCTTCGGTTGCACGCCTAACGATAAACGAAGGTCTTGCCTTTACTTCGGGTACAGGCTCTTCTTTCTTTTCTTCGACTTTAGGTTCTTCTTTTACTTCAACCTTTTCTTCGACCTTTACTTCAACTTTTACTTCCGCTTTTTCGGTAGCCTTAATTTCAGGTGCAGGGGTAACTACTTCTTCAACCACTTCCTTTTTAGCGGGCTTTTCCTTTTTAACAGGCGCATCTACTACCACTTCTTCTTTAACAGGTTCTAAAATGATGGCTTCTTCTTTAACCTGTTCTACGGGCGTAGGATTAGGCGCAGGAACTTCTACCTGTTCTTGCTCCACCTTTGCCTGTTCTTCTTTTACTTTCTTTGCTTCTGCAATTGATTTGAGTTTATTTTCAATGCCCGCTTTTAACGATTTGATTTGATTTTCAAGTTTTACTGCGTTTGCTTGAATTTTGTCAAGTGATGCACCAAGTTCACTTATAGATTTGATATTGCCGATTTTATCGGTTACTTCGGTCTGAATATCTTTCTTTTCTGCCATATTAATCTCCTGTTCTCTCGATTAAATCATTTTCCGAGTTGTCGGTTATTGCTTTTGCAAGCGACTTATCCGCCACCGCCATAATTTTGGCGTTTTCCCTGTGCGTAAATTCGCTTAATGTTAAACTTACCGTTTCATATAATTTACAATGAAAGGATTTTGCAAGTTTTAACGCTTCTTTTTTACTGTTCTCGCTTGCAGTTTTGCAGACGATTACAAGATATGCACGCTTGAGCGTTGCCGAAGCGTTTGCACCTATCTTGTATTTTCCCGTTCGCATAGCAAACCCGATGAACGTTTCTACTTTACTTTTGCTGTTCAAAAAACTGTACCTCTACCACGTCATACTCGGCATCGGTTACCTGACATGAAAACGCACGGTTTAGAAGTTTTCCTTTGCGGAGTTTGTTTATACATTCCCCGTCTTTACAAATATACGCTCCCCTACCGTTGACTTTTCCCGTTGCGTCGTACACTATTCCGTTTTCCGTTTTTACTATACGAGCAAGTTCCTTTTTTGGCTTACAAGCCCTGCACGCTATACACGTGCGCATAGGCACTTTCTTTTCCATGATTTCTCCGATGATGGTTAATATTTATTATTCTGCCTGTTCTTCAACACCTTCGGCAACTTCGCCTAAGTCTGCACCAGCACTACTTTCACTCTTAACGTCTATCTTCCAGCCCGTAAGTTTAACTGCAAGACGTGCGTTTTGTCCACTCTTACCGATTGCAAGTGATAATTTATCGTCAGGAACGATTACTCTTGCGTTGTTTTCTCCGTCAAGTTCAATTACCTTGATAACCTTTGCGGGAGAAAGCGCACGTGCGATAAATTCAAGTGGGTTTTCACTCCACGGAATAATATCGATTTTTTCACCGTTAAGTTCAGATACGATTGCGTTTACTCTTGCACCTTTATTACCTACGCATGCGCCTACTGCATCAATTGAATTATCTGCACTATAAATAGCGATTTTGGTTCTCTTTCCTGGTTCTCTTGCAATTGCCTTGATTTCAACAAGACCTTGCTTAATTTCAGGAACTTCATTTTCAAAAAGACGACGGATTAAACCGTTTGATGAACGAGATACTACAACCTGCGCCATCTTGCCGATATTTTTAACCCTTTTTACAAACACGTTAATTCTTTGGTTTACTTCGTATTTTTCACCAAGAACTTGGTCACGTGGCATCATGATACCTTCAAGTCCGTTACCACCGATTTCAACGTAAACGTTTCCATCTTCCACTCTTCTAACCGTGCAAGCCATAAGTTCGCCTTCCTTATCTTCAAACTCGGAAACGGTATTTTCGTGTTCAATTTCACGGAGTTTTTGCATGATTACCTGTTTTGCCGTTTGTGCGGAAATTCTGCAAAAATCTTTGGTTTTGATTTCTTTGTAGATACAATCGCCTTCAACGTAATTTGCACCGTTTGCGTTCGCTTCTTCTACGCTAATTTCCTTATCAGGGTCGGTAACTTCTGCCACAACTTTTTTGAAGTGGTAAATCTTGAAAGTCTTGGTTTCATCATCAAGTCTTACTTCCACACCGCCAACGTCACCCGTTTCCCTTTTATAAGCAATTACAAGTGCGTTTGAAAGAGCCGAAATAAACGATTCTTTACTGATGCCTTTTTCACTTTCTAATGCTTCAAGCGCTTCAAAAAAATCAACGCCTGACGTGTCTTTTACTTTTTTTGCCATCTTTTTTCTCCTGTTTTTATTTGCATTTAATTTTTTACTTTTTATTTTGCTTTAAGACTTAGCCGTTAAAGTCGATAAATTCATTCATCTTGACTAAGTTTTTAAGGTCGATTGTGAAAGTTTCTTTGTCGCTTACCTTTACCGTTACCGATTTTCCGTCGTAAGATAAAAGAACACAATCATACATCTTTTTGCCTTTGATAGAATTTTTAAGTTTGATTTCCACCTTTTCACCAACGTGAGATAAGAAATCTTCATCCGTATTGAACGGTCTATCTACGCCTGGGCTACTTACGTTAAGCGTATATGGAAGGCCAAAAGTTGGGTCGAAAGAATCAAGCGGTTCGTCTATCGCACGGTGAAAGATTTCACAAGTGTCTAAATCTATTCCACCTTCTTTATCCGCATATACTGTAAGTTCGGGGTTTTTACCTTGCTTAAATTCCACGTCTACTATTCTCACCCCAACCTTTTCGGCAATAGGAGTTAAAAATTCTTTGATTTCTAATTCTGATTTTACCTTCATACTTCTCCTTACAAAAAGAATGAGAACGGCTTCCCGTTCTCATAAGCAAGTCTATTGAGCATTACTATAATATCATAGATATTAAGTAATAGCAAGTGTTTTTCACATGTTTTTTAACTTTTAACGCCATTATCTATTCTCAAACATTAGTTTTTTCACATAATGCGACCTTTTATTTGCGCTTATCCTTTAACTTCATAAGTTCTATAAACGATTCTGCCGTTGCATAAGCGTCGGAAAGCGCACGGTGATGGCGGAAAACTATACCGAAATAATCGGCAAGCGTGTGCAAATCGTTTCTTTTAAGTTGCGGTAACACTTCTCTCATTATTAGCATTGTATCCATAACCGGATTAGCCACTTCATAATCTTCTGCGCCCGCAAATCTCTTTATGAATTTCGTGTCAAATTCTGCATTATGCGCAACCAAAGTTGCACCGTCGATAAACTTAATAAAATCTGGAATAACCGCACTAATCGACGGAGAATCTTTTACCATTTCGGTAGTAATTCCCGTGAGTTTAGTTATCTCTTCAGAAATTGTATAATCTGGTTTTACAAGCGTCGTAAACTGTTCTGTAATTTTACCGTTTATTATCTTTACCGCACCGATTTCCGTAATTCCGTTTTTCATTACGTCAATCCCCGTAGTTTCTAAATCGAACACCACGAACGTCTTATTTTGTAAACTAGGCGGCACTTCTAAATCGTCGAAAACGCTTGTAACCTTTATCGTTACCGCAGGTTCTGGGAATATCAATTTATAATCTTTTGGAGTGCTCTTTTTATACCTTTCCTTTTTTTCGAAATTATCCGGAAATTCACAACGGTTTATCTTCTCTATCGTAGTTGACGGTTTACCGTTATATTCGCCAACCGTTACTCGAGCAATTATTCCGTCCCCCACCTTTAAGCAACGAATTTTATCACACGTGTTTTTCTTTGTGAAATACACACCGCTCGTTCTTCCCGTAGTATCGTCTAACCCAAAAATGAACATGGGTTTTCCCGTTTTCGTTTCTTTTTCACGAATTTCGGTTATTCTTCCACAAATAACTGCGCTTCCCTTTGTCAAATCTTCGATATACACCGCTAGATTGCCCATATATGAATCGTCGATAGTTGTAACTTCTGGGACTTTTATAGTGCGGTGTTCTATCTTTTCAAGTTCGGATAAAAACACTTCTTCGTCAAGAAGATTTATCGTTTCTTCTTGCGGTTTTAACTCCGTTTGACCAACGAAATCTGCACAGAATTTATGCGCTAAGTGGTCGTTAATTTTATTAAGTAGTCCACTTCTTTTTGCGTATTCAATCCCGTCTTCGGTAAACTTAATAACGTATTTTACAACATCTCCAACGTCCATCGTCCTAACGTCCGTGGGCTTTAGAAAGACCGCAACGGACGGGTGTTTTTCAGTTAAATATTTGGTAATTTCGTTGTTGATGAGTTCATCATTACTTACAATTTTATTTATCTTAACGCTTACCCTTTCAACAGACTTTGGCGTCATTTGCCTTACTTCATACCAAACTTTTTTCTGAATTTGTTCAGGAACTGTTTGGTCGCAAATTATAACGTATTTTACCCCCGTGTTTTCTTTATCGATTACGATTTCACTTAACCTTGCGTTTTTTAAACATTCGTCGATAGCACGGATTTTATTTATAAAATCTTCCTTATTTCTTACTTGCAACATTTTTCAAGTTCTCCGAAAAATTCTTCGCTAATTTTATCCTTAGCGACCTTTTTAATTACCTTTCCCTTTACAAAAATAACGCAACAGTCTTTGCCCCCTGCGATACCTATATCCGCATCCGCCGCTTCACCTGGTCCGTTTACAACGCACCCCATGACCGCAACCTTTATAGGTTTTTTAACGTTTACTAGTTTTTCTTCAACCCTTTTAGCAAAGCCCATACAATCCCATTCGCATCTACCACAGGTTGGGCAAGCAACTATTTTCGCTCCTTCTTCACGAAGGTTTAATGCCGATAAAATCGCCTTACCTGCTATTACTTCTCTTACGGGGTCAGCAGAAAGACTTACCCTTATAGTATCCCCTATTCCGTTTAATAAAAGGGAGCCGATACCTATTGCGTTTTTAACCACGCCGTTATATTCCGTACCTGCTTCGGTAACCCCTAAATGCAAAGGGTAATCGGTGCGTTTTGCTATGTATTCATACGCTTTTACGCAGAGCGGAACGTCCGACGCCTTTACCGAAATTACTATATTTTCAACGCCGTGTTTTTCTAAAATAGCAACGTTTTTAAGTGCACTTTCGGCAAGGGAAATTTCGTTCTTTCCATATTTTCTCAAAAACTCTTTTTCTATACTTCCCGTGTTAGAGCCGACCCTAACTGCTATTCCTGAACTTTTTATGGCTTTCGCCACTTCTTCCACACGTGTTTCAGAGCCGATATTACCTGGGTTAATTCTAATCTTATCCGCCCCTGCTTTAATAGATAAAAGAGCAAGTTTATAATCGAAATGAATATCTGCTACGAAAGGTATTTTCATCTCCTTTTTAAGCGTTGATATAGCATTTGCATCATCTTCGTCAAGCACGGAAAAACGCACGATATCACACCCTGCATTTTCTAAACTTTCTATTTGACGCTTTGCATTATCGTAATCTTTTATCATGTACGTTGACATGGATTGAATTGCGATTTTTTCACCGCCACCGATTGCCGTGTTACCGATTACTACCCTTTTACTCATGTTTACACCTTGTAAAGTTCATTATTTTTTAATAATATCATATTTTAATCAATTAGTAAAGTGCTTACGAAAAAACAGCGGAAAAACCGCTGTCTTTTAACTCGTTTTTTATCCATTTAAGAAAGTGTTCTTTGGTACAAAAGTTTTATTACGCCTTCGTAATAAGTATCTAGATAATACATCAAATCTTGCTCGTAAATCACGTCTTCATACGCATCATCTACAGATAGCGTATCGTAATAACCGAAAACACACCTTAACACGTCTTCATAGTAACCCATATCGATAAGTTCAGACGTAGTGTATTCCCTTCTAACTTCCATAAATTTCAGTTCAAACGACGCACGATTTTGGATGATAACGTTTTTATACTTCACGTTCTTTTCGTAGACGGAATTATTGTGCTTTTCTACGTCAAGTTTCTTCTCTTGATATTCCTTATACAGTTTTGCCGAGAGAGCGTCGATTTCCTTTTGATGAATAGGCGAAAAATATTCTTCTACGCTCGAAAGACGTGTTGTTAGCACTTCTTTTTCTGCTTGAAGTTGCGATGCCCTAAAATCGT
>SVIE01000057.1 GCA_015069625.1 Clostridiales bacterium | reverse complement strand
AAACTTTTGGTTCGGTCGCCTTTGATGGACATACCTTGATGGGCTTAGTCCTGCCAGAGTTCCCTATTCATAGGGTATGGCAGTATCCTCTCCGCCAAACTGTACTCAGATAAACACAATTGTTTAACTAAGTATTTTCATTTTTTATAATCATTAAAAACAACAACTTATTATAAACAAACGGGGCTCAGATATCTCACTGTGCCCCAACCAACTATTTATCATCTAAAATCATTGCTTCATTATATTTTAAGGAATATAAAATTCTTATTTTTCGGTCAACAAATCTCGAAAAAATTCTATCGTACCCATTACTTTTTTTAGTTCCGCTTTGTAAAACATACTTCTTTCCTGAAATTCTAAACGAAACCTCAAGTTTTCTAAGCCCTAAGTCCGTAATGCCTGGAAGTACTTTCTGAACTCCTTTAGTGTCTGCATCTAATTCAATAGCATCTTTCATCCACTCTCTGCATTTAATAACATTTATATAATTTTTTATAATCATATATAGCGCTAAACTGAAAAACGCAACAAAGCATACAAACGTTCCTATGATTGCTGCAACGTTTTTATTTGGCTCAAACAAAAACAAGAGGCCAAGCGCCAAAAAGAAGACCCCGAGCAAACACGTTACCCACCAGAAAATTATCCCTTTTTTCCAAATACGTCCATATTTTAACGAAGCTACAATTCTGTTCACTTTATCCTCCGAATGCTATTTCTAAATTTTACAATTTCACGCATAATGATTCTATTTAATTCTAACGCAAAATATTGCTATATAATAACATTATAACAATTTTTAACAACAATTGCAATAGCATTCAAAATGAATATTTATACAGATTTAACATTAAATATTTATATTTTCAATTTTAGTTTTTTAAAATTATAGCTTCTTACCAATATATATTGATAAATTTATATAAAATATAAAAAATATATAATTATACCTTTAATTAAGACTTGCAAATCTAAAAAAAGTGTGATATTATATACCCTAGGAAATGTGGATTTCTTTCCGCAATTCTTACAAATTTGAGAAAAAAACTATAAACAATAGAGAGGTCAAAATGAAAAACATCGATTTAAGCAAGTATGGTATCGTTGGCACCACCGAAGTAGTTCACAATCCTTCTTACGAAGAATTGTTTGAAGCTGAAATGGATCCTTCACTCGAAGGCTATGAAGCCGGCAAATTAACTGAACTTGGCGCAGTTAACGTTATGACGGGTATTTATACCGGACGTTCTCCTAAAGACAAGTTCATCGTTGTGGACGAAAATTCTAAAAACACCGTTTGGTGGACTTCTGACGAATTCAAAAACGACAACCACCCATGTTCTATTGAAACTTGGAACGCTGTAAAAGAACTTGCAGTTAAAGAACTTGGCAATAAAAAATTATACGTTATGGACGTGTTCTGTGGCGCAAATAAGGACAGCCGTATGGCAATCCGTTTCATTATGGAAGTTGCTTGGCAGGCTCACTTTGTTAAAAACATGTTCATCGCTCCTACCGCTGAAGAACTTGAAAACTTTACTCCTGACTTCGTTTGCTACAACGCTTCAAAGGCTAAAGTAGAAAACTTTAAGGAATTAGGTCTTAATAGCGAAACGGCTGTTGTGTTCAACATCTCTTCTCGTGAACAAGTTATCTTAAACACTTGGTACGGTGGCGAAATGAAGAAAGGTATGTTCTCAATGATGAACTACTATCTCCCATTAAACGGCATGGCTTCAATGCACTGTTCTGCTAACACCGATATGGAAGGCAAAAATACCGCTCTCTTCTTCGGTCTTTCTGGAACTGGCAAAACCACCCTTTCTACCGACCCAAAACGTCTTTTAATCGGTGACGACGAACACGGTTGGGATGATAACGGCGTATTCAACTTCGAAGGTGGTTGCTATGCTAAAGTTATCAACCTTGATAAAGAAAGCGAACCAGATATCTACAAGGCAATCAAGAGAAACGCACTTTTAGAAAACGTTACTGTTGACGACAACGGCGTTTGCAATTTCGCTGATGGTTCTGTAACTGAAAACACCCGTGTTTCTTACCCCATTAACCACATTGAAAAAATCGTTCGCCCTGTTTCTACGGCTCCAGATGCTAAGAACGTTATCTTCTTATCAGCTGACGCTTTCGGTGTTCTCCCACCTGTATCAATCCTTTCACCTGAACAGGCTCAATACTACTTCCTCTCTGGCTTTACTTCAAAGCTCGCTGGTACGGAACGTGGTATCACCGAACCTACCCCAACCTTCTCTGCTTGCTTCGGTCAGGCGTTCTTAGAACTCCACCCAACCAAGTATGCTGAAGAACTCGTTAAGAAAATGCAAAAGAGTGGTGCTAAAGCTTACCTTGTTAACACTGGTTGGAACGGAACTGGTAAGAGAATTTCTATCAAAGATACCCGTGGTATTATCGACGCTATCCTTGATGGTTCTATCTTAAAGGCTGAAACCAAAACTATTCCTTACTTCAACTTAGAAGTTCCTACCGCACTCCCAGGTGTTGATAGCGGAATCTTAGATCCACGTGACACCTATGCTGACGTTGCTACTTGGGAAGGAAAGGCTAAAGACTTAGCTAGCAGATTCGTTAAGAACTTCGTTAAGTACACTGGCAACGACGCTGGTAAGGCTCTTGTTAAAGCTGGTCCTAAGGCTTAATTAAATTAATGCAATTAAAAGCGAGATTTTATATCTCGCTTTTTTGTTTTTAGCCAAATTGTATAATTTACTTACCATTCACCAACAATAAATTATTTTGATATTGCAATTTTATTTAAATTGATATATAATTATTTTAGTTTATACTTAAAGAGGAAATTATGGAAGAAAAAATTATTGCCTTTGACGTTTTGCTCCAAAAATCCAAAGATTTAGTTGCAGACAAAAACATGCAAGAATTCTGCCTTCTTCGTGAGTTCGAAGAATCTTTTTCTAGCATTGCAAATTCGGTTGATATAAACGAAAATTTTTCTAACGAGATTGAAGATTTTATTAAGTCCAACGAAAAAGACAGCGCATTAAAACCGCTTAATTACGTTTTGTTTTTAATTCATTATACTATTAAAAGAAAAAATAAAATAGGCAACTTAAAAGAATATTACAACAAGTATCACGATAAGTTTACCGAATATAAGTTTACAAGATTTATTGAACTTTTAACCGATTACAACACTTACACAGACGACGAACATTTAGAAAAACTGTTAAAGACGGTTAAAATACTTACCACCGAAAAGACTAATAGCGAACATAATTTTTCAAACCACGCAGGCGTTTTGAATTTTTATGCAGAAATCGTTTGCTCCTACTATGAACTTAACCTAGACAAGCGTGAAGAAACAGAATCAAAAGGATATCTTAATGACGCTTCTGAAAAAATTGACAAAGCAATAAAATTAAGCAATAGCGAAAAAGTTTATTCTAAGTTCTATTTGAATAAAGGCAGATTAAAAATCCTACAAGGCGAGTACGCAGAAGGCGAAAAGTTTATAAACGACGCTATACGTGCCCTTCCGAATTATGCAAACAGGCAATACACAGTTAGATTGTATGAACATTATTTAACTAAACTTGAAACTATTCGTTTATACGATTTGAACACTAAAAAGATTAAAGAAGTTGACAGTAAAAAGGCTGATAACATCAAATCTCTTTCCGTTATGACTGCGCTTCTTGGCTTTTTGCTTGGTGCTATTAATATATTTACAAACGTTTCAAGCACAACGATTATGGCATATTTAATGCTTGCTTATATGTGCTTAATTGTAACTTTACTTGGCGTATTACTAGTTGGTATCGCACTTTTACATAGCGAATTTAAACTAAAATCCTTGCTATTCCCCATTGCGCTGTTCCTAGTCGGCGCAGCTGGTTTTGCAAGTACTATGATATGGCTTATTAAAGGGTGTTAAATGAAAATCTCTAAACTAACAAGAAAATCCCATCGTTATAACGAAGATAAAATTATCATTGGGGACAATTACGCCATGGTGCTTGACGGGGCTACTCCACTCTGCCCGTTAGGAATTTCGCCTAGCGACGCTTCGTGGCTTGTTTCCTTTGTTAAAGATAATCTTCCAAAAAGGTGCAACGATTTAGAAAGTGAACTTCATAAAATTGCAAAAATGGCAGGCGAGAAGTTACGTGCTATGCTTAACAATAATCCCGTGCATTTACCTAGCGCAAGTTTAGCGTTTGCGCAAATTGTGGATAACAAAGTTATTATTTGCACACTTGGGGATTGCGAAGCAATCATTAAGACCAAAAACGGCAATATAACTCGACAAGTTATCCCCACCTTATCTAAACTTGACGGCATAGCGCTTAACGCTATTATTAAGACGAAAAAGGAACAAAATATTTCTATAAAAGAAGCCACGGCGCTAAACAAGGATATATTAATTAAGCACCGCAACCTTATGAATAAAGAAAATGGTTACGCCGTGTTTGTTCCAGATAGCTCCGTTCAATTTAAGTTCCTTAAAGCAACTTATAACAAGGATGAAATTGATGAAATTTATCTCTACTCCGACGGTTTTGCTCAATCTTTTGAAACGTTAAAAATTCATAAATCGTATAAAACAACCTTCAAAAACTCAATTAACCTTTCAAAAGAAATAAATAAAATCGAAAAAAGAAGTTATAAGGATAAAAATTATAACAAGTATCCTAGATTAAAAACTATTGACGATATTTCTATCATTAAAATTAAATTCTAAAAAAACCACTCTATTAGAGTGGTCTTTTTATTGTTTACACAGTCAAACCGCCCTACTATAAGAAGGGCGGTTTTTAATCGCAAAATTTTAGAATTCTACATCTAATAATTCCTTGAAATTATAAATATAGAAATCAGTTTCCTTTTTCATTTCTTCAACGTAATCCTTTGACGTTGGGTCGTAAACTCCGCAAACTTTCATGCCTGCTATCTTTGCCGTTTTGTCAGCGTTTAGATTATCGTCTAAAAATAACACGTCCGACGCTTTAACCCCTAATCTTTCTGCCGACATTTGATATATCTTGGGATCGGCTTTAGTCGTGGAAAAATCATCACATGACCATACGTTATCGAATAAATCGTATATCCCTATTCTCTTTAAGCAAGCGTCGAGCGTTATGTGTGGACTTGCAGTTAGCACGTTTAGACTATGACCTTGCGCTTTTAACCTTTTTAACGTTTGCACAACGTCTTCCTTTGGCAAAATATTATAGAAATATTCATCTATCATATTATCTTGCATTTGCTTTAATAAGTCTGCTTTAGTGCTTTTAAGTCCAAACGTTTTAAGATAATATTCTGCTGTACCGTTAAACCCGAGCGGTGTGATTATTTTAACTATTTCCTTTTCGTATTTAACGTTATATCCATCTAAAATCTTTAACATTCCGCCTATGTACGCAGGCATGGAATCGACGAGCGTTCCGTCAAAATCAAAAAGATAGGTCCTTTTCATATCTCTCACCTTTTAATATTCTTCGTAAAATACGACTTCGTCTTCCGCCTTGCTCTTTTCGTGCAAAATAGACGGAGTGCAACTATCAGACGGATAACCGATTGGCAATAACGCAACGGGAACGTAGTTCTCAGGGATATTAAATTGAGATATAAGTTCAAATGGATTGAAACTCATAACCCAAGTGCTACCTATACCTATCTCGTACGCCTGCATCATCATGTGCGTAGTAACGATACTTGCATCCACTTCTCCGCACGTTTTATTATCGTACTTTCTAGTCCAACAATCCGTCTTATCATAGCACACAATAAGACAGGCTGGCGCACCAAAGGTGTACTTAGTACATTTTTTAAGCTTTTCAAGACCTTCCTTGCTTTGCACCACTAACACCCTTTGCGGTTGAAGATTACACCCCGTTGGAGCAAGCATACCTGCTTTTATTATTTTATCAAGTTTTTCCTTTTCAATAGGTTTAGTAGAAAAACTTCTAACCGAATATCTTTCTTTTGCAAGCGTTAAAAAATCCATTTGCAACTCCTTTTATCGATACGTTATCTATTCAAAAAATGGCGGAAATTTATTCCGCCATTTTTATTGCTTTTTTATAGACAAGCCTTAATCTTAATACTTTTCTCTCTTAACGTAAGAAGTGTGTAAGATTTCGTGAGCCTTGTGGCTACCTGGTTCGCCAAGATACGTTTCATAAATATCTTTAACAATTGGGTTGTCGTGGCTCTTTCTAAGAACTGCCTTTTCGTCCTGACTATAAAGTGCGTTTGCACGAAGCGTCTTATAATCAACGTTTCTTCTGGTGAAACTGTCAAGGATAGGTTGACCACCACCGTTGATACAACCGCCTGGGCAACACATAATTTCAACGAATTGATAATCTGCTTCGCCATTTCTAATCTTTTCGCAAAGAACTTTTGCGTTTTTAAGTCCGCTTGCAACTGCAACTTTAACGGTTAATCCGCCAACGTCGTAAGATGCTTCTTTAACACCTTCCATACCACGAACTTCGTTAAATTCAAGTTTGCCAAGTTCTTTACCCGTAATCTTTTCAACTGCGGTACGAAGTGCTGCTTCCATAACGCCACCCGTTGCACCGAAGATTACGCCTGCGCCCGTGAATTCGCCGAGCGGGTTATCCGTTTCACCATCAGAAAGAGCGTTAAACATAATACCACGTTCTTTAATGAATCTTGCAAGTTCCCTAGTCGTGATAACTGCATCAACGTCAGGATATCCTGAAGCGGCTTGATTATCTCTATTCTTTTCGAACTTTTTAGCTACGCAAGGCATAACTGATACAACGTAAATGTTCTTTGGATCGATTCCGTTCTTTTCAGCCCAGTACGTTTTGATAAGCGCACCGAACATCTGTTGTGGAGATTTGCAAGAACTTACGTTTTCGATAAGATCTGGATAGTAATATTCCATATATCTAATCCAACCTGGTGAACAGCTGGTGATCATTGGAAGTTTGCCACCGTTTTTAATTCTACCAAGAAGTTCGTTTGCTTCTTCTAAAATCGTCATATCTGCGCCAAAGTTTACGTCGAACACTTTGTCAAATCCAAGATAACGGAGTGCAGTAATCATCTTGCCGTTTACGTTCGTGCCGATTGGCATGCCGAATTCTTCACCGAGCGTTGCACGGATTGAAGGAGCAGGTCCAACAACAACGATTTTTTCAGGATCTGC